>JBBEEL010000132.1:0-11298 GCA_040880785.1 Akkermansiaceae bacterium | reverse complement strand
GATTGGAGATTGGAGATTGGAGATTGGAGATTGGAGATTGGAGATTGGAGATTGGGATGGGGAGCGGTTACCACACGGCCCAAAGCATGGCGGCGGCCATGACGGCCATGCCGAGATCCTCCATCAGGGCGACGGTGGAGAGCGGGACTTTGAGGATGGTGCCCATGCAGGCGCACTCGAGATCCAGACCTTTGGAAAGGGCGCGCAAGACGCCGAGCGAGCCGAATCCCATCAGAACGATGGTGGAGGTGTAGATAAAAACCGGCTGCCACTGTGAAAGGTATCCGAGACCCAAGCCAAGTTCCAGAAATGGATAGATGTAGGCGTAACCGCGGACCGGCTTGGCGAGGAGATCATACATTTGGAAACCGTCGGCAAAGCCATCGAGATCAAAAAATTTGAACATGGAAAACATGACGAGGAAAAAGCCCATGAAGTCGTGCATCCACGTCATGCCGTTCCAGCCGTTGGCGTAGTGGACCTGCTTGGCCAAGGCGGCGAGAATGGCGAGGCCGATGATGACCATGAGCGGAATGTAGTCCTGCCAGCGGCGACCCCGGTCTTTTTCGCGCTTCCTGACGGGATCCTCATGGGCGGCGGGGGCAGGGGTTTCCAGATAGCGCTTGGGCTGGAGGGTGAATTTCCTCAGGCAGCCGGCACTGCAGAAAAGGTATTCGGTGCCGTCATGGGTGGTCCGGAACTCGGTCCCCGAGTTCACGTCCATACCGCAGACGGGGTCTGTGCTGATGGTTTTCATAAGTGTTGCGAGTGGGGATTAGGATTGGGATTGGGGTTCGCGGATGAGGCGGGACGGCGTGGGCGATGATTTGGCGGCAGGCCTTGTTCTTTTAGCAGCCGCCATACCAGGGAGCCCGGAGTGGCAATAACCACGGCCCGCTGGCGTGAGGTGAACACCTAGCCCCCTCTCATCGGCCTCTTCCCACCAGTTGCGCGGCGGTGGCGGCATCCACGTTGAAGGCTTCCACGCCGAATGGCTTCGGTCTTTCGCCCTCGGCCAGTTGGTATTCGAAGATCTTGACCGGCATGGCGTTCTCCACTTCTGGCATCAGATAGACGCGGATCGTCATCACTTCCTTGCCGGTGCCGCCGTCAAGCGGCTTGACCGAGAACTGCACCTCGTTGGGCCCGTCCACCGCGCCGCCGATGACGACCTCGGCCTCCTTGGCGTTGGCGAAACGGTGGCGGCTGATCTTGTTGACCTGCACCTGCACTTCCCGCCCCGGACAGAACACATAGACCTTGGCAATATACTTGGCCGACCTCGCCGCAATCGGCGTCGGCGGGACGATCCCGGACGGCTGAGCCTCGGGAGTTTCTTTCAAATAGCTGAGATTGCCGGCGGCCAACTCGTTCCGAACGGCGGGCAGCGCGGCGAGATTGACGAAATCCGCCCGATCGTAAAGCCAGCCGCCGCCACCGCGGATGAAAGACAGGACCAGCAGGTTTTCACTCGGGGCACCGCCAATGCCGAAGTCGATCTTGCCGAAATACGCGGCTTTCGCCGTCGCTCCATTTTGTTTCGCCTCGAGAAAAGTCAGCCCCTGCAGCGCTGGCGGAGGCGCAGGCAGGTCGAAGAGCGCGCCCGGAAACGGCAGTTTCTCGGAAACGATGCGGTTGCGCACCTCCACCCTGCGGTGCTCGGCGGTCGTCCGCTGCCAGGCTGGGGCGTCCCGCCGGATCATGGCATCCCGCCACGCGGCATACGTGGATTCCAACGGTTGGCGCAGGTCTTCCCGGCCCGTGGCGAGAGTGGCCAGAACCAGCAAAATGCCAAAAATTAGTCGGTGCATGCGCGAAACGATTGGACAAGATGGGTCATCCCACAACAAACAAATCGCGCCTTTCCAAAGCGGAGCAGGCGGGAAAACAGTGATATGAGCAATATTTTGCAGAGAGTGGCGCCGATCGGCGAGGCGCGGGACCGCGAGATTCTGAAGGGGGCCGCCACCTACATTTACGCGCAACGCCCGGAGGGCGATGTGCAGGCCCACCTTTTCCTACCCGACAAGGCGACGCCCGGGCCGCGACCGGCGCTCGTGTTCTTCCACGGCGGGTTCTGGGACTCGCCCACACCGACACAATTCGTTCCCCACTGCCTGCATTTCGCCAGCCGCGGCGCGGTGGCGGTGGCAGCGGAAACCCGGACCTCCGCGAAACACGCGACCGGTCCGGAGGAGGCCATCGAGGACGCCCGCAGCCTCATCCGCTGGCTGCGCTACAATGCGGATACCTTCAACCTCGACCCCAACCGGATCACGATCGGCGGTGCCGGCGGCGGCGCTTTTCTGGCGCTGCTCGCCACGATGCCCAAGCCCAAAGACCTGCCGCCGGTGGATGGGCTGGAATGCAGCCCGCAGGCGCTGATCCTCTTCAGCGCGCTGGTCAACACCGCCGCCAAGGGCCCTGCGGCGGAGCGCTTCCCCACGGCCAAGCTCGCCAAGTGCCTCAGCCCGACCCAACTGCTGCGCCGCAAGCTCCCGCCGATGCTCTTCTTTCATGGGAAATCCGATCGCATCACGCCGTTTGATGAGGTGGAGAAATTCCGCCGCCGCATGCGCTGGCGCGGGAACCCGTGCGAGCTGGTCCACTTCGAGCGCGCCGAACACAGTTTTTTCAACTTCAACGTCAGCCATAAAAACTTCGAGCAGACGATCCACCACGCAGATCGTTTTCTGGTGGATCTCGGCTTGTTGCCGGCCGAATCCGGCGAGCCCGCGTGAGTTTCGCGAGGCAGATCTAACTGAGCGAAATGTGGGAATAGTTCCTGCTTGGCGGTGCGGGTGACCTGACGTTTATTCCGCTCCCGGCTGGATAATTTCAGGTCCGGCCATCCTGAAATTTCCCCTGATGAACGCGTTTTACCACCCAAGCACCCCGCTGAGTCCCGGGTCGCTGCACCAACTTTCCCAAGAGCACGACAACTGCGGCATGGGCGCGATCGCCCACCTGCACGGAGAGCGCAGCCACCGCATTCTCGACTGCGCGCTGACCTCCGTCTGCTGCATGACCCACCGCGGGGCGGTGGACGCGGACATGAAGACCGGCGATGGCTCGGGCGTCCTCACCCAGATCCCCTACCCGCTTTTCCGCAAAGCCGCGGCACAACTCGGCCACCGTGTGGAAAACGACGCGGATCTTGCGGTGGCGGTGTTCTTTTTTCCCAGTGAAAATGATTCTTCAATGCTGGAGATCCAAACCCTGTCTCACGAAATTCTCGACCGTCGCGGGATCATCCGGATCGGTTGGCGCGAGGTGCCGGTCGCTCGCGGGGCCTTGGGAAAAGTCGCCTTGGCCAGCTGCCCGCACATCGCGCACCTGCTCCTCGCGCGGCCGCCCGGAATGGATGCGGATCAGTTCGAGCGCCAACTTTACCTCTGCCGCCGCGAAATCGAGCACCGGACCAAGGACGTGCCATGCTTCTACATGCCATCCTTTTCCAGCCGGCTGATTTCTTACAAGGCACTGGCCATGCCCCCCGCACTGCGGGCGTTTTACCTGGATTTCAGCGATTCAGACTACCAAGTGGCAATCGCGCTCTATCACCAACGCTTCTCCACCAACACCTTCCCCGCCTGGCCGCTGGGCCAGCCGTTCCGGATGATGTGCCATAACGGCGAAATCAACACGGTCGAGGGCAACCGCAACTGGATGAGCTCGCGCGAGGAGTTCTTCGCCTCGCCGCTGTGGGGCGACGACATCGATCTGGTGAAAAATCTCATCCGCCACGGCGAGTCGGACTCCGCCTCACTCGACCACGCCCTGGAGCTGCTGATCCTTTCCGGCCGCGCGCCGGAGCACGCGATGTGCATGCTGGTCCCGCCCGCCTACCGCAACGACGCGGAAATTTCCGACGAACTCCGCGCCTTTTACCAATTCCATCGCTCCTTCGCGGAGCCTTGGGACGGCCCTGCTGGCCTGGTTTTCACCGATGGCACGAAACTTTGCGCCTCGCTCGACCGCAATGGTCTCCGACCTTCCCGCTACAAGATCACCGACGACGGCCTGCTCTACATCGGCTCCGAGGCCGGTGCCGTCATCCTCGATGACTCGACCATCATCCGCAAAGGCCGGCTCGGGCCAGGCCAAATGATTTCCGCGGATACCGCCACCGGAGAGTTCAAATACGACCGCCAAATCAAGGAGGAACTCGCCCGCCAAAAACCTTACCGCCGCTGGCTCGACGACCACCAAGTGGAGCTGGGAAAATTCGTTTCCCCCCATGCCCACGTGCCGGAAACCGACTTCTCGCCACTGGATTTATCCCGCCAGCAGGTCACCCATGGCATTTCGCTGGAGGAACTCGACATGGTCTTCCCACCCATGATCAAAGGCGCCCAGGAAGCGGTTTTCTCCATGGGCGATGACATCCCGCTGGCCGTGCTTTCCAGTTATCCAAGGCTCTTGCCTACCTATTTCAAACAGCTGTTTGCCCAGGTCACCAACCCGCCAATCGACCCGATCCGCGAGTGGGCGGTCATGTCGTTGGCCACCGGTCTGGGAGCCGAGCGCAACCTGCTGGATGAAACGCCCCGCCACTGCGCGACTGTCAGCCTCGACAGCGCGATCCTGTTCGAGCACCAGTTGGAAAAAATCAAGGATCTCGAGGAACAAGGCTTCCCTGCCCTGGTCCTCGATTGCACTTGGCCCGCGTCCAGCGGAGCCGCCGGCATGAAAACCCGTCTCGACCAACTCTGCATCGAGGCGGAATCCACGGTGCAGGTGAACCGCAACGTCCTGATCCTCTCGGACCGCGCCACCTCCCCGGACAGGGTGCCAATCCCGATCCTGCTCGCCATCGGCACCATCCACCACCACCTCAACCGCATCCGGCGGCGGATGCGCGCCTCGATCATCGTCGAATCCGGCGAGGTCCGCGACGTCCACCAAATCGCCTGCTGCTTTGGCTTCGGCGCCACCGCGATCTGCCCGTATCTCGGCTATGCCACCGTCCGCCAGCTCGTCGCGGCCGACGCCGGGAAAAACAAGCTCGGCGACCTCAGCCCGCAGAAGGCGATGACCCACTACCGCAAGGCGCTCGAAAAAGGCATCCTCAAGATCATGTCGAAAATGGGCATCTCGGTGCTCAATTCCTACCAAGGCGCGCAAACCTTCGAGGCCATCGGCGTGGGCCGGGAAGTCGTCGATTTCGCTTTCACCGGCGTGCCCTCGAAAATCGGCGGCGTCGGCTTCAACGAAATTGCCGATGAGTCGATCATCCGTCACCGCGCGGCGTTTGAAACGGTCGTTTCAAACGGTGAGACGCTCGACCTTGGCGACCCCGGCTACAACCGCTACCGCAAGGCCGGCGAGCGGCATGTTTACACCACCGAAGTGATCAAGAATTTCCACACATTCGTGAAATCCGGCAAGTCCGAGGATTACGATGAATATGTCCGCGTAGCATTGGAAACCAATCCCGTGGCGATCAAAGATCTCATTGAGTTCGTGGTTTCTCCGGACGGCTCGGTGCCGCTTGACGAGGTCGAGCCGATGGAGTCGATCCGCCGCCGTTTCACCACCGCGGCGATGTCGCTCGGCGCGCTTTCTCCCGAGGCCCACGAGACCTTGGCCATCGCCATGAACCGCATCGGCGGCAAGTCGGATTCCGGCGAGGGCGGCGAGGACCCCGTCCGTTACAAGCCGTATCCGAACGGGGATTTCGCCCGCTCTCACATCAAACAGATCGCTTCGGGGCGCTTTGGGGTTTCCGCCTATTACCTCGTCAATGCCGGCGAGTTAGAGATCAAAATGGCGCAGGGTGCCAAGCCGGGTGAGGGCGGCCAGCTTCCCGGCCACAAGGTGAACGCGCTCATCGCCCGCCTGCGGAACACCCAGCCCGGCGTGCAGCTCATTTCGCCGCCGCCGCACCACGACATTTACTCGATCGAGGATCTGGCGCAGCTCATCCACGACCTCAAGGAGGTCAATCCGCGGGCCCGCGTCACCGTGAAACTCGTCGCGGAATCCGGTATCGGCCCGGTCGCCGCCGGTTGTGCTAAGGCCTCCGCCGACAACATTCTCATCTCCGGCCACGACGGCGGCACCGGCGCTTCGCCGCTCTCCTCCACCAAGCACGCCGGCTCACCGTGGGAACTCGGCCTCGCGGAAGCCCAGCAAACCCTGCTGCTCAACGGCCTGCGCGACCGCGTCATCCTCCGCACCGACGGCGGCATCCGCAACGGCCGCGACGTGGTCATCGCCGCCATCTTCGGCGCGGAACAATACAACTTCGGCACCACCGCGATGATCGCCATGGGCTGTGTTTACGTCCGCAAGTGCCACCTCAACACCTGCCCGGTCGGCATCGCCACCACCGACCCGAAGTTCCGCTCCAAGTTCAAGGGCACGCCGGAAATGGTCATCAACTACTTCACCGCCGTGGCCGAGGAAGCCCGCGGCATCATGGCCCGCCTCGGAGTCCGCACGCTCGACGCACTCATCGGCCGCCCGGAATTTCTCAAACAACGCCACATCCCGAACCACCCGAAGGCGAACACGCTCGATCTCGCCGCCTTGCTCAAGGACGTCGTCCCCGAGCTGGCCGCCGCCACCGGCACCACCCCGGAAGCGATCTACCGGATTTGCGCGAAGCCCCGCAACGACGGCCTCGCCAAGCCCGCCCTCGACCTCCGGATCCTCTCGGACATCGTCCAGAAAATCACCGGAAGTCCCCTCCCCGCCGGCCCCGAATACGGCGCGGATTCTGTCCCCGCCGCCGCCCTCGACGCGATCAAGCTCCTGCCGGACCGCCCGCCGGTCGCGCTGGCCTACGACGTCGTCAACACCGACCGCAACATCGGCACCCGTCTCTCCGGGCGCATCGCCGAGGTCCACGCCGATCGCGGTTTACCCGCAGGTGCCATCCACATCACCTGCCGCGGCAGCGCCGGCCAGTCGTTCGGTTGCTTCCTCGTTTCAGGCGTGACGCTCGAACTTGTCGGCGAGGCGAACGATTACGTCGGCAAGGGCATGGCTGCCGGAGAGATCATCATCCGCGTTTCCGAGACGGCCAAATTCGAAGCCGCCACCAACACCATTTGTGGCAACACCTGCCTCTACGGAGCCACCGGCGGCACCCTCTTCGCCAACGGCCGCGGTGGCGAACGCTTCGCCGTGAGAAACTCTGGTGCCACCGCCGTGATCGAGGGGATCGGCGACCACGGTTGCGAATACATGACCAACGGCACCATCGTCATTCTCGGGAAAACCGGCAAAAACTTCGGCGCCGGCATGTCCGGCGGCACCGCCTATGTTTACGACGTGGACGGGAAATTCTTCTCCCGCGTCAACTCCGAGATGGTCGTCGCGCTCCCAGTCAACCGCGCCCAGGACATCGCCGAAGCCAAGGGACTCATCCAGCAACACTGCGACCGGACCGGCAGCCCGCATGCCGCAAAACTGCTTTCCAACTGGAAGGAAACCGCCCGCAAGCTCGTCCGCGTCATCCCCAAGGAACGCGCCGAGCTCGAAGCGGCCGAGGAACTCCACGAAGCCGCGTCCACCCCGAACGTCAGGTAACAGGAGGCCCCCGCCCCACCCGCATCTGCGAGACGTTGTGGCTGGGACTTCCAGTCCCAGCCAGTGGAAGGGACAACCTGTCCCTCCTCTTCTCCTGCGTCCGTGGCTGGGACTTCCAGTCCCTCCTCTTCTCCTGCGTCCGTGGCTGGGACTTCCAGTCCCTCCTCTTCTTCTGCGTCAAAGTCCGAACCCTCACCGCCGCGCAAACCAGATCCACCCCATCCAGCGCCTTGTCCGGCAACCTGAAATCCGGCAGATACCCCACAGACCGCTCCACCGCCGCCCGCAGCGCCTCATCGTCCAGCGTCACTCCATGATGGCCTTCCATCCGCTCCCGCAGCGCGATCAGAATCTCCACCGCCTCCTCCGGTGTGGGTTCTTCGATCCGCGATCGCTCGAACCGCCGCTCCAACGCCGCGTCCTTCTCGATCGTCTGCCGGTATTCCTTGGTCGTTGTCGCCCCGGTATTTCGTTCCGGCGACCAGCAAGGGCAGCGAAATCTCGATGATTCGAGTTCCAGCGAGCTCCTTCGGCAGGGAACCGGCCGCCATGAGCTGGGCAAATCCCTCGACCACGCCGGTCTTAGCCTGGCAATTTGTCAAGATTTGCACCCTGACCTGTCCGCCAATATTGACACGAACACAGAGTGATGTAAAATTTACAGCATGACCCGGACTCAAATCCAGCTCCCAGACGAACTTTACCAGCGGGCCAAAGCCTTTGCTGCTGAGCGCGAACTCTCTCTGGCCGAGGTTACACGGCGCGGCCTGGAGCTGTTCCTTGATCGTTTTCCAAACGCCGAACCGGCGCACCGAACCTGGAAACTTCCGCGCACCGACGCGGGGGGCATCAAGGTTCCCTTGGAAAGCCTTCGCGATTTCGCGGCGGATGACGAAAGCAAGCGAAGTCTCCCCGATCCATGATTTCCGTAGATACTAATATCTTGCTGCCCGCCGTGGAATCCAACAATGCCCAGCATGCGACGGCTGCGGCGTTTATGGAATCACTTCAGGATCGCGAGGACGTGGCGATCTGCGAGCTGATTCTGCTCGAACTTTACGTGCTGTTGCGCAACCCCGCCGTGCTTGCCAAGCCCCTGTCTCCCGGCGCAGCCGCTGCTGTTTGCGAGGCCTTTCGCCAGCACCCCCGCTGGCAGATCATCGGCTTTCCTCCCGACAGCCGCGCTTTTCACGACATGTTCTGGCCGAAACTCCGCGGAGCCAGCTTCGCCCGCCGCCGTGCCTACGATTGGCGGGCCGCACTCGCGCTTTTCCAACAGGGCGTCACGCAGTTCGCCACGGTGAATGAAAAGGACTTCAACGATTTCGGCTTTGAGCGTGTCTGGAATCCCCTTGCTACGGACTGAATGGGCGCTTCTCGAAGCCGTTTCTAATCATTTGCCGCGCACGCCGCTGGCGACAAGTGGGCCAGCGGCGGCCCGCCAGCCCTATCGGTTTTCCCTGTGCTGCCGCAGACACCTTGTTCATGTCGGAGGGTTCACGCTGCGGATCCTACCTTCAGCCCGGGCTCCTCCCCTCCCCCGCACGTTCACGGCGGGCTCGACCAAAAGCAATAGTGCGGCGGGCTCCCCGGGCACAAGGTCATCGAGCGCACCTTCATGGTTTCGCCCGACGGCAATCTAAAACACTTCGCCGCGGCGAGTTGTCCATCTGGTGGCATCGGGCAGTCCGGCCAAAACACGCCCACTCCCAACATCAGGGGCAAGCTCGCACTACCCCGCGCCAGCGGCAGATTATCACGATCTAGCAGCGTCACTTCGACTTTTGAAGGCTCGGGAGTGTCATCCAACACTTGCTGGTGAGATGCGGGAAGTTGATAGAATGTGTGAAACATCTTTTTTGGAATTGCCCATAAACTAGTTAATTTCATCTTCATTCCCAGCCGAATCTGCATCAGACCCGAGATTCAAATACTTTCGCAAAATCCACTAATGCACCTACCAGAGGCATCTAGGTAGATTTCCGATTCTATTTACTGCGTCGCCACCTTCACCAACAAGCCGGTTTTGCGCACGTGCCGGAGATTCGAGGCGAAGAACCAAGCGGCGAGTAGCCCCCAAATCAGGTTGAGGATGAACGCGGACTGGAGGAGTCCCCAAGGCATGGATCCTCCCGAGAGGACGGCGCGCATGCCTTCGAAGATCGGCGTGCACGGCAAGCTCATGGCGATGGGTTGAAGCCACGCGGGCAGCACCGAAACCGGGTAAAAAACCGCGGCGAGCGGCTGGATGAAGAAGGGCACCGCCCAAGCGAGGCTCTCCGCCGCCTGACCCCAGCGCATGATCAGCGCGGTAGACACCATGCCGAGGAACCAACCAAATAACATCAGATTCACCATGAATGGCAGAAGCGCGAGCCCGAGGTGGGTGATGTGAAACGCATAGGCCAGCGCCGCCACGATGCCGAGGATGGAAAAAGTCACGCCAACCCGCAGCAGACCCACCGCACAGGTGGCGGCGACATATTCGATCGTCCGCACCGGCGCGACGAAGATGTTAAGCAAGTTCCGCGTCCAGACATCTTCCAAAAATGAAATAGCAACCCCTTGTTGCGACCGATAAAGCACATCCCACAAAATCATGCCACCGATGAGAAAAGTGATCGTGGTCGGAAAATCCCCCTCCCCCTGCCCTTGCAGATACGTCGTGAGAAATCCCCAAACCAATAGATCCACCAGTGGCCAGAATATCAACTCGATGAGGCGCACGGGATTGCGCGTGTAAAGAAATAGATAGCGCAGAATGAGGGCGCTCACGGTGTGGAAGGAAAAAAATGGCATGGCGGGGTGGGGTGATGGAAATTCATTTCAAGCCCATCGAATCCACTTCGCCGCGGGCCACCCCGATGAAGAGATCCTCCAGCGAGCTGCGGTTGAAATTGGCATGCACCTCGCCAGGTGTCCCTTCGGCGAGCACCTTGCCGTTGTGGAGAAAGACCAGGCGGTCGCAGACTTCTTCGATGTCGCGCATGTTGTGGGAGGTGTAGAGGATGGAGATGCCGGTTTCCTTCTGGAGTTTGCGCAACAATTTCCGCACCCGGTCGGCGATGTCCGGGTCGAGCGAGGCGGTCGGCTCGTCGAGCAAAAGCAAGCGCGGTTTGTTGAGCAAGGCCTTGGCGAGATTGAGGCGGGTGGACTCACCTGAAGAGAGCCTCCCGGTCACCGATTTCCGGAGATGGGTGATGTCCAAGAGCTCCAGCAGTTCCTCGATCCGCTCCTTCGGACGGGGCACCCGGTAGAGCCGGGCGAAAACCCTCAGGTTCTGCCAGACGAGGAGATTGGACGGCAGCGCGGTGTAAGCGGAGGAGAAATTCACCTGTTTGAGAATTTCGATCCGGTGCTTCCACAGATCGCGGCCGAAGATCCGCACGATTCCAGAAGTGGGAGTCGTCAGCCCGAGCAGCAGGTTCATGGCGGTGGTTTTTCCTGCCCCGTTCACGCCGAGCAGTCCGAGCGACTCGCCCTCGGCCACGGTGAATGACAGGCCCGCAAGGGCGGTGAAGCTGCCGAAGGTTTTGACGAGACAATCCGCTTCAAGGATGGGGGTGGTGTCGGGCATTCGCAGACCCTGCCTCATCTGGACGCTTTGTTCCAGCAACAATCGGCAGCAGCCCTGCCACACCTCCTCCACGCAGACCACCGGCCCGCCAAACAAATTCATGGCTCTCAGAGAGAGCCACTCCAAGGCCACTCCGACCGTGCAAAAATTAGTTTGTAAGGACGCTATCATCAGCATCGTAT
>JBBEEL010000131.1:0-11360 GCA_040880785.1 Akkermansiaceae bacterium | reverse complement strand
GCTACGGGCCGTTCTCGCTCAATCAGTGCGAGGTCACCAACTGCGAGTTCACCTTCGCGGGGCCGGCCGCCAGCACGATCCAGACGATGTCTACCATCTATCACAACATCGGCGAGCAAGGGAAGCAGCTCATTGAGGGCACCTTCGACCAGATCCGGAACGCGGGCGCGAACAAGCCGAGCTGATCTTGTCAGACAAAACTGAAGCGGGGCCGGGAGCCGCGATTTGTCCCCGGCCCTCATGTTTTTTCTAGGAACGCTTGCGGGATGAACGCGCCGCCTGGTCCCTGCGCCCGCGGGCGGAAACATGGCCGCGGATGCGCGAGGTGATGCCGCTGGTGGCCATGCGCATGTCGGTGCCGATGGCTTTCTGCTCGGCCTTGCGCCCGAGCGGAATGATCGGCCCTCCCTTGCGCACGGCTTCCGGAGGGGATGGCGCTTTGACCGCTTTCTTGGCGGGAACTTTCTTCGCCGCCTTTTTCGCGGCTTTGGTGGCTGCCTTTTTTGCCGCTGCCTTGACCGGAGCTACCTTCTTGGTGACTTTTTTCGCTGCGGGTGCCTTCTTGGCAGAAGCGGCCGTGCGGGTAAGACGGCCTTCGAAGCGTCCCAGTGCCTCCTTGAACAATTCGTGCTTCTGTTGGCTCCGGTCGCCGCCCCCCTTGGAGGACTGGCCTTGGCTGATGGCCTGCTGGCGCCACTTATCGGAGTATTTCCTCGCCTGAGCCACCTTCCTTTTGAGCTCGGCATCGGTAAATCCTGTTAGCGTCTTTGGCTTGGTGTCTTCCAACAGGGAGAGCTCGGTCGCGCTGCAAAGCATGCGGGCGTTCTGATAGTTAATGTTCATCAAGGGTAAGCTAGCACGCCGGAGTGGTCATTCAAGAATATTATGACACCCAACATTTCTGATAGGCTGCCGGGAGTTTTTCCGCTTTCCCGCTTTCACCACCGCCGCGGCTCAAAGCCGCACCGCCAGGCGCGTCTGCTTGGTGAGCGGGAACTCTTGCGGGACCCGCACCTGGGAACGATGGTGGATCCCGACAAGCAGGCCGACAGCCGCGAGGCTGAAGATCAGGCTGGTGCCACCGTAGCTAACAAATGGCAGCGGAAGCCCGTCATTCGGGAGCAGCGCGGTGGTCACACCAATGTTCTGGATCGCAGGGACGACGATCAGACAGGTCAGCCCGAGGGCGACACAGCGGTTGAAAAGGTTGTTGGCCTGGAGCGCGATGCCACAGCCGCCGACAGCGATCAGGACATAACAGAAAACCACGCCCAGCGTGAACGGCAGGCCCAGCTCCTCGCCCACGACGGGGAAAATGAAGTCGATGTGGGCAAAGGTGAGCGTCCCGAATTTTTCAACTCCGTTGCCGAGGCCGACACCCCAGGGTCCGCCGTTGCCGAGGGCGAGGAGCGCGCGCCATTGCTGCATCCCACGGTCGAGCTGATGGACCGGATTCTCCAAATTGAGCCAAGCGTCAATGCGACCCCATCGGTTAGAATCGTTGATCACATAGAAGACCGCGATACCCACCACCGTCAGGCCGGTCGGCACGAGGTAAATCAGGCGGGATCCCACGCAAAACATCAAGGCACCCACCGCGACGGATAGCGAGAGCGCGGTCCCCACGTCGGTTTCGCCAGCAATCAGCAGAATTGGAATTCCGGCGATGGCTCCCGGAACGACAAATCCCCGCCAGAAGGTGTGCACTTCGGTCTGCCAGCGCGCGAACCAGGCCGCCAGCGCGATGACCGTGATAAACTTGGCCGGCTCGGAAGGCTGGAATTGGCCCAGCAGGGGAAACTGCACCCAACGCTTCGAGCCATAAATCTCCACTCCAACTCCGGGAATGAAACAGAGCGCAAGCAGGACGCAGGCCACGAAAAACAGGACGAAGGCGGACTTCCGCACGTATTCCAAGGGAAACCGCGCGGCGGCGAACGCGCAGGCGATGCCAATGCCGACCATCACCGCCTGACGGCCGAGGAAATGGTGTTCGTCAAAACCCCTCACCCAAGCACCCGTGCTCGTCAGCATGATGAGCCCCAGCGCAACCAAAGCCGCGACGGCCGCACACAGGATGATGGAACAATGGCGGGTCATGCTTTAATACAATATCTTCAACGCGGGATCACCAGGCTCATACCAGTCCTCATCTTGCGGGCGTCGGTAATGCCATTGATTTTCATGAGCGCGTCCTGATTCACCCCATACTTGTTAGCGATGCGCCAAATGCTGTCGCCGCTTTGGACGACGTAGGTATCTCCGGAGGCCACTGCGGCTTCAGCGCCAACGGAATTGGGCCCGACGAGCTGGGCGCGCGGCACACCGTCGAGTGGCAGCGCATCGACCAGCCCGTCATCCGCGCCGGCCGGAGCCGGATGGCGCAGGGCGGTGACCTCCGCTGGCTCGACGGCGACAACGCGCTTCGGCGGGATTTTCAAGAGCAACCCGGGGATGATCTCCGCGTGCTGGTTGACCAGCCTCAGGTCACCCTCGTCCACTCCCTGCGCGGCGGCGATGCGCGCGTAATTGTCGCCCCGGCTGACCGGATAGACGGCGTCGCCGGATTGCAGACGCGGCCGGTCGACCGCGCGTGGCGGCGTGGCCACAGCCACCGCGGAGCTCGCGTTCTCCGCTGGCTCTGCGGCTTTTGATTCCGCAGGCGCACGGTCGTCGAGGTATTTCTGATGGACGAAGATCAGCCCGATCGCAACGATGTGGAACAGGAAAATGATGGTGAGGGCACGCGATATTTTCGAGCTGTTGTCATCCGCCTCCATGTCCGCGGTCGCGGTCGCCGCGACACGTTGTTTGCGGTTGCCGGTGACGGCGCGGAGGCGCTTGAAAAGCCCTTTTGGGGCGGGGCGGCGCTTGACGGGTAGGGTGTGGAGTTTCATGTGATGTTAGCGGAGTTGGTGGACAAGGTCGCGGAAGCTGTTTCCACGTTGTTCGTAGCCAGTGAATTGGTCGAAGGAAGATGTGCCGGGAGAAAACAGGATGGTGGAACCGCGCGGCGCGAGCTCGCGGGCGGCCACGATGGCATCCGATAAGTTGGAGACCGCGTGGCACTCGATGGAGGAAGCAATGAGCGCGGCCAGAGGACGGGCGATCTGGCCGAAGGTGACCACCGCCAAGGCCCGCTCGACAAGTAACGGAACGACCGGCGCGTAGTCGAGCCCCTTGTCCTTGCCTCCGGCGATTAGAATGACCGGGCGCGTTTGCGACCGCACGGCGCATTGGAGAGCGTGGATGTTAGTCGCCTTTGAATCATTGAGATACTCGACGCCATCAAGCGTGCGAACGAGCTCGCAGCGGTGTGGCGGCGGGGCGTATCCATGCAGCGCCTCGCGCATGACGGAGCGGGAGATGCCGAGCACCTTGCACGCTGCCAGTGCCGCCATGGCATTTTCCGCGTTGTGAAGGCCGCGCAGGCCAGTGTCGCGGTCCAAGTCCAACCAGGTTTCGCCCTGGTGTTGGATGGTGTGCCCGGCGGAATACCAATCCGCCGCGGAGTCGGTGGTGGAGAATGTCGTTACCTTCGCCTTAAGCGCGGGAAGATTCTCGCCGCTGCGAATGACCACGGTGTCGTCCTCAGTCTGATAGTCGAAGATGCGGAACTTCGCCGCGCGATACGCTTCCACCGTGGGATAACGGTCCATATGATCGGGTGCGAAGTTCAGCCAGACCGCGATCGCGGGACGGAGGCTGCGGATCGTTTCCAGTTGGAACGAACTCAACTCCAGCGAGACCGCCGCAGGAGGATTCTGCTGGAGGACCACTTCGGCAAAGGGGACCCCATAGTTGCCACAAGCCGTGCCGCCGAAACCGGCGTGGCAGAGGATGCGCTCGACGAGTTCGGTGGTAGTGGTCTTGCCATTGGTGCCGGTGATACCAATGATCTTACCACTGTAAAAACGCGCTGCGAGTTCGACCTCGCCGATGACCTCGCCAGCCTGTTGTGAAAAGGCTGCGACGTAGGAACCATAGGTATCAATTCCAGGACTGACCACCAGCAGGTCGCAGGCCAGTCCCGCGGCGTCGGCCTCGGTGGCACCTGGGTGATTCTCCACCTCATCCGGCATCCCCGCAAAGGCCTCTGGACCGGCGCTGTCCCAGGCGGAAACCCTAGCCCCTTCGCGCAGCGCAAGCAGGGCCGCCGCGCGTCCGCTGCGGCCCACGCCGAGGATGGCGACATGTTTTCCGGTTAGCTTCATGGTTAGGCGATTTTGAGCAGGGCGAGACCGAACAGGGCGAGCATAATGGAAATGATCCAGAAGCGGATGATCACCTGGTTTTCATGCCAGCCTAGCAGCTCGAAATGGTGGTGGATCGGCGACATCTTGAAAATCCGTTTTTTGCGCAGCTTGAAGCTGCCCACCTGAAGGATCACCGAGGCCGCCTCCATGACAAAAACGCCACCGATAATCACTAGCAGAAGTTCCTGCTTGGTGCAAATCGCCGCGCTGCCGAGCGCGCCGCCGATGGCCAGCGAGCCGGTATCCCCCATGAACATTTTCGCCGGATGGCAGTTGAACCAAAGGAACCCGAAACAAGCCCCGACCAGGGCCATCATGAAAACCGCCAGCTCGCCGATGTAGCGGTTGTGCGGAATCACCAGATACTCGGTGGCCATGAAGAAATGCCCTGCCAGATAGGCGATGAAGCCATAGGAAAGCGCGACGCTGATCGTGGTGCCCGTCGCCAGCCCGTCCAAGCCATCGGTGAGATTCACCGCGTTGGAACAGCCGACGATGATGAAGGCGAAGAAAGGAATGATCAACCAGCCGGCGTCGATGATCACCGACTTGAAAAGGGGAAAGGTGATCGCGCCGATCCCGATCGGATTCTGCCCGAGACGGTATCCCGCCAGGCCGTCGGCGATTTGTTCGGGGGTCGCGCCGAAACCGGAGATTTCCTTTTTGAAATAGATGAAACAAGCGGCGACCAAGGCGATGACAAGTTGCCAGCCGAGCTTTTTGCGGCTGCTGATGCCGTCGGATTTTTTTTCCCGCACCTTCTTGTAGTCGTCGCAGTATCCTAGCAATCCGCAGGCGGCCATGGTGCAGGCGCAGACCGCGACGAAGGGATTGAGCGCGCGCGAGCAAATGAGCGTGGCAATCAGGACGGAGCCGATGATGAGCACACCACCCATCGTCGGTGTGCCAATTTTTCCGCCATGGAGTTCGGCAAGCTTGTGGACTTCCGCCGCCGTGCGGATCGGTTGGCCGACCTTCAGGGAGATCAGCCGGCGGATGACCCGCGGGCCGAAGACCACGGAAATGCCAAAGGCCATGAGGCCGGCAAGCGCCGCGCGGAAGGTGATGTATTGGAAAAGATTGAGAAACGAAAACAGGTCCGCCCAGCCGGAAACGCCGGCAGCGCGTTCCGCTTCGTAGGCCTGGCGCCAAAAATCATAAATCGCAGGAAGCATCAGTTTCGAGGAAAGGCGGCGTGCATGACGCGTTCAACGGAGGCGGCGCGGCTGCCCTTGAACAGGACGACATCGCCGGGTTTCACCTCGCGCGCCAGCCACTCGGAGGCCGCGGCGAGATCCGGGAAAAACGGCGCGTCATGCGCGCCTTCGGCGATGCCCTCGGCCCCTTCGCCGACGGCGACGACCGTGAGGTTTCGCTCGGCAGCCAGCGCGCCGGTGCGGAGGTGCGCGGCGGACGCGTGCGGCCCGAGCTCGCCCATGCGGCCGAGCACGATGATGCGCCGGGCACCGGCGTTCACAGGCGTGTCCGCGAGCGTCTCGATGGCCGCGGCCATGGATTCGGGATTGGCGTTGTAGGTGTCGTCGATCACCGTGGCACCTTGGGATTCGTAGCGGAAAAGCCGGCCGCCGGTGAGGACCGCGTTTGATAGAGCGTCCGCGATGTCCGTGGGAGAGATGCCCAGTTTCCAGCCGACGGCCGCCGCCAGAAGCGCGTTGGTGACCATATGGCGGCCCGGGACGGATAGAAAAACCTCGACGGGTGGTGCCCCCTCGATGGCCAGCGTGAAGCGGGTTCCTTCCGCCTCAAACCGCAGGTTCTCCGCGCGCACCAAGCCGCGGCCGTTGCCGACGGCGACGAAGGCGGCCTGCGTCCGCTGGCGCAGGTAGTCGTGGAAATCGCAGGTGGCGGGGAGAAACAAAATCCCATCGGGCGGCAGCGCGCGCGCGAGGGTGCCTTTTTCATGGGCGATGGCTTCACGCGAGCCGAGAAACTCGATGTGGGCGGTGCCGATGTTCGTGATGATCCCGTATTTCGGCCGGGTGATCTGGCACAGCGGCGCGAGTTCCCCCGCGTGGTTCATGCCCATTTCCCAAACAGCGGCACCGTGCTCCTCGGTGGTGGCGAGGACCGTGAGAGGGACTCCGATGTGGTTGTTAAAATTTCCCTGCGTGGCGGAAACCTTGAAGCGCTTGGAAAGCACCGCCGCGGTGAAATCCTTGGTGCTGGTCTTGCCATTGGAACCGGTGATGCCAACGACCGGAATGTCGAGTTGCTGCCTCCACCAATGCGCCAGCTTCTGAAGCGCTAACAAGGTATCGGGAACTACGATGACTGCCGTATCTGCGGGAGGTGCGCCTTCCCAATGGTGGACGATGGCGACAGCCGCGCCCGCGGCGAGGGCTTGCGCGGCGAAGCGGTCGCCGTCGAAATTTTCTCCGCGCAGCGCGAAGTAGACCGCGCCTTGCGGCAGGCTGCGGGTGTCGGTGGAGACTCCGCCGAATGCGAGCGCGCCACTACTTCCCGCGGCGATGGAAACGCCGAGAATGTCCGCAATGTGTTGGGCGGAGAGCGGCTTCATCGCATGTCGGAGATATCTTGGGCGCGGTTTCTCAAGGCTTTGCTGGCGTGCTTGCGGTCGTCGAAATCGATGGTTTCCGTGGCGAATTGCTGGGTCGCCTCATGGCCCTTGCCGGCGATGAGGATGATGTCACCGGAGAGCGCGCTGCGGACGGCGAAGTCGATCGCTTCGGCGCGGTCGGGAATGCTGCGGAAGGTTTTTCCCGCGAGGCCTTTTTCAGTCTCACGGATGATTGCGAGGGGATCTTCCGAGCGCGGATTGTCGGAAGTGACGACGCAGGCATCGCTGTGGCGTGCGGCGGCGGCGGCCATCAACGGGCGTTTCCCCTTGTCGCGGTCCCCGCCGCAGCCGAAGACGGTGATGAGGCGGCGCGGGTCGAGCTCGCGGAGCGTGCGGCAGGCATTTTCCATCGCGTCGGGCGTGTGGGCGTAGTCCACGAACACGGTGGCCCCGCCGGCGTTCCCAACATTTTCCATGCGACCGGGAACTTGCGGGGCCTCGACCAATGCGGCGACGGCATCGCGCGGGCGGATGCCGCAAGCGCTGGCAGCGGCAATCGCCCCTAGCAGATTGTAAACATTGAAGCGCCCGATGAGCGGGGCGCGGACGCGGAAGGTTTTCCCTTTGGCGGAAAGCTCGAACTCCATGCCGCGCGAGTTCTGGCGGAAGTTGTTCGCACGGAAGTCGCAATGCACGCCGAAGCCGAAGCGGAGGATCGGCATCTTGCCTTCAAGCGAGGCTGCTAGATCCGCTCCGTAGGCGTCGTCGGTGTTGATGATGGCGACCGGCTTTTTCCCGAGCGGGTCCGCGGCGAGTCCATAGAACCAGTCCGCCTTGGCCTTGAAGTAGTTTTCGAGCGTGCCGTGGTAGTCGAGGTGATCCTGAGTGAGATTGGTGAAAATGCAGGCGTCGAAACCAAGCGCGGCGACGCGTTTCTGATGGATGCCGTGGGAGGAAACTTCCATCGACAGGCCGCGGCAGCCGTTGTCGCGCATGCGGGTGAGCAGCGCGGCCAGCTCGACCGGGCCGGGCGTGGTGTGGCGGGCAGGCTCCACGGTGTCGCCGTCATCGACGGAGATGGTGCCTAACAAACCAGCGCGATGCCACGCGGTTTTCATGATTTGGTGCAGCAGGAAAGCGGTGGTCGTCTTGCCGTTGGTGCCGGTGACGCCGGCGACTTTCAGATCCCTCCACGGATGGTCGGCAAGGGCAGAGGCGAGGGTGGCGAGGGCGGCGCGGCTGTCCGGCACGTGCAGCCAGGTGGCGGGCGCGGTGTAGTCCGTGGGAGGTGCGGTTTCCGCGAGGATGGCGGTGGCCCCGGTGGCGAGCGCGTCATTGATGAAGCGGTGCCCATCGAGCGCGGTGCCGCGGATGGCGGCGAAGATCATCCCTGGCGCGACTTCGCGGGAGGAGCTGGTGATGGCATGCACCCCGACATCCAACGGTCCGGCGACCGTGACTCGGGAAAGGCTGGAAAGTAAATCGCGTAGAATCATCGGGTGGCGTTGGCGAGCGGAGTTGGGACGGGGTTGGTGGGCTGCAAATTCATGTGCGACGCCACCCGGCTGCCAATTTTACTAAAGATGGGACCGGCGATCGAGCCGCCGTAAGTATTTACTTTTTTCGTGCGCGGATCATCGATGACGACGATGCACACGAAAGCGGGATCCTCCGCGGGCATGGCCCCGACGAAGGAGACAATGTATTTGTCCTTGAAGTAGCCACCCTTCGGGTTGTGCTTGTTGCAGGTTCCGGTTTTGCCGAGGACGCGGAACCCGGGAACGGCCGCCTTGAGCGCGGTGCCGCCGGTCTGCGTTACTTTCTCCATCGCCGCGCGCATCTGTGCTGCGGCCCGCGGCTTGATCACCTCGGCCACCACTTCGGGCGGATATTCCTCGACGATGGTGCCGTCATTGGCGACGAGGGATTTGACGATGAGGGGTTTGCGGAGTTTCCCGTCGCTGGCGATGGCCGAGTAGGCGCAGGCGAGCTGGAGTGGCGTGACGCTGGTGGCATAGCCAAAGGAGGCGCGGGAAAAATCCACTTCCTTGCCGGTGTTGCGGGCGGATCCGGCGCTTTCCCCACTGAGTTGGATTCCCGTTTTACGGCCGAAACCATAGTTGTGGAGATAGTCGTAAAAGCGCCGGGCTCCGAGCTGGCGCGCGATGCTGAAGGTGCCGCAGTTGTTGGATTTCTGGACGACTCCCTCCACGCTCAGCGTGCCTGCGGGATGCGAATCCCTGACACTGAATGAACCAAAATTCCAGCTTCCATTGTGACAAAAAATCGAGGTTTGTGGAGTCACCAAGCCTTCGCTCAAGGCCCCGGAAATCGCCACCACCTTGATGGTGGAGCCGGGTTCGTAGGTGGCCTGGATGGCATAGTTGAAGCCGTTTTCTGCTAGGTCTTGCTTGTGGTTGAGATCGAAATGCGGGCGGCTGGCCATCGCAAGGATCTCACCGGTCTTCGGGTCCATCAAAACGACTGCGCCTTTTTCCGATTCGAACTCAGCGAGGCCGGCATCGAGCTCTTCCTCGACGATCGCCTGGATGCCCATGTCGAGGGTGAGCTTCACGTTGAGGCCGGCGCGCGGTGGCATGAGGCTGGTGGAATTTCCCGGCACCACAAGGCCGCGGGCGTCGCGGCGGTGTTCGCGCCAGCCGTCGCGGCCTGCGAGATACTCTTCCATTGAGGACTCAATGCCGAAGCGGCCGAGCACCCGGGTGAGGGTTTTTTCATCCTCGTCGGTTTCCTCCACTTCTCCGGTGAAGCCGGTGAGGTGGGTGGCCAGATTGGGCGCGGTATACCAGCGTTTGGTGGAATTTTCAAACTCGAAGCCCTGGATCCAGTGGCGGGCGATGGTTTCCCGCAGTTGCTCGGCGATGTCGTCGGGCAGATCTTTGGCGATGGCCACCCACTTGCCCCGGCTGTTTTCAATCCTGCCGCGGAGTTCCTCACGGCGCATCCCGAGCGGGCGGGCAAGGACGCCGACGGAATAGGCGAGGTGCTTGTTGATGATGATTTCCGCGGTCTCGCTGCCCAACATTTCCCCCCGCAGCGCGTGGATCCGGCGGCGCTTGTTTGCACTGTCAAGGTCATGCCAGCCGGGCTCCGCGCTCGCCTGCTGATAGGCCAAGCCGTAGGCGGCGAGCTTCGGGTCATACAGGTGGTTCTTGTCCACGAAAACCGTGGCGACCGGGATGCTGCGGGCGAGCGGTTCCTCGTTTCGGTCCACGATCATGCCGCGGATGGCGCGCAGTTTCTCGGTCCGCTGATAGGCCCGCATCGAGCTTTCCGCGTAGCGCTGGCGGTCAACTAACTGAATTTGGACCAATCTCCCCGAAAGCACGCTGAGCCCGATCACGAGGAACGTGCAGAGGACGATGCAGCGGGTTTGGAATGAGGATTTCACGGGGTGATGCTGGCCGAGGCGACGCTGTGGCGGCTCGAAATATGGGGATCGACTTGTTCGATGGCGTCGGTGGGAATGGGCCGCAAGGGCGAGCCGCTGTCCTCGATTTGCTTGCGGATGGCGAAGCGGTTGAGGAGCTGGTCCATGCGCATGTCGGTGGTGCGGATGTCGAGGCGGTATTGCTCGACGCGGCGGTCGATGGCGTCGATTTCGCGGGAAATCTGGATCTGGCGGTTTTTGTAGAACGCGTGGAGCACGCCGCCGGAGCAGATGATGACGAAGGCCAGGATGACCGAGCAGAAGACGGAAACGGGCGTGCGGGTTTCGTTGCGGCGACGGTTCATAGCTTGGGGTCTAAAAGCTGTGCAACCCGCAGTTTGGCACTGCGGGCTCGCGGGTTCAGGGAGATTTCCTCGGCGGTGGGAATGATGGCTTTTCGGGCCAGCAGCCGGAACTGGTAGTCCGGGTTGGGCCGCGGTTCCGGCCAGCCCGGTTCATCGAGAAACTCGGTGGAGCGGTGTTTTAAAAACCGTTTCACCATCCGGTCCTCAAGGCTGTGGAAGGTGATGATCAGCAAGCGCCCCCCCGGTTTGAGCGCGGCGGGCGCGGCGGCAAGGGCGGTGGCGAGCGATTCGAGCTCCTCGTTCACCGCCATCCGGATGGCTTGGAATGTCTTGGTCGCCGGGTGGGTCCGGCCGTGGCGGCCGATGGCGCGCTCGATACAATCCGCGAGGTCAAGCGTGGTGAGAAACGGCTTGGTCTCACGTTGTCTAACGATGGCTGTGGCGATGCGGCGGGCCTTCGACTCCTCACCGAATTCAAACAGGATCTTCACGATGTCCGCTTCCGGCCAGCGGTTGACGATGTCCGCCGCGGTGCGCGGGCTGGACGGGCCCATCCGCATGTCGAGCGGGCCTTCGCGCATGAAGGAAAACCCGCGTGCGGCGGAGTCGAGCTGGCGCGAGGAAACGCCGAGATCCATCAGCAGGCCGTCGGCCCGTGCCCCGCTTTGGATTTCAGGAACTTCCTGGAGTTGTGAGAAATTCCCCTCCCAGGTGGAAAAACGTTCACCGAAGGAGGCGAGTCTCGCGCGGGCGTGGGCAAGTGCTTCCGGATCCCGGTCCACGCCTAACACGCGGGCGCCGGCCTTGAG
>JBBEEL010000130.1:0-11666 GCA_040880785.1 Akkermansiaceae bacterium | reverse complement strand
GCAAGCTCCAGAACCACAAGCCGATGTATTGCATCTACGTCGCCATCGGCCAGAAGCTCTCCAACGTCGCCCGGATCCAGAAGATCCTCGAAGACGCCGGCGCGATGGAATACACCACCATCGTTTCCGCCTCCGCCTCGGACGCCGCCGCCATGCAGTATCTCGCGCCGTATGCCGGTTGCGCCATCGCCGAATACCTGATGGACAAGGGCCAGGACTGCCTCATCGTTTTCGACGACCTTTCCAAGCACGCCGTCGCCTATCGCCAGGTCTCGCTGATCCTCCGCCGCCCCTCCGGCCGCGAAGCTTATCCCGGCGACGTTTTCTACCTCCACTCCCGCTTGCTTGAGCGCTCCGCGCGTCTCTCCGAGGCCGCCGGCGGTGGTTCGCTCACCGCGCTGCCGATCATTGAAACGCAGGCCGGCGACGTTTCCGCCTACATCCCGACCAACGTGATTTCCATCACCGACGGCCAGATCTATCTGGAAACCGACCTGTTCTACCAAGGCATCCGCCCCGCGATCTCCGTGGGTCTCTCGGTGTCACGCGTGGGTTCCGCCTGCCAGACCAAGACGATCAAGTCCGTCGCCGGCACCACCAAGCTCGACCTCGCGCAGTATCGCGAACTCCAGGCCTTCGCCCAGTTCGGCTCCGACCTCGACGCCTCCACCAAGAAGAAACTCGACCGCGGTGCCCGCATCGTTGAGCTCTTCAAGCAAAACCAATACAGCCCGCTCGCGATGGAGATGGAGTCCATCTATCTCTTCGCGATGCAGAACGGTTACTTCGACGACGTCGCCGTGGCCGATGTGAAACGTTTCCAAGCCGCGCTCGGCGACTTCTTCAACACCCGCAAGGCCGACCTCCTCGACAAGATCCGCAATGAAAAGCCGGACCTCAAAAAGGACGCCGCCATGGTCGATGCCGTCAAACAAGGCATCGCCGACTTCAAGAAGACTTGGAAATAATAAACGGACATGAGGGATTAGAGATTAGATATTGGTTCATTCCCTTCTGATCTCCCCTTAATTATCAAATCTCCAATCTCTAATATCTCCTAACCAGCATGGCCAACCTCCGCGACATCCGCCGACGCATCAAGTCGGTAAAAAACACCGCGCAGATCACCCGCGCGATGCAACTTGTCGCCGCGGCCAAGATGAAGAAAGCGCAGGACCAAGCGCTTGCCGGGCGTGATTACTCGAGACAACTCAGCGGCGTCCTCCAGGACATCAGCGAGGGTTTCAGCGAGGCGACCCATCCGCTGTTGGAGAAAAGAACGGGCAATCGCGAGCTCGTCCTCATCATCTCCACCGACAAGGGCCTCTGCGGTCCGATCAACACCAACCTTGCCCGCGCCGTCCGCACCCAGACCTCGGCGGAGGCGGATTATATCACCGTCGGCCGCAAGCTGCGGATCATGATGGAGAAGCTCGGCCGCAACATCCTCGCCGACTTCTCGGTCAAGGATCCGGTTCCTTTCGCCGACGCCCGGGCAATCGCTACCCTGGTTTCCAAGCAATTCCTCGACGGTAACTACGACAAGGTGACCGTCGCCTTCACCCGTTTCGTCAACACGCTCAGCCAGCAACCGGAAGTCATCCAGTTGCTGCCGGTCGAGCCGCCCACCGATGTCGGTGACGCGACGGCCACCCATGACTTCCTCTTCGAGCCCTCGCCCGAAGACGTGCTCGGCGCGATCCTGCCGCTTTACATCAACTACCGCGTCTTCCAGGCCCTCGTCGAAGCCCGTGCCTCCGAGCACTCCGCGCGGATGGTCGCCATGAAATCCGCCACCGACAACGCGAAGAAATTCATCAAGGAACTCACGCTCGAGTATAACAAACTCCGCCAGGGAGCAATCACCTCCGAGCTTCTCGAAATCACCACCGCGATGAAGGCGATGGAGTGATCCATGACTTTTAACATCTAACTTTTAACTCTTTTTCCCATGAGCAACCAAGGAACCATCGTCCAGATCATCGGCGCCGTCATCGACGCCGACTTCTCCAAAGCCACCAAGCTGCCTGAAATTTACAACGCCTTGGAGATCCAATACGTCCTCAACGGCGTGGACACCAAGCTTGTGTTGGAAGTGCAGCAGCACCTCGGTGACGGCTGGGTGCGCGCCGTCGCCATGTCCACCACCGACGGCCTCAAGCGCGGCATGGCCCTGCTCGACCTCGGCCAGCCGATCTCGGTGCCCGTCGGCAAGCAAGTGCTCGGCCGGATTTTCAACGTCACCGGCGACTTGGTGGATGAGAACGTGCCGCTCGCCGACCCGACCTTCCGCTCCCCGATCCATCGTCCCGCCCCGACCCTCACCGAGCAATCCGCCAACGCGGAAGTGCTTCCCACGGGAATCAAAGTCATCGACCTCATCTGCCCGCTGCTCAAGGGTGGAAAAGGCGGCATGTTCGGTGGTGCCGGCGTCGGCAAGACCGTCGTCATCATGGAGCTCATCAACAACATCGCGAAAGCGCACGGTGGTTTCTCCGTCTTCGCCGGTGTCGGTGAGCGGACCCGTGAAGGAAACGACCTCTACTGGGAAATGATCGAGTCCGGCGTTATCGCCACCGAAAAGGACGAAAAAGGCCATCCGAAACTCGACGCCGCGGGCAATCCCGTCCTCGCCGAAGGCTCCAAGGTCGCCCTTTGCTATGGCCAGATGAACGAGCCTCCGGGTGCCCGTCTCCGCGTCGCCCTTTCCGCCCTGACCATGGCCGAGCATTTCCGCGACGAGGCCAACCAGGACGTCCTCCTCTTCGTGGACAATATCTTCCGTTTCTCCCAAGCCGGTTCCGAAGTGTCCGCGCTGCTCGGCCGGACGCCGTCCGCCGTGGGTTACCAGCCGACCCTCTCCGAGGAAATGGCCGGCCTCCAAGAGCGGATCACCTCCACCAACAAAGGCTCCATCACCTCGATCCAAGCCGTTTACGTGCCTGCGGACGACTTGACCGACCCGGCTCCCGCCAACACCTTCGCCCACCTTGATGCCACCGTGGTGCTCGAGCGTTCGCTCGCCGAGCAAGCGCTCTTCCCGGCCGTCGATCCGCTCGCCTCCACCTCCAAGGCGCTTGCTCCCGACATCATCGGCGAGGAACACTACCGCGTCGCCCGCGGCGTGCAGATGGTGCTTCAGCGCTACAAGGACCTTCAGGACATCATCGCCATCCTCGGCATGGACGAGCTTTCCGACGAAGACAAAATGTCCGTCTTCCGCGCCCGGAAAATCCAGCGTTTCCTCACCCAGCCCTTCCACGTGGCCGAGGTTTTCACCAACGTTCCCGGCGTCCTCGTCTCTATCGAAGACACCGTCAAGGGCTTCGCGGAAATCCTCGATGGCAAACACGACGACGTGCCGGAAGGTAACTTCTACATGAAGGGCGGAATCGAAACCGTCCCGCGCGATTAAAAACTTCAGCTTTTCAGCATTTAGCTTTTCAGCTTTTCAGCTCTGAATTTCAGCTTTTCAGCGTTTCAGTTTTTCAGCATTTATCAACGCCATGCCTCTCCAACTCGAAATCGTCACGCCGGAAAAGAAGATCTTTTCCGATCTGGTGGAAAACGTCTATCTGCCGGGAGCGGACGGTGAAATGGGGATCCTGCCGGTGCATGCCGGTCTGGTGACGGCCTTGCACCCGGGTGAATTGAAATACCTCCACCAAGGCCAGGTCCAGTCGCTCGCGATCGGGTCCGGCTTTGCGGAAATCACCCAGACCAAGGTGATCGTCCTCACCGACAGCGCCCTCGGCGAGGCGGAGATCGACGAGGCCCAAGTCGAGGAGGCCATGAAACGCGCCAGCGAGAAACTTGCCGGCTTCGACCACAGCATGAACTCCGAAGAGGTCGCCTATTTGCAGGGGGTGATCGCGAGGTCCGCCGCCGCGCTGCGCTTCAAGCGCAAGACGCATCTTTGATCCGCCGTGGCGCGGGAACGAAGTCCTTGGACTGCGTGCAGCCTGCTGCCGCTTTGGCCGAGACAGCCTGCTGTCAGGCGGGAGGTGTGGGGGAGGTGTGAAGTGTGGTGGAGGCTCTTGGTGGGCGGGGTTGTCGGGGCGGCAGTAGGCAGCATGGCCCAAAGCGGCAGAGCAGGCTGCCGCAGTCCAAGGGGACTCCGCATTGCACCGTTGTCTCACATCGTGCCACTGTCGTCGCGGCGGAGAAACTCGAGGATCTGCGCGGCGGATGTTTTAGAAAACCCGGGAAGCATGGCGATCTCCTCGGCCGCGGCCTTCTTCAGGCGGGCGACACTGCCGAATTTTTCTAACAATACGCGTTTTTTGTTGGGCGAGACGCCGGGGCAGTCGTCGAGCTGGCTTTCCTTCATGCGGCGGCGGTAGAGCAGTGAATTATAGTCGTTGGCGAAGCGGTGCGCCTCGTCGCGGATGCGCTGGAGGAGTTTGAGCGCGCCGCGATCGTGCGGGATGAGGATCGGCTCGCCGCGGCCGGGGACGAAGACTTCCTCACGTTGTTTGGCGAGGCCGATGACGGGGAGCTCGTGGAGGCCGAGCGCCCGCAGCTCCCTAACAGCCATGCTGAGCTGGCCTTTGCCGCCGTCCACGATGACGAGGTCGGGGAGGAGGATTTTGGCGCGGCCTTCGCGGGCGAGGCGGCGCAGCGCTTCGGTGGTGCCCTCCTGGGAGAGGTCGGCGTCGGGATTTGCGGCGCGGTTTTCCATCAGGATGCCCGAGTAGCGGCGGCGGATGACCTCGGCCATGGAGGCGTAGTCGTCTTGGCCTTCGACGGTGCGGATCCGGTAGCGCCGGTAGTTTTGGTTGTCTGGCTTGCCATCGGTGAAGCGGACCATGGAGGCCACGATGTGGTTGGAAGAGACGTTGGAAATGTCGAAGCACTCCATCACGCGCGGCGGTCCGGCGAGCTGGAGTTCCTCGCCCAGCTCGGCGAGGTCGGCGGTGGGCTTTACAGTCGTCTGGATACCGCGGCCACGGCTGAACTGGCGGGTGGGGCGCAGGGTTTTTTCCAGGTTTTGGAGGACGTCGCGGAGACTGGCGGCTTTCTCGAAGTCGAGTTTCTCCGCGGCGCGCGTCATGTCGGCGCGGAGAATTTCGAAAATCTCGCGCTTGCCCTTGCCCTCGAGCACGCGGCAGGCCTCGTCGATTTTTTCCAGATAGGCCTCGCGGCTGATGCGGCCGATGCAGGGCGCGGAACAGTTGCGGATGATGTCGGCGTTGCAATGGCGGTAGTCGTTCTCGCCAGGGACGAGCGGGCGGCAGACGCGCAGGCCGAAGCTGCGGTTGAGCCACTCCAGCGTGTTGCGCAGTGCGGCGGAATGCGGGAACGGGCCGAAGTAGCGCGCACCGTCGTCCTTTCTCATCCGCGTGGTGACGAAGCGCGGGAAGGCGTCGGCGAGGCGGATCTTGACGAGGTAAAAGCGTTTGTCGTCGCGGAAGGCGATGTTGTATCGTGGCCGGTAGTCCTTGATCAGCTTGACCTCCAGGACCAGCGATTCCTCCTCGTTGCGCACCGTGTGGAATTCGAAATCGCAGATCGAATCGATGAGCGCGCGGGTCTTCACGTCGGCGCGCGTTTTCCGCGAGGCCATGAAGTAGGAGGACAGGCGGCGTTTCAAGTCGCGGGCCTTGCCCACGTAAATGATCGATCCGAGGCGGTCTTTCATCAGGTAAACCCCGGGTTGGTGGGGCACCTCTCGGAGCTTGGCTTTGAAATCCGCGGCGGACATGGACGCGGAAGGGTGTCGCTGATATCGATGACTCGAAACAAAAATTTCAACCTGGACTGAAAATCCTCACCCGAGACACAGATTTTTTGACTTCACAATCCTGATTGTTCTAATGCCGCCTTGACAAGCTGCGATGCCCAGCCTCTCCTCGATTCCGTCCATATGCTGAGAAAGACCCATAGCCGCTCTCCGATCTTAGTTTTCACCCTGGCTGCCATGCTTTCCGGTGGTTTGGAAGCTCAGGAACCGCCTCCTCAGGTTACGGCCGTGGCGCCCGCCACGCTGAGTCGCATGTTTACCGAGGCGGAGGACGCCTTCGCCGCGAAGGATTTCGACGGTGCGGTGACAAAGATCCAAGAGCTGCTCAGGCTCCTCGGCACGAATAAGGACGCACCGCTGGAACTTCTGTATTTCAACATCGGCCTTGGCTATTTGCTGGGAGAAAAGAATGCCGAAGCGGAGGCCGCCTTCGCCGACTGCCTGAAGCGCTTCCCGAAAGGGGAATACGCGAGCCGAAGCCACCTGGGAGCCGGCCGCGCTGCCATTCTGCAGGGCGGCGACGAGAAAAAGCTGCTCGCCATCGATTCGCTGCGGGTCGCCGCACAGGATCCGAAATACCGCTCGGAGGCCGGTTTTTGGCTTGGGCAAGTGTATTCGGATCTTGGCCGCCGCGACGAGGCGATGGCTGTTTTCAAGAGCCTGATGGGCTCGGACATCCGTTCGCCGCAGCAGACGACCGCCGCGGTCGAGGTGATCGGATTGCTCGCCGACACCGGGGAACTGGAGGACTTGATCGCTTACCTCGACCGCCTAATCAACCAGGCGGGTGTGCGGGATGCCTTGGCTTGGTATACCAATCAAGTGATTGTCCGCGGCGACGAGTTGGTGAACGCCACGAACTACAACGCCGCCTTGGCCGTCTATCGGTCCGTGCCGCCGCGCAGTCAGATCCTCGCCATTCAGAAAGCCGCGCTTGAATCCCAGAAACGGGACATGGAGATTCTTGAAGCACGGGTCACTGCGGACCAGGCAAAGCCACTCAAGGAGCGCTCGGCCTTGGCTTCCGAGCTACTCAACAATCTGAAGCCCGCCGTGGACTTGGCCGAGAAGGCCCTCGTTGTCATCGAAGAAAAAACCGACTTGGACGCAGCGCTGCTGATGCGCCGCGGGCGCTGCCTTTTCTATCTTGACCGGTATGAGGAAGCACTGGTCTGCTTCCGCACGATCCGCAACCGCTACGCCTCGACTGAAGACGCCCAAGCGGCGGCCTACGCGGAGATCGTCATCCACAACAAGCTACAGAGCATCGAGGAAATCCGCGTCTTGTGCGACGCGTTCCTGCGCAAATATCCCGACTCGGCCAATGCCGAGCAAGTCGCCACCCTCGCCGGCGAGGTGATCGTCCAAAGCGGCGATTGGCCGCGGGTCGCCGCGTTTTACCAGGATTTGGAAAAGCAATTCCCGGAATCCGCCAACCGCGACCGTTTTATATTTTTCCAAGGGCTCGCGCTGTTCCAAGAGGCCAACTTCAAACAGTCCACGCCGATTTTCGCCAACTTCCTGAAAAATCACCCGGAAAGCCCCTTGATCGAAAATGCTTTTTACTACGTGGCGATGTCCTATTTCCTCTCCAACGATTACAAGAACACCCTTCTGTCGATCCGGGAGTATCTCTCACGTTTCCCCGAGGGGGCCTACGCGGGTGACCTGCGCTACCGCCTCGCGTTTATCGATTTCAACGACAAAACCGCCGACCAAACCGACAAGATCATTAAGGATCTGAGCAGTTTTCTCGCCGATTTCCCCAACGATGCCTCGGCTGGCTCGATGTATTGTCTGCTGGGCGACACCTACAAAAAGAAGCAATCCAATCGCGTGGACGAGGTCGCAAAATTTGAGCGGCTCGCGCTGGAAGCCTATAGCAATGCGATTTGGTCCGCCAGTCTGGACGATGTCATCCAATACGCGCTCGACTCGGCCACCACCCTGCTGCAAGGGAACAAAGACTGGGCCGCCATCGCCGAGCTTCACAGCGAGTTCCTCACCCGCAAGCCCGACAGCCCGCTCGCACTGCTCTCCGCTTCCTGGGTTGCCAAGATGAAAGTCCGTGAGGGCAAGGGGCCGGAAGCCGCCGCCATGCTCGCTGATGCCCTCAGGTTGCGAATCGGAAACCCGAGCAGCGAACAGGTCGAATTCCTCATCGACGAGTTGGTCAAAGCGATCGTTCCGCGGATGAAGCCCTCGGAAATCGACATCGACGCGCTCGACGCGCAGCTCATCGAGATTCTAACCAAGGCCATCGGCGATCAGGAAAATGCCACGACCAATGCCCGGATTTACTTTGCCCGCGCCCGGCTCGCCCAGTTGTTGCGACGCTCCGACAAGTCCGATCTTTATCTGAGAGGCATCGCCACCATCAATTCCAAAGACCCCTCGGTCCTCAGCCCGGCGCTGCTGGCCGAATCCGGTGACATTCTCCTCAAGCTCGGCCAACTCGACGAGGCTGAAGCGATGTTCCAGCGCCTGATCGACCGTTACAAGGAAGGGATGTTCGCGGATGCCGGCCCGGTCGGGCTCGGTTACATCGCGCTGGCCCGCAACCAACCCGCGGAGGCTTACAAGATGTTTGAAGACGCGATGGAGAACAACCCAGGGATGTCGCGCATCAAGGAAACCACCATCGGGAAACTGGAAGCCATGACCGAGATGGGCAAATTCGAGGAAGCCGAGAAATTCGCGCTCGAAATCGTGGGTGACCGCATGTTCCGCGGAGAATTCGTCGGCAAGGCTTACCTCCAACTGGGCAAGATCTACCGCAAACAGGCAGAGAAAGAGAGTGGCAGCGAAGAAAAGCAAAATTTGCTTAAGAAAGCCTACGGCACCTACCAGAGGGTTTACGTCGGCTATCGGGCCGTCCCCGAAGTGTGCGCTGAGGCCTACTGGCAGGCCTATCAAACTGCCCTGGAACTCGGCAACCAAGCCGAGGCCCAGGAGAATCTCAAGGTTCTCCAAGAGGACGAAAGACTCAAGAACACCGCGGCGGCCAAAAGAGCCATTCAGGAAGCACGCTAACGTCAATCCACCATGTTCTCAACACCCACTCCAAAGTCTCTCATGCTTGTCGGCGCGCTGGTCGCGTTCTCCACAAGTTTCGCCGCCGCCGCAGAAGCCACCCGGGTCGTTTTCCAGAACGGCAGGTCCGTGCTGATGTCGGCCGTAGCCATCGAGGGCGACCGCCTCCTGATTAAGACCGCAGGGGATGGATTCAACTCGGGACAATCTTTCCTGCTGGCTGGCGTCAGCCACGTTTACGGCGAAAAGCCTGCAAATATCAATCTCGGCATCGCCCTGCTCCTCACTGGCAAGCCGGGTGAGGCCCTGAACTTGCTCGAACCCATCCTTGCCGAACACCGCGTGACCGCCGGGTTCCCCGGCAATTTCTGGCTCGACTCCGCCCGCGCCGCATTGGTCGCTCACGCTTTGGCTGGAAACTTGGCGAAGGTTACCGAAATCGGGAAGCAAATCACCGATGCCACTCCGGCGCAGGGAGCGGATCCCTTCAACGCGCTCGGGAGGGCCTTGCTCATGCCCGCATCCGCCAAAGCGGAGGACCGGGAAACCGCGCTGCGCGACCTGACCACCGACAATCTGCCCGCCGATCTTTGCGCTTACGCTTCCTTTTTCCGCGCGGAACTTCTCAAATCCCTCGGCCGCGACGTGGATGCCCTCGAAGCCTATTTGATGGTCCCATGCCTTTTCCCCGCAGGTGGCATGATCCTCAACGGGGCAGCCGAGCTCAACGCCGCCGGATTGATCGCCGCCCTTGGCACGGAGCGCCGCACGGAGGCCGTCGAGCTTCTCAAATCCGCCCTGCGCGAAGCCGCTGGCACCGTGATTGCTGTCGAGGCGAACAAGCGTCTTGAAAGCCTCGAATAATTGATTCAATCTTCTTCCGAAACCTCACTCTCTCTCTATATATCACTATGAAAAAAACATCCAAAATGGCTGCTTGCGCGGCTCTTATGTTGCTCCCGATGGCCGCTTTCGGACAGGAAGCGGCCCCTGAAATTATTGAATCAAACTTCATCGACGTGCTCGCCGAGGGTGGCTGGGTCATGTGGATCATCGGTCTCTTCTCCATTGCCACCGTCTGGCTGTGTATCGATGTTTGGATGCGCACCGACAGAAAAAGAATGACCCCCAATGAGGATCTCAACATCGCCCGCCAAGCCTTTCTTGGCGGTGACTACACCGGAGCCTATCAGGCGATGAAGGCGCTCAAAAGCCCGATTGCCAATGTCGTACGCTCGGCTCTCGGCTCCGTCGGGCACGGCAAGACCGCCACCGAAGAAGCCCTCACCGCTGAGGTGGATAAGGTGAACTCCACGCTCCAGACCCGCGTCAACTACCTCTCCGTTATCGGCGTTTGCTCCCCGATGATCGGTCTGCTTGGCACCGTGGTCGGGATGAAAGGCGCTTTCGGAGAGCTTGGTGACTCGGGCATTGGCGACCCTTCCGCGCTCGCCGGTCACATCGGCCACGTGCTCGTGGCCACCGCGGCGGGTCTCTTCGTCGCCATCCCGGCGTTCATGGGCTTCTACTTCCTCCGCAACAGGCTCCAGTCCGCTGTGCACCACCTTGAAGAGGAAAGCTCCAGCCTTTTCCGCAATGCGCCATACGACTACCTCAAGGACGCCGACGTGGGCCAGGAGGAAACCTACGCAGCCCTTCCCAACTGGATCGAGAATCCACACGGAGTTGCCTGAGTCACCCCGCCTTAAAACCCTAACTCATCACCCAGCACCATGGCCAGCGGCGGAGCAGGAACGGAAAGTGGCGAACCGGAGTTCCAGCTTGCTCCGATGATCGATGTGTTGCTCGTGCTGCTCGTGTTTTTCATGACCATCACGGCCACCGAAGTCTTGAAGGTAGACCAGGCGATTCGTCTCCCGATCTCGCCCAACGCAAAGAAACGGGATCCGGAAATGTCCAAGCACGAGATTGCCATCAATGTCCGCTGGAACGACGCCGAGAAAAGCGCGCTGCTTCTCGTCGATGACCGTGCCTACCCGGTGATTGCCGAGTTAGTCCCCTTCTTGAAAGAGCGCCGGGCGGCCGATCCCAAGCTGCGGGCCGTGATCCGCGGCGACGCATTGCTGCCCGCACTCGAAATTCAACGAATCATGAACCTCGTCGGAGAGAGCGGCATCGCCGACATTTCCTTTGCGGCCTCCAACCAGTAAGTAATCCATGAGACGTCGCAAACGAAAAAAGGAAGAGGTGGTCAACATGGGCTTCCAGATCGCGCCCATGATCGACGTGGTTTTCGTCATCTTGCTTTATTTCATGGCCATGGCCGGTGGAGTGCAGGTGGAGAACGCGCACAACACCAAGCTCCCGGGCACCATCCCGTCCGAGAGCGACACACCCTTGCCGGATGAAATCGCCATCCGCATTGAGGATGACGGGCAAATTTACCTCAACGACGACATGCTTGACTCGCCGGAGATCAAGAGCCTGCCCGAGCTGGCCAATAGCTTGAATCAACTCCGTGAAAGCAGCGTGGCCTCGAATTCCGAGGTGCTGGTGACCATTTACGCGAACGAACTTGCGCGGTATGAAAGAGTGGTGGATGTTCTTGATGCCCTGAATCGGGCGGCGATCTCTAACGTCACGTTTCAAGCCGGTAGCCCGGATTAACCAACAAAAAACCGGTTCGTCTCGAGAACCATCCCGATCATGGAAATCTACGACGCGGAAGGAAACCCAATCCAAGTGGAAGAGCGCAAGCTCGGCTGGTGGGAAAAGCTCGGCGGCGGGTCTCTCCTGTTTGCCGCCGTGCTCCACATCGTGGTATTAATCATCGGTGGTCTGATCATTTTTCAAGTCGTCATCGAGCCCGAAAAGAAGGTGGACTTCATGCCACCCGGTGGCGGTGGTGGCGAGCGCGGTGCCCAGTATC
>JBBEEL010000129.1:0-11737 GCA_040880785.1 Akkermansiaceae bacterium | reverse complement strand
GCAGGCCGCCGGGGTATTTCTCGGCGGCGACTTTCTGCCAGTGGGCGAGGTCGAAAGGGACTTTGACGAGAGTGGCGTTTGTGACGTTGAGCTTCTGGTCAATCTGGCGTACGCGTTCTGCAAACTCGTTCGATGTGCAGTATGCCCAAAGTCCAGGAATTACTGTGGTTTCTCTGGGCACTACGGCAGAAACGTTATTGTCGAACTTTTCGCCAGTGTAGAGGGTGCATGACAATTCGCTCATCAAACTGACTGCGATGCCTAGACGGCCCCAAGCGTTTGCTCCCTGAAAGTCTCTTCGTCGGTCGCGTTCTTGTTCAGCACTCATTCGCCGCAAACGGCCCCTGCCTCCTTCAAATAAAATGATGTCCTCGCGGCCACCGTATGGCATGGTTTGCAGAACTGTTCCTTGATGAAACTCCCAACCGTCATTAAGGGACGGAAGATCCCAAAACTTGCGGACAAAAAGAGGGCCGTCACTTGTTGGTATTCCTTGAGAAGCCTGCGCGTATTGCGCGAGCAGAATAGCATCTGAATCGAAATCAAAAACGATCCTTGCGTCGGGATTTGCTAATTGTCCTGCCTGCTCAACTTCGATGAATGAATCATTGTGCAGTTTATCTGCCTTGGAGGAGGGCGTTATTTGGACCGTGGCGTCGTAGCCGAAAAACGCTTGCAATTCGCTCGGATTTCGTCGGGTTAATTCTAACAAAGCAACGCTTACTACTTCACCTCCGATAGTCTCAAATGCGTGCGGTCCCAGTCGTGCCACACCATTCCACTGAACTCCTTCGAGCAATCTCTTGCGCAGCTTTTTGTAAGTGCCGAGGAATAGCCAGTTCTGAGGGGTCACTAGCGCAGTGCTGCCCCATTCGCCACAAACGTCGAGACAGCGTTCGACGAAACAAGTGGCGAGGTCAGCTTTGGCTTCCGGATGCACACGCTCACAATAATCTTGAAGTAATTCACTCTGCTTTCCGCGTCCGAGATAAGGCACATTCGTCGCCACGAGCGTGAACTCCCCCGCAAGAATCTCCGCCGCCTTGGCAATCCCCTGCGCGGTCACCGCCATTTCATGCGCGGAGTCGTCCTGGGTTTCCTGCGCGAGCGCCTGTTCCAGCAGCGGCTGGAGTTCATGGAAGGCGGCGACGAGCAGATCGCCCTTGTCGGCGCGGGGGTTGATGAGGGAGCCGAGGACGGGGGCGTTTTGGAAGAGGCGGTAGAGGCGGGCCATGCCGCGCTGGAGTTTTTCGTCGTCGCCGGCGAGGGCGAGCCAGTCGGCCTCGCGGGTATTCGGCGCGAGGCCGGAGCAGGCGAGGTTCATGGGCGGCAGCTTGCAGTGGCCGACGCGCCGCCAGGCGGCGAGGGCGAGATTGAAGGCGGCGATCTGGGTGCAGCGCGGGTCGATTTCCAGGCCGAAGAGGTTGTCCCGGATGACGGCGGCGACGGCGGCGGGCGCGTCGAGGTTTTCTTCCGCCATGCGCAGGGCGACGAGCCGCTCGAACATGGCGACGACGAAATGGCCGCTGCCCATGCAGGGGTCCAAACATTTCAGGGCGGCGGCGGTTTTTGGCCAGCCGGGGAAGGTGCCGGCGGCGGGAGACCATGGAGTGTGGGCATCTTGCCCACCTTCTTCGGCGGATGTGAAGCGGAGGTATTTCCACGCGCAGCCGGGGAGGGCGACGGCGGCGCGGGCTTCTGCTTCGGTGGATGGAATGTGGGCGAGACGCCCACTCTCCTTGGCGGCGTGCCACGCGCCGAGGGTGTTATCGAGGAGGAAATCGACCATGTAGTCCTCGGTGAAGAGCTGGGTGACGGAGGGGAGTTCGTCGGCACCGATCTTGTTGCCGGCGGCGTTGACCTCGTCCTTTTTATCGGCCTGCCAGAATTGGTAGCACCAGCCGAGGCTGTCGGTGGCGGTGAAGACGTCCACGGGCAGGCCGGTAACGAGGGCGATGAGCGGCTTGCGATCCTCGACGGGCAGCTCGACGGCTCCGGCGGGATCATCGGAGCGGAAGATTTCCGGGAGTTCCACGGCGGCGAAGCGGGCGGCGACGGCCCAGGCATCCTTCAAGCCCTGCGATGGGGCGAGTTCCTCGCAGTCGTCCAGCGAGACTGCCACGCCGTGATCCGGGGAGATGAGCAGGTCGTTCTCCAGCAGGTAGCGGGCGAAGAGGATGCGGTGCCATTGGTCGTAGGCGAGCTTCTCGACGAGGTGGCTGATCTCGTAAGAGCCGCGCTTGGCATGGCTTTCGCCATCGCCGAGCTGCTTGGCCTGGGCGCGGAGCTTGCGCCGCAACACGCGCTGGCTCTCATCCATGTGCCGGTAGGGATCCGGCTCATGCACGGCGAGCGCTTCGAGCGACTTCCGCGCACCGCCTGCGGAGATCTTGCGGGCGTGCTTGACGGCGGTTTCGAGGAGGCGGCGGTGTGGGGTGGAGAGAGTGGGCATGAGGGTGGGAAGATTTTTTAACCGCAGATGGACGCGGATGGACGCAGATGGGATGAAGAGGATTGATGATTGAGGATTGTGGATTTTTGAATGGGAGAAGGATCTATTCCGATGTTAGGCGAAAGTAATGTTGGATCGCGTTGATGAGGGTCGTGGGAGGAAGGCCTCGGCTTACTGGATTGGATTTCAATGCTGCGATGATGGCTGTCCAATCGGGTGAATCCGGTGGAAAGGACTGAAGGAAGCGGGCGAGGTCGGCGGTTATGGAGGGCGGGAGTTCAGGGCCGGGTTCACCTGGCAGGGTGGCGGCGAGGAGGAAGACGTCGTTCCGGTGCTTTTTGATTTTCTTGGAGTCGATGGTTTCGCCTTCCGCTTTGCGGCGGGTGAGATCCAGCCAAGCGAAGGCTTTGAGCGGGATCAGCGATGTGGCATTGGCGACTCCCAAGCCATCCCGTTTGTCGTTGTGGGTTCTGATCAGATCATAGTAGTGCTCATTCAGAAGGATGGTGGAAAGGCTGTGGTGATCCGGCTCTATTTTCACCGGGATGACATCCCCCGGAGAAAGCTCAAATCCCGTTGGATTGCGGCAGAACAATTCGATTTCCGCAGGGAAAGACTCGTCGGTCGGATCGGCGAAGCGGTAGAGTTCCGGGCTGCCATTCGTGCGTTGGCGTGATTGATAACCGCCTTCGGTAATGAAACCGCGCATGGCTTTCACGAACTCCGGGGAAAGGACTTCGATCAAAAGCACCAGATCCAAATCCTGTGTGGCGCGAAATGGCTGGCGGAGTTGATCAAACCAAAGGTCGCAGGCGGCACCGCCGATGAGAATGAAGGAGCCTTCAAACTCGCTGAAGCGGTCACGGAAGATGTCCAGGCCTTTTACCATGGGATTTGGTCGATGAGAGTTTCCAACTGCTGCTGAACCCGCTCGTCAGGGAAGTCCCGCAGGCTGAGAAAGAGGGAAAGTGGATCGACCATCTTGGTATCGCCGAATAGGAGCGGATTGTAGCTCCAGCTTTCGAGGCGGAGGTTCGCGTCCTCCGGCTCCCTGCAACCCTGATAGAGTCCGCGTTCCAGGTTGGCTTGGAGGTTGGCGGAAAGCAGCGCGTAGGTGGGCAGGCGATCGTCTGCCATGATGGTTTTCCGGCTCAGGGCGGTGAGGCCCGCGATCAGGGCCGGGTAGCTTGGCTGATCCCAGCGAACCCAGAGGGTTTTCTTAACCGGACTGGAGAGGACGGGCTGGATGGTTTCCCAGAGGTTTCTGCCTTGGGTGGTGAACCCGAGCGCGATGGAACGGCCCATGCGGGCGGTGCGGCAGATGCCCGTCGCCTCCAATTCATCCTTCACCTTGGTGAGCATGATGGGCGAGTAGCCAATCTTTTCCGCGATGTCCCGTAGCGGGAGATTTTCCAGAGGCTGGCGCTGGAGGTGGTAGAGGACGAGGCACTGGGCGGCCGGCGTGAGTTTTTTCCCCTTGTCCGGTTTGGGCTGGGTGAAGCGCTCGCGCAGATCAATCAGGGCTGCTGGCAGGAAGGTCTGACTGCCCGGGACGATGAAAGGAATCCCCAGGCGGACCATGCGGTTGCGGGCATACGAGGGGAGTCGCTGCAGGACCAGCGCCACGGATTCCGTGAACTGGGGCTGCATGAGGCGGATCTGGTTTTCGTATTCGCCGGGGGATTCGGAGTCCCCGTTTTCTCTCTCCAAGGCGAGAATGTAGCGTTTTCCAAAAAGGCGGACGTTTTGAAAGTTGAACCGTTCCCTGAGGAAAAGAGGCAGGTTGGTGGCCTTCTCGGGTGCAAGGTCAGGCCGTTCCCCCGTCAGGGGTTCGAGGTAGTCGAGCAGGCGTTGTTGCAAGGAAATCATTTCCAATACAGTAATCAGGCACGATACATTCGTCAAGTGTATCGTGCGTATTGTGGGTATTCAGAGGATGACGGGGCCGGTTTGGAGTTGTTCCTCCACTTGGGCGCGGACTTCGGCGAACCATTGGTCGAGATCGGCCGGGGTGTGGATGGTGGCGGATGGGAGGGTGAGGCGGACGGCGGCGGGTTCGAGGAGCTTGCTTGCTTCCTCCAGGGCGCGGGAGAAGCGCTGGGGGACGGCATCGAGCAGGTTGCGGCGGTCGGCGAGGGTGCGGGCTTGGAGGGCGGTGAGGATTTCCTCGTCCGTGCCGATGGCGGCCTTGGCCGGGGGCGTGAGCTGGCAGGTGGCGGTGAGCGTGGTGCGTTGCTCGTCGCTGAGGCGGCTCCAGAGTTCGGAGGAGGTGAGTTTTTCCTGACCGCTGGCAAATGCGGCGGCGAGGTCGTCCTGGAGTTTCCCCAGCTCGGTGCGCAGAGCCGTGGCAAGCTGCTTGATCAGATCCGGCAAGGGATCGGGATCGGCGAGAAGTTTGCGATCCGCTGTGATGGCGGCGATGGAGGCAGCGCAGGCTTCGCCCGCCGGGAGGTCCTTGGCGTGGGCTTGAAAGAGCGCCAAATTTTCCCACTCCGGCCAGCGCTTGGCGATGGCATCGGCGGATTTTTTCCATGCGGTGAGATTGGCGGTGCTGGCGTCCTTCTGCTTGTGGAGTTCGAGGAGCTGGGCGTTGCCGCTGAGGTGTTGGAGATCCTTCAGCTCATGGGTGGCGGGGGCTTCCGGGCGTGGTGCCTCGCCGCCAGCGGACTCTGCAAGAGCGAGGAATTTCTGGAGGAACTGAGCGGCGGCTTCGGATTCCTTGCCGTTCGGGGTGGTGACGGCGAGTTTCTGAAAGAGAGCTTTGAGATCGAGCCGCTGCTGGACATTGAGCGGCGGGACATCGACGTAGAAGCTGGCGACGCCCACTTGGTTCTGTGGCAGGGTCTGGGCTTGGACTGGATTGCCGTTCAGGGTGGCGCGTAGGTTTCCGGCGACGAGCATGACGTAGAGCGCGCCGTCGATGGCATCCTGCGGCCAGCCGTAAGGGTCGGATTTAAAGGCTTCGCGGATGTCCTTGCCCTTTTTCCCAGCGCCGATGAGTTCGAGAACGCGGCGGCAGACGGGATGCTTGGTGACATCGCCGGGATAGCTGACCTGCGCGAGCGCGCCGACATCGCCGCCACGAGCCTTGGTGACGACAATGCCCCAGTTGCCGTGATCAGCTTCGGAAAACTGTGGGAAGAGCCGCTCCAGGGCGCTGTCCGCCGAGTCCTGCACCTTGTCCGCCAACTCGATGCCATTGGCTTCCTGGCCACCACCGAGGAAAACCTTGGAGCCGCCGATGATGAGGCCGAGCATGTCTTGGATTCGATGGCGGGCGACTTCAAGGTGGGTTTCCACGGCTTTACGCGCCTCAATGGCCTCCGGCGTTGCGGCGCTGCCGTGAGAATCCAGTGTTTCCTGCGCGGCGATGTGCGAAGCGATGGCTTGGCGCAATTCCTCGTGATGGAGGCGCGGCAGGAAGCCGAAGAGCATGGGGCTATCGACCCCGGCGGCGCGGGCATCATTGAGCACGGATTTTTCATCATCGCTCCACCCATCCCGGAGCCAGAGCGAGACTTCGTCGCTGCTTGAACTGGGCCGGCTGGAAGAGAGGTCGAAGGCGAGCTTGCGCGGTTGGTTAGAGGACCCCTGTTTGAGCGAGACGGCCTTGAGCGCCTGTTTCGCACCCTCCCGGAGGAGTTCGGCGCGCTTGGAATTGATGCGTTCCTCGTCGTTGAGCGTGGAGGTGCGGCGGCGGTTGAAGTCGTGCGTCCAGCGCGCGCCCTCCTTGGTCTGGAGGCGGTATTCCTTCTCGACGGCCATGATGTGGCCGGTTTTGACGAGTTCTTCCAACAACGCCGGGACTTGCTGTTCCAGCTTCGGGCGGTCGGTTTTGAGATCGCTGACCAGAAGGTCCACCAGCGTATCGGCATTGGCGCGGACGCCATCGTCGGCACCGGGCGTGCGCGGCAGCTTGCCGATCAGAAAGATGAGGGCGCAGAGACTGAAGCGGAGTTCGCCTGCGGGCGTGCCATCGCGCTGCTTGCGGATGATTTCGTCGTATTCACGCTCTAGCTCGCCGGAGTTGAGGAGGTCGGTGGAGATTTGTTCGTAGATGAAATCCGCTGGGACGACAGTGCCGAGGGAGGCGGCGGCTGTCTGGCGGGTGGCCTCGAAGACGACCTGCATCTGCGAGCGCAACTGGGCCTTGGTACCGGAGTGATCGGTATTGCGAAGGACTTTTTCCCAGAACCTCCGCCGGGTGGGGAGCAGCGGGTAATCGGCGACAAAGTATTTCTCGTCGTCATGGGTGGCGGCGAGGCGGGAGTCCTGAAGGTGGCGGGCGAGTTCGCCTTGATTGTCCTCCATTTTCTTCGCGATGGCGGCTTCCTGCTCGGGCTTCTTGCGGAGGACGGTCTTGCGGATGACGCTTTCGACATCGGTATCGGAGAGCTGGACGCGGACGAAGAAGCGGGCTTGGAGGCGTTGCAAGCTGGGAGTGGTGTTGAGCGCGGACTGGCCGGTGCCGACGATGAGCAGACGGCTGCCGAGATCGGTGCTGCAATGTTCGGCGATTTCCTGGATGTCGTTGGCGCGTTGGATTTTCTCTCCGATGAACTGCTGGACTTCATCGACGACGAGCAGCGTGCAAGGGAGTTGGTTGCCGTCGCCATAGACCTGTTTGAGTATTTCCAGAGTCTGCTTGATGGTGGGAGAAGTGATTTCAGGGAAGCCGGCGCGGATAACCTCTTGGACGTTGGGGACGCTGCCGTATTTGGGATCGGCGGCGAGGAGCGCCTCGGCGAGGGGCACGGAATAATTCATGCTCTCCACTTCTTCGAGGAGGTTGCAATCGCTGGATTTCAACGCCTCCGTAACAGCGGCTTCGAGGCCCGATGAGCGAAGCCAGAGGATGAATTTCGCGTGAGCAATGTCTTCGGGCAGGCCGGAGGAACGCAAGGCGAGCTGGACGAAGGCGAGCCGAACATTGTCCATGGAACCCGCACCCAGTGTGCCGGCCGCTGCACGCAGACCGCCCAGTGGTTTGCTGCGGGTGGAAAGTTCCGTGAGGAGATCGGAAATCTCAGACGGGAGTTTCACTAAGGAGCGGGCGGTGGCTCCGTCGGCAAAGCGGTAGTCCTCCCAGAGGTAGCGCAGCACCTTGACAAGGTGGGATTTACCGCTGCCGAAGAAACCGCTGACCCAGACGGCCTTTTGCTCGGGTTGCCCCAAGCCTGCGAGGTAGGCCTTGAGGATGCGTTCGAGACCACGCGCGTATTCGCCATCGCAGACGAAGGTTTCCAATTCGAAGCGCAGTGTCTGGATCTGGCGGATGTCCTGCCCGAGTTCGGAGACTTTCGAGACGCCGTTGTTGAGCAACTCCAGGGTGGTGGGGTCGCGGAAGTAGAGTTCGCGGTTGGTCATGGGGTGAGAAAACTTTCGGTGCAGGTGATGGGGGTGGCCATGTAGTTGAAGCCGTCGCGGGCGTCCATGAAGCGATAGAGGGTGCCCTGGAACTCGCCGGGGAACATGACGAGCAGGCGTCCGCGCACGCTGTCTTCGCAGCGGTCGATCAGGCTAGAGACGCGCATGAAGTCGAAGAGCGATGACAGACCGGTGATGACCACGACGCTGGTTTCATCGGATTCGGAACAGGCTGCATCCACCGTTGCGGCGGCGCGGATTTCCAACTGGTTACCTGCTCGCAGGTGCTTGGGATCCTTGAAGACGGCCTCGCGGTATTTGTGGCTGGACAGGAATTCTGGAAGCAGGCCGGTGAGATCCACGGTGCTCCACCCGTGCCCGGCACCCAGGGTGACTTCCTCGAATTGCGGCAAACGCGCCCGCACCCGTCGTTCCTCCGACGGGTGATAAACCGCGAACCAGACACGCTGTTTTCCGGCGGCATGCGGCGACCATGGCAGACGGACCTGCCGTGAGTAGTTGGTGAGGAGTCGGTCGATGGCACTCATGATTGCGGGATTTGGAATTCAGCGAACATCGGGAAACTCAGCTCCACCACCTCGCCGACAGAGCGCAGGTTGAGAAGGCCGGCACGATGGGCCTCCATGGCCATGGATTTAGCGCGGTCGGGGTCGAGGTCGAGAAGGCGGCACCAGGGGTTAGCAAACACCGCCGCACCATGGTAGCCCACAAGGTTTCCGAGAAACAGGGCAAGGGTGACGGCGACGGGCGTGGGCTTGACCCGGCGGCGGACTTTATTCCCACGGCCAACGAGGTGGCCGGACTGGGTCCAAGTGGATCCAGCATTGCGCGATACATTTCCACGGCTGTTCTCGGAATACTCATGGGGAAATGCCGTCTCGACCGTGGCGGCCAGACTCGCAGGCACTACCAGATCCCCCTCCGAAGCATCCAAGACTGCCGGGGTGGTAGCCCTCAACAGTTTATCACGACACCAGGCGACCTGTAGGGCGAGAAGTGGCAGACTGGCGGGTCCAAGCGCGTGAAGATTTCGTAACAGCCCGAAGATAGGCGTTTTCTCGTCTAGGGAATAGAGTTCCCGGAGATGACGCAGGGTTTTCTGGCGGGTGCTGTCGGTCGTTTTGCTGAGGACATTGCGCAGAAGAATGGCGTCGCGGTATTCACCCGACGGTGAACCCTGCGGGACCGCCGCCAAAAGGCTCTCTAATTCCGTCAACATGATGGTGCGGCTGATGTGCGTGCCGCCGCCATTGCATTTCAGGCCAAAATCCTCCAAACCGGCGGAGGCCAGCGGGAATCCAAAAGAGGAAAAATGAGTAGGGACTCTCGAAGCAGACATGAGAATTGCAGAGGGGGAAACAGCGAGGAAATGGTCGTGATGAAGGCGGGTGGTGACTAGGAATCGGCTTTGTGTCGAAGTGGATCTAATTTCAAACACTCAGCAACCATGTGGAAAGCCTGATCTTGCTCATTGTACGAATGATTTATTCGAAGTTAGAGCCAGACCTGCTTTTTGGTCAATGGTGGGCGTATTTGGTTGAAAATCCTCATGTCGGGCGGCGGTTTTGAAGAAACATTATACACCTCGGGGTGGGACAAATGCGGGGGCAGGTTCTGATAATTTTGGATTTTTTGTGAGAGGTCTTGGTGCTGAGGGCAAAGCGGCTGTTTGATTGAATAAAATCCGCCTTCGAGTTGTCGAAATCAGCGTGAAGGCATTCGTTCCCCTGCTGGCCATTTCGTTGATCCTCGCCACCATTTCCCCGGCGCAAACCTGCCGCGAGGTGGTTCGCGATGCTTCCGGGCGTGTGGTCCAGACCGTGGAACGCCAGAAAAGCGGCAGCGGTGGGGAGCGCACAGTCACTCGCGACGCTTCCGGGCGGATCACCGGAACGGCCACCAGCCAGACCAGCTCAGGCGGCTTCACCCGCACCACGTATCGCGACGCCTCGGGCCGCATGGCTGGATCGGCCACCACGAATGACACCTCCGCCGGGCCGACCCGAACAACCTACCGCGACGCCAGTGGACGCGCGGCTGGCAGCGCCACCACCCGGACAAACGGCACAACTGGCAGCCGCACCGATTTCCGTGACGCCTCAGGCCGGTCCGCAGGCAGCCAGACGACGAACGGTTCCACGGGGTCCGTCACCGGCACGCGACGCGATGCCTCAGGCCGGGTGACCGGCAGCAGCACGGGAAGCGGGAAATGTCCCAGCGTGGTCCGCGTGCCAGTGCCGCCGAGTGGCGTGAAGAAGTAGGTCACTAACGCCTTTCACCAAATGAGCCGTCGCATTTCAGTCGATCAACTTCTCCACCTCATCCAGCAGCCGGGAGATCCGGTTGCCGTTGACGTGCTGGAAAGTGGCGGAGCGGAGCTTGCCGAGCAACTTGGAGACCTCGCCGACCTTACCTGCTTTCGTGGCTGACTGGCGCACCACCTGCACTTTTATCGATTCCGCGTGCTGTTTCGCCTTCCGCGACACCATGACCGAGCTCACTTCGGCCGGCACCGTTTCGGCGACGATTTCTTTCCAACAGGCAACCCGGTGCTCCTTTGGCAGCGCCAGAAGGGGGCGAATTTCCTCTCGTTTCTGGGGAGCCAGTCCCCATATGGGGACTGGGATGCCTCTGCCTCGCGTTCCAGATCCACAATAAAATTGGCTACGCCGTTGGTGGGACCGGGTCTGTGAGTGGCCGGGTAAAGCAGGTCGCTGACATGGAACAAAACGCAACAGTTTGTGCATTTCACCAGCGGTTCCGTGTCGGCTACCTTGTCACCGGGTATGATGGTATTGAATGGTACAGATTAGGTACAGCAATACCTCCCTCACGCAGCCCTTGCAATCGACTGGAGTAAGAGTGGCGGTCTGTACCATAAACGAAGGTATCCCTGCGACCCCGGTAAGTGTGGAACATCGGTCCGAAGATGTCGCCAAGTTGTCAACCGAGTGGCAACCCAGTCCGCCCGGGTGTCGGCTTGAAAGTCCTGATGTTGGCGTTATTGGAAGTGTTGGCACCCTTCTGTTCGAAGATTCCGCTTTTTTCCGAAATTGGGTGACTCACCCGTCAATCGTATGGGAGTCATGCTGAGTCTGCTTTTCGATGCGCCACGGCCTAGGCGTCGGAAGTCTGTGCCAATCTGCCAGCGGCCTGTGGGAGAGCCAGCGGCGTTACCGTCCGAGCCGGCTACGGCCCCTTACCGCTCAAACTTCGAGGATCGGGACCGCGCAGCCCGAAAAGCTCAGGCGGGCTCCTTCGCGTTGCTGCCAGCCGTTTCCTTGGTGGAGGACCAGACTGGCAGCATCAAGCCACCGAAGCGCTACATCTCGGTCTACGGCGGAAATCTTGAGGTCACGGCAAATTTTCCGCTCGTCCGCAGGACCGCCTCCGAGCTTGTGAAAAACGCGCGTGATCTGCCCTCGCCTCCGGGCGACCTCCCCCGAGTGCATGATGGCGATGCGGGCACTGGCCATCCGGCGTACGAGCAACCGGGCCATGGCCTCCACGCCCTCCACCGTGATCCCGCGGAACTTCGGAGCCAGCAATCCGAGACCGAAGACCAGCGTGGTCAGCAGATTGCGGGCCGCGCCCGAAATTCCTGGCAACCGCGGCTCCATCTCCCTGAGGAACCCGGCCCAGCGCACTGACGCCTCGCGAGTGTCGGCCAATAGCACCATCGGCTTCATATCGGGCAGATTGAACCGATAGGTCATGACCTTCCCAAGCGCCAAGCGGAACCGATGCTCAATCCGGACGCTGGACGTTTGGACGCCGCCGGGTTCTGAGTGCGGGGCGTCAGGCCCGGAGTCGCCGTCGGTCAGCCACAGCAACTGTCCCAACCAACGGGTCCGCTCGTCGGGGTTCTGGGCGGCGGCCATCAGGACATGCATCGGA
>JBBEEL010000128.1:0-11831 GCA_040880785.1 Akkermansiaceae bacterium | reverse complement strand
ACCTTGCCGCAGCCAAGCGGGCGAGACGCCCACGCTCCTCTCCGTGGCCCGGGCAAGTGAAAGCTAACTGATGCCCCGCTCCCGCAGGGGGAAGACTTTTTAGTTGTCTATTTTCAACAAAAACTTATACATCGGCACCACAAGATTTCCTGCACCCATCCAAATCCCATGCGCTACCGAGACTGGCTGAATTTGAACCTCCACCTGCTGTGGTGCCACAATCTGCCGGTGGCCCGGGGCCGGGAGGTGTCGGGGCCGACGTTGCGATTCACGGAATACACCAACAGCGGTGCCTGGATGGTGCGGGAGGGCTGGGCGGAGGTGGAGCACAACGGGCAATGCCACCGCGCGGAGCGGGACCAGTGGTTGATCGTTAAGCCAGGGCCGCGGGTGCAGACGTTTTCGGCGGACGCACGCTTGATTTCCATCGCCTTCGAAGCGCGTTGGCCGGACGGGACGCACCTTTTCGACGAAGGGCTGAGCCTGGTGGTGAATGCCCGCGAGGTGCCGGCTTTGGAAAAGCGCGTCCGCCCCATCCTGAACCTCATGAAAAAGGTCAACCCCGAGAGCTGGGATGCCCGCGATCACGAGGTGGATCTCGCACTTTTCCTCCGCCTCGAGCGCCTGCTCTGCCAGTGGCTGGTGGCGCTCGACGAAGTGCTGAAATCCAGGGAAATCCCCCACTCCGGGCACTTCGGGGTGGATGATCGGGTGCGGGCGGCGGTCGATCTGCTTAACTCCAAGAACCTCGCCGAGCCATTCGACGCAGAGCGGCTTGCGGCGGCGGTGGGGCTGAGCCAAAACCACATGATCCGGCTGTTTCGACAGGATTTGCAGACGACGCCCAGCAAATTCCACGACCGCCTGCGCGTCGAGCACGCGCGGCACCGGCTGCTGTTGCCGGGGGCCCGCGTCAAGGAAGTCGCGCTGGAACTCGGCTTCATCCACCTCTCGCATTTCTCAAAGTGGTTCAAGCAGCATACCGGAAAGACGCCACGGAATGTGAGGAATGGTTGAAATGTATAAAAAAATGATCAAAATGTATGAGTTCTGGTGCTGGACAGGATGGGTTGCGTCCTCATGCTGTTGCCCAGCATGACCCATTACCGCCTCTCGATCCACCGCGCATGGATGGCGCATTTGCTTTGCGCGCTCCGCGCCCCGGCCACCCTCGGGGCTAAGGAGGATCCCGCTTTCGGCGCGCAGCCGATCACGGTCAAGCAGGTCGGCTACCCGACTTTCACGCCCAAGCGCTTGCCCGCTCCAAAGTCCGCGGATGGAGCCGGATTCAACATCATCCCATCGCTGGTCCTGTCTTACCTCGCCGCTCCCGAGCGGGTGCAGGCGATGCCTTTTCAGCTCCAGGCCTCCTGACCGATGCACACCTCCGACTGGATCGTTCTCATTCTCTATCTCGTCGGCACGGTCGCCATCGGGGTGATGCTCGGGCGCAAGGTGAAGAACACGTCGGATCTTTTCTCCGCAGGCGGCACCTCGCCGTGGTGGGCCAGCGGCCTGAGCGCGTTCATGACGATGTTTTCCGCCAACACCTTCGTGGTGTGGGGCGGCATCGCCTACGAACATGGCACGGTGGCGATCATGGTCAACCTCTGCTACGGCGTGGCCGCCCTGCTGGCCGGATACACGGTGGCGGGAAAGTGGAAACGCCTCGGCATCCGCACGCCCGCCGAGTTCGTCGAGCGGCGCTTCGGCAAGGGCGCGCTGCATTTCTACACCTGGTCGATGATGATCTTTCGCTTGGTCGGTGCGGCGGGCGCGCTGTATGCGATCTCGATCCTGACCGTGGCGGTGACGCAGGGCAGCAGCACCTCGGCAGCCGTAGAGGGCATGCCGCCGGAGCTGGTCACAGCCATCCTGATCTTCGCAGCGGTGGTCGTGCTCTACACGATGATCGGCGGCCTGTGGGCGGTATTGATGACCGACGTGATCCAGTTCATCGTGCTCAATGCAGCGGTGGTTTTCGTGGTGGCGCTGATTCTGTTGGATATCGGCGGGCTTGGTGGCTTCGTTGCGCAGGCTCCGGAAGGTTTCCTTTCCTTCACCTCGGGACGTTACACCTGGTTCTTCCTCTTCGGCTGGGTGGCCATCCACTACTTCATGATAGGCGCGGAGTTCGCCTTCGTGCAACGCTACCTCTGCGTGCCGACCCCGCGCGACGCCCGCCGCGGCACCGTGCTGTTCGGCGTGCTCTACCTGTTTTCACCGTTCCTGTGGCTGCTGCCGCCCTTGCTGTGGCGCGTGCAAAGCCCGATCCCGGAGAATGCCTCAGAAGAAATGATCCGGGCGCTGAAGGAAGAGGCTTACATCAAGTCGTGTATAAACGTGCTGCCCATCGGCATGGTCGGGCTGTTGATGGCGGCGATGTTTTCCGCCACGGCGAGTATGATCAGCTCGCAGCTCAACGTGTTTTCCGGCGTGCTCACCCATGACATCTACCACCCGCTGAGGAAGAAAGTCACCGACAAGAACCTGTTGTCCGCCGGCAGGGGGTTCACGGTTATGTTAGGTGCGCTGATCGCCGGAATCGCGCTGTGCATCCCGATGCTCGGTGGCGCGGAAAGGGTCATCATTTCCATCACCGAGCTGATGGTCGTCCCGTTGCTGGCCCCCATCCTCATCGGCCTGCTTAGCAAGAAGGTGAACGTTGGTGCCTTGTGGGTCACCGCGGCCGTCTGCATCCCACTCGGCCTCGCGCTGCACTTCGGTTTGATCACCCCGCCGGAAGACGGCATCGGCAAATGGCTGTTCAGCCATTCGAAAACCTTCGTCGGCGTCGTCCTGCCGATGGCCATCGTGCTGATCGCCCACCTGCGGGCGCGCGGCGAGGACCGCCGTTGGCAGCACATCGAGAAGCTGCAAACCCTCGAGCGCGAGGTGGAAGCGAGGCAAAGCGGCAAAGCCGACAGCGCCCCGGCAAAAATTGTCGGCTGGAGCATGGTCATGCTCGGGGCGGGCATGTTGTGCCTGATCCCGCTCAACCCCGGCCAACGCACCATCATCTTCCTGTTCGCCGTATTCATCGCCGCAATCGGACTCTCCATGCTCGGCGGCGCAAGATATCTCAAAAAGAAAAACACTCCATGATCCACGAAGGCCCCGCCACCATCCGACACCTCAAAACCGAAACCCCCGAAGCCGACCTCATCGTCATCGGCGGCGGACTTTCCGGCACCTGCACCGCCATTGCCGCCGCCCGCGAAGGGCTGCGCGTCGTCCTCGTGCAGGACCGCCCGGTGCTCGGCGGCAACGCCTCCAGCGAAGTGCGGCTATGGGTTCTCGGCGCCACTTCGCACATGGGCAACAACAACCGATGGTCGCGCGAGGGCGGCATCATGAACGAAATCCTCGAGGAAAACGTTTACCGCAACCGCCAAGGCCATCCGTATATCCTAGATACAATATTGTTAGAAAAAGTCGTCGATGAGCCCAACATCACCCTACTGCTCAACACCGCCGTCCACGAAATCGAAAAAAACGACCCCGACACCATCTCCGCCGTCATCGCCTTCTGCCCGCAGAACTCGACGCGCTACGTGCTCCGTGCGCCGTTGTTTTGCGATGCCTCGGGCGACGGCATCGTCGCCTTTCTCGCCGGGGCCGCCTTCCGCATGGGGGCCGAGCCGAAGGAGGAATTCGACGAAGGCTTCGCACCCGATGAAAGCTACGGCCACCTGCTCGGCCACTCGCTGTATTTCTACACCAAGGACACCGGCAGCCCGGTAAAATTCACCGCCCCGAGCTGGGCGCTCAAGGACGTGACGGGCATCGCCCGCCACCGCCGGTTCAACACCAACATGCAGGGCTGCAACTTCTGGTGGCTCGAATACGGCGGCCGCCTCGACACCGTGCACGACACCGAAATCATCAAGTGGGAGCTTTGGAAAGTCGTCTATGGCATCTGGGATCACATCAAAAACTCCGGTGAGCACCCCGATGCGGAAAACCTGACACTCGAATGGGTCGGCCACATCCCGGGCAAACGCGAAAGCCGCCGCTTCGAAGGCGACTACCTGATGCGCCAGCAGGACGTCGTGGGCCAGTCGGCGTTCGAAGACGTGGTCTCCCACGGTGGCTGGGCGCTCGACCTGCACCCCGCCGACGGCGTCTATGGCGAAGGAGCCGCCTGCACCCAATGGCATGCCAAGGGCGTCTATGGCATCCCGTGGCGCTGCTACTACAGCCGCAATATCACCAACCTGTTTCTCGCCGGGCGCGTCATCAGCGCCACCCACGTCGCCTTCGGATCGACCCGCGTGATGGCAACCTGCGCGATCGGTGGCCAAGCCGTGGGCACCGCCGCCGCCATCTGCATCGAGCGTGGCCTCACGCCGCGCGACCTCACCCGCGGCGACGCCTTGCACGCACTCCAGCTGCGCCTCGACCGCAACGGCCAGTTCCTCCCCGAACGCGAAATCCTGGATCCCGACGACCTCGCCGCATCCGCCACCGTCACCGCCAGCTCGCGCCTCCAGCTCGACGGATTCGCCTCCAACCGCGGCTGGTTGAAGCTCGACAGCAGTTGGGCGATGCTGCTGCCGCTCGCTGTGGGGCCATGCCCGGCGTTCGGCTTTGAGATCACCGCGGACCAGCCCGGGGTTTTGCGTGTGGAGCTCCGCCGCGCCACCAAGCCCGGCAACTTCACTCCCGACGAACTCGTCGAAGCCCTCGAGTTGACTTTTTCCGAAGGTGACTCCCGCGTCGAAGCCCGCTTCCGCAAACCCATAGCCCGCGAAGGATACCACTTCGTCCGCCTCTGCGAAAATCCCGCCGTTCGCGTCCGCGTGAGCGACGCACGCCACACCGGCGTGCTCGCCGTCACCAACGCCTGCAACAAACAGGTCGCCACCTCCAGCATCCAGACGCCGCCGGAAGATAGCGGCATCGACACCTTCGAATTCTGGCTGCCCAAACGCCGCCCCGAAGGCCGTAATCTCGCGATGACCATCGACCCGCCGCTCGACGTCTTCACCCCGGAACATATCACCCGCGGCCCCGCCCGCCCCACCCAAACCGTCAACGCCTGGGTCGCCGACCCCGCCGACCCGGCCCCCAAACTCACCCTCAACTGGCCCGGGGCCGTCCGCATCGGACGCGTCCTAATCGATTTCGACCCCGACTGGGATCACGCCATGGAAAGCGTTCTCATGACCCACCCCGAGGAAATCGTCCCCTTCCTGGTGCGCGACTTCGACCTCCTCGACGGCGAGGGCCGCGCCTTGCTGGAAATCCGCGACCACCGCCACGCCCGTTTCGACCACCGCCTCGAGACCCCCCTCGAAACCTCGCAGCTCAGCCTCCGCATCCACGCCACCCACGGCACCCCCGCCGCCGTTTTCCGGGTGCGCGTCCTGCCTTAACGCAAACCCATCCTCACCCCCATGAAACGCATATTCCTCATCACAGTATCCTATATACCCACGCCGCGATGGCCGCCCCCCAGCCAATCAAGCCCAAAGCTGCCACCGCCAGCTCCGAAATAGCACAACACTCGGCGAGCTTGGCGATCGATGGCAGGATCGATGACGCCTCGCGCTGGGTCAGCGAAAAATCCGCGCAGCCATCGTGGCTCGCCATCGACCTCGGCGATGGCCGCAAGCTCGTCGGCGTCCACCTCTTCTCCGGATACGGCGCTGCGGGCACGATCGAGGATTCTCAACCACAGCGGCTTCAACCTCGGCAAGCCGAAACGCTTCACGGCCCCCACCCTCCCGGACGGCACTCCCTTCATCGTTCGTGAAGCCAATGGCACCGCACCACTCTTGAAGGGAATTCTTGCGGGGCACATCGGCAATTTTTCCTCCTTCAATCCGGAAAGTGACGCACTTTCACCGGCCGCATCAAACTCCAACCCGCCACCGCCGCCCGCCTTAGCTTTTGGCCCGTGGGCAATCCAAGCTCACCCCATCGAAAAGGTGCCCCTTTATCCACAAGAATAAAACGCTGGCCGGGACTGAGGGATGCTAAAAACCCGCGGTTTTTTTCCCGCTCTTGCGATCCGCGCGGAGCCGTGGTAACGCAGCGGCGACATGGGTATGAATGACCGGGATTATCATCGAGAGCCGTATCGCGGCGGCGGCGGGTTTTTCTCGCAGCTGACCCCGGTCATGAAGTGGCTGCTCCTCGCGAACCTCGGGATTTATTTCCTCGATACCTTCCTGAAGGGCGATGCGGCGGACGGCCCGCTCCGCGTTTTCGGTATGTTCACGATCCAATCCGCGGTGTTCGAGTTCCGGATCTGGGAGTTCGTGACCTTCCAGTTCCTCCACGGCAGCCTGGGGCATGTGCTGTTCAACAGCGTCGGCTTGTTTTTCTTCGGCCCTTGGATGGAGCGCTGGTGGGGTGCCCGAAAATTCATCGCCTTCTACCTTCTTTGTGGTGCCGCCGGGGCCGTGTTTTTCACCCTGCTGGCCCTCGCCGGAATCCTCCCCGGCAGCACTCCACAAACCGGCCTGGTCGGTGCCTCTGCCGGACTTTACGGCATCCTCATCGGTGTGGCGGTGATCGCGCCGAACCTGCGCGTGGCCCTGCTGCTGCCACCCATCGAGCTGTCCATGCGCCAGCTCGCCATCGCGCTGCTCGTCATTTCCACCGGCTCGATCCTGCTCCGCTTCGGCGGCAACATCGGCGGCGAGGCCGGCCACCTCGGCGGGGCGATCCTCGGGTATTTCCTGGTCCGCTACCCGCACTTGCTGGACCTTCCGGGACAGCTAAGCGCTTTCCGGCCGGAGCCTTCCTCCCCGCGCCCCCCGACGAAGCTCGGGCCCCGCTCCGACGCCGAACTCCAACAGGACTCCGCGGTGGACATGATCCTCGATAAAATCTCCCGCGATGGCTTCCAAAGCCTCACTCAGGCGGAGCGCGAATTCCTGCAAAAATTCTCGAAAAAACCATAGCCGCGCCGATGACCGACGACGAAATGACCGCCACCCAAGACGCCTCGCAGCAACTCACCCGCCTGCGGGCGATCATGCACCGCCTCCGCGCTCCCGGCGGGTGCCCGTGGGATGCCGAACAAAGTCACCAATCCCTCGTCACCAATCTCATCGAGGAAGCCTACGAAACGGTGGATGCCATCCAACGCCAAGATCACAAGCACCTCGAGGAAGAACTCGGCGACCTGCTGCTGCAGGTGGTTTTCCACAGCGAGATCGCCGCGGAGGTCGGCCACTTTGATCTCGACGACGTCGCCCGCGGGATCTCCGACAAGCTGGTCCACCGCCACCCGCACGTCTTCGGCACCAGCGACGCGGAAACGACCGACGCCGTGCTCCGCCAGTGGGACGAAATCAAACGCGCCGAAAAAGGCACGGAAAAGGAGCCTTATTTGCACGACACCGGCAAGGGTCTGCCCGCGCTGCTCCGCGCTTCCAAACTGCAGAAAAAAGCCGCCAAGGTGGGCTTCGACTGGCCGCTGGAATCCGGCGTGCTCGGCAAGATCCACGAGGAGCTGCTGGAACTTCAAGTGGCGCTTGACGAGAAGAACATGGACGCGATTTCCGAGGAACTCGGCGACTTGATGTTCTCGGTGATCAATCTCGCGCGCTTTCGGAAAATGGACCCGGAGGTCCTGATGGATGCGGCCAATCGCAAGTTTGAATCCCGTTTCGGAGAAATGGAGCGCCAGCTCGCCGCGCGGGGCCTCACGCTGGAAGCTGCCACCCCGGATCAGATGGAAGACGCCTGGACCACCGCGAAAACGCAAGAAATCAAGGCGACCGTCTGAGCCTGGCAACGCCGAGCCAAGTTCCGAGATGAAAATGCTTCTGTGGAAAGCCAGTGGCGCGCCCCCTCCCCCCTTGGTCGCCGTGTGCTCCGGCTAGCCCCTCGGCACCCCAAGGTCAGCGGTCGCCGGGCGTCGGCGCGGATTCCATTAGCAACGTAAGGAAGTGCGCGATTGATCCGTATGGGTGCCGCAACTGAAGGCAAACCAAACCCAGGAAGAGGTAACCCTAAGAGGGAAGATGGTAACCACTGATCACCCTAATTTCATTCAAGGATAAATCGCCCCGACAGGATAAATCGCCCACGCCGTTTCAAAACCCACAAACCATGCTTTTCCAACAAGATATTTCTGCCTTAAATTAGCCGTCAATTGAATTCCCATGAAACTCTTCCTCAAAACATTCGCCATTTTCTTCAGCGGCTGCCTTCTCCACGCCGGGGAAAAACGCCGGCCCAACATCCTCTTCATCCTCACCGATGACCAGTCGCCGGCCGACTTCAAATTCTACAACCCGCAGTCCACCCTCGACTCACCGCAGATCGACGGACTTGCGGCGCAGGGCATGGTCTTTGATGCCGCCTACCACATGGGCTCTTTCAGCGGTGCGGTCTGCACACCATCCCGCCACATGATCATGAGCGGTCGCACCGTCTGGCATCTCCCCATCGGCCCGGGCGCGAAAAAATGCCCACCGAACCTCGAGAAAAACACCATCGGCGCCGTCTTCAACCGCGCCGGCTACTCCACCATGCGCACTTGCAAACAAGGCAACAGCTACCCCGCAGCGAACAAACAATTCAGCGTCGTCCATGACGCCACCAAGCGCGGGGATACCGCAGAATCCGGCAGCGCATGGCACGGCGAACGGGTGCTCGGTTTCCTGAAGGATCGTGAGGGTAAAAAAGACGAGCGCCCCTTCTTCATCTACTTTGGTCTCTCGCATCCCCACGATGTCCGCGATGCCACGCCCGAGCTGCTGGCCAAATATGGAGCCACCAACCACAAAGACCGCCATTCGCCACCTCCCGCCAGCCTCCTTCAGCCCCCGCTGCCGCCGAACTGGCTGCCCGCCCACCCTTTCGACAACACCCACATGAACGTCCGCGATGAGCAACAGGTCAGCGGCGTCTGGGATCGCCGCGATCCCGCCACCATCCGCAACGAGATCGGCCGCGATTACGCCTGCTCGGAAAATATCGACATCCAGATCGCCCGCGTCCTCGCGAGGCTCAAGGAAATGGGTGAACTCGACAACACCTATATCTTCTACACCGCCGACCATGGCATGTCCATCGGCCGCCACGGCCTCCAGGGAAAACAGAACCTCTACGAGCACACCTGGCGTGTGCCGATGATCGTCAAAGGCCCCGGCATCAAGCCAGGCAGCCGCGTGCCCGGAAACATCTACCTTGGCGACCTGCTCGCCACCTTCTGCGATCTCGCCATGGTCCCCGTCCCGGAAACCAACCAAGGCACCAGCTTCAAGCCCGTCCTAATGGGCGAAAAGGAAACCACCCGCGACATCCTCTACGGCGTTTACAACGGCGGCACAAAACCCGGCATGCGTTCGGTCAGGAAAGGCAGTTGGAAACTCATCGAATACGAATCCACCAATCCGGAATCCCGCGAAACCCAACTCTTCAATCTCACGGAAAACCCCCACGAATTCATTGCCGGGCACCACGATCCAAAAGTCGCCGCCATCACCGGTAGCAAGCCCGAAGCAAGGCAAACCGATCTCGCCACCGATTCCGCGCACGCCGACAACCTAAAGGAAATGCAAGCCCTCCTTCTAGAACAAATGCGCCTCCATAGCGACCCCTATCGCTTCAGCAACCAACCTGACGATGGACTCGCTACACCCGCCGCGAACAATACACCCCAGGAAAAAAGAAAGAAATCATGATACCCCTTTTCCCCGACCTTCAGTCCCGTCAACTGCCGCTTCAGGAACTTCTCACCAAACGCAAATTACTAGCAGTAATTTTTAAGATATTCAACTTAAATTTAAAAATGTACTCATCCACTCTATCGGTCTTATTGTCCCAGAATCTTCCCAATAACCGTGCGCTATGGCAGGCCAAGTTGCCGATGCTCGGTGCCCTTACCCTCGCGCTGTTGACCCCGCTGACGGCATGGGCCCAGGTGGTGGACAACAAGCCCAATGTGTTATTCATCGCGGTGGACGATTTGCGTCCCTGGTCGAGCTCGCGGGTATAGCAACACCGGAACATCTGGAAGGCACCAGCGTGGCACCACTGTTGGATAATCCGGCGCTACCGTGGAAAAAGGCGGCGTTCAGTCAATTCGCTAAACAAGAGATCATGGGTTATTCGATGCGGACGGAGGGCTACCGCTACACCGAGTGGCGGATCATCGAAACTGGCGAAGTCCTAGCGCGCGAACTCTACGATCATCAGAACGATGCAGAAGAAAATATTAATGTAGTAGAGCAGCCGGAGAAGCAGTCCGTCGTGCCCGAGTTGGCGGCGTTGCTCCGGGGTGGCTACCGAATGGCGTTACCGGCGGTAAGACCATGAATGTGATTACAATTAGATGCCTCGTGCTATATTTTGCCTTAAATGTTGCTGCCGTCGCCGCATGGGCTGCAGCTTTGGGTCAGCGGGCTTCAGCTGGGCGGCCCGCCCGTTCTGATCTAACCTCCGCCCCCTCCATCTCTGGCGACCCAATCTCCCAATGACCCAATCCGACAAAAACACGCCCGGCCCCAGAGATTTCAATTCCCTTCCCCATTCCGCTTCACTAAACTGTCCCCATGAGTCGTTTCTCCCTGCTACTAGCCCTGACATTTACCCTAACTCCTCTGCTTCGTGCGGATACCCCCGGCGAACTCCTCTTCACCGACGATTTCGAGCGCAGCGAAACTCAGGAACTCGAGGACGAGCCTGGGAAAGGCTGGGGCACAAACAGCAAGCAGCGGGCAAAGGGAAATAAACAGGTCGACCTGCGCGACGGGGCCATGCACATCTACATCCACGACCAGGCCGATCACGGCGTCTCCGTGACCCATCCCGCCGTCTTCACCGACGGTTCCGTCTCCCTGCGATTCATGCTCGAGGACGCAAAGGACAATCTCGGGCTCAACTTCGCCGACCTCGATTTCAAGGAAGTCCATGCAGGGCATCTCTTCGTGGTAGAGATCAATCCGAAGAAAGTGCAGTGCCTCGATCTCAAGACGGGCAAAATGCGGCTCGACATCTTCAAAGCCCGTCTCGCGAAGACACCGCTCACCGCCAAGCAGGAATCCGCCCTCAAGGGGAAAGAAAGAAGCTTTCCCCTCCCTCTCCAAGTCGGCAAATGGCATGACTTGCTCGTTCAGATCACCGGCGACGAGATCACCGTGACGGTCAACGGTGCTGAAGCGGGACGCTTTCAATCCCCCGGCATCGCGCACCCCACGAAGAAAATGCTGCGACTCTCCGTGCCCCGAAATGCCGTCCTCGATGATGTCGAGATCCGCCGGTTGAAGTGAGGACCACATCACTCCGTGAAACAATAGGCAAAGAGATCGGCGTCTTTTATCTCGAAGCGCCCACTCCACCGCCATCGCCCAAAAGATCTCCCACGCCACCAACCTCGCCGCCGCCGAGGCCCCCTCGGTGAAGGTGATCCGCTCGCTCAAGACCCGCGAGCTCACGTCCTGGCTCGGAGAACCGGGCGCAGCCCCTTGGACTGCGTGCAGCCTGCTGCCGCTTTGAGGCAACGCAGCCTGCTGCCGCCTCACCGTCGCCGACACGGACACCGTGTGGACGTCCATTCACCGTCGCCCGCTGAATGACCTCACCGGAAGATCCGCCTGACAGCAGGCTGTCTCGGCCAAGGCGGCAGCAGGCTGCACGCAGTCCAAGGACTTCGTCTAACCAGAAGAGCGTTTTGTGGGCGCAGCCCCTTGGACTGCGTGCAGCCTGCTGCCGCTTTGAGGCAACGCAGCCTGCTGCCGCCTCACCGTGGCCGACACGGACACCGTGTGGACGTCCATTCACCGGGAGGGCGATGCCCGGGAAATCATTCAGCTCGACGGTGCTGCGTCCATCCAGGCGCAGGGAGTGGCGTTTCACACCGTCCG
>JBBEEL010000127.1:0-11909 GCA_040880785.1 Akkermansiaceae bacterium | reverse complement strand
AGGGTAAAGCTTGGCAAACTCATTCAGTCGTTTGCGGGTGATAACGTGCATAGCTGGTCAATGCTCTTCTGTTAGTATTTGAGTTCTTTGCCTTTTCGTCTTTCGTCTCTTAGTCCGCGACCTTCGGTCGCACCACCAGCCACTTTTCACCAGCCACCCGCCACCGCGGCAAAGCCGTCCGCCGCATGCCATTTCCCCACCGCCCCACCGTCATACCGAAAAACCGAAACACCGCGGCCTCGCCGCGCGCCCCCTCATCGCTTCGCGATGAGCCCGCGCGCTTTCACCGCGAACAAACGCCAAATCGTCCAAAGGATGTGGCCCCAGCTCATCTCCAACGGGTGGCGCAACGCACCTAGACCGGGCACATAAGCTCTCAGTTGTTCGCTCATGGCCATGCGCTGCTCGAGGCGTTCGAGATTCTTCATGCTGCGGCCGTGCGCGACAAAGAGCTTTCCTTCCAAGGCCGAGGGAAAGTAAGGCATCAGATTGTAAGCGCGGGGCAAGTTTACAAATTTCACATCGCTGATCCACACGGCGATGCGCAGGCTTTTCTGGTCCCAGCGGCGCCCGCCGTATTCGATCGGGTCGGCGTCGTAAAGTTCGCGCCACTTTTCGAACAGCAGACGCGTCGCCTCGTTTTTACGCCACAGCAAGACCCCCGAGTTGATCTCGGGAAATGAGGTGGGTAGCCCCGGATACTCGTAGTGATGTCCGCCATGCCCGTGCTCGCCAGCGAAATCAAAGCGGTCAAGCAGCGTGAATGCAGCAGACAAATCGCCGCAGACGCGTGTGTCGGTATCGAGAAAGAGGGACTTCTCCCAAGGGGCTAAGTCCATGTGCAGCTTGGCTCGGTTACGCGTTCCCTTCAGGCTGGGATCAACAGCCACATTATTCCACAATTGGGGTTGGCGCGGAGGATCTTCCGTGAGCAGCATCGCGGGCAAATGCGGATTTGTTTGGCGCAAAGTCGCCAACGAAGCCTCGGCCTCTGCGACAAACTTGTCACCCGTCGCGACATAGATCACCCCACAGTCGCTTTTTTCTATTTGCGTGTTCACTCTGGAAAAACAATCAGCCCCGCTTGGCCAGCACCGCGTAGTCAGTGCTTATGGCTGTGGGATCCTTTGCTTCGATCAACCGACAAACTATTGCTTTTCCCAGTTGGAGAAAATATTTCGGATGCATTCGCGGAGCCGGGATGGAATGCCTACCTCGCAACTGGCACCATTCAAGGATCTCAAAACCCTTCGAGGCCAACATGTATTCCAACACATGCTGCCAAACGGGGAAGACATGGTGGTTCAAATCCAGATCTTGCTTGGTAAAGCAGGCTGGAAAGCCTGTGAAAAGTGCATGGAGTCTGCTGCGGCTGGCACGTGGATTCGGTGTTGTTATAACGATATAAGATCCCGCAGCCATGGCATTGGTAATATTGTCCAGAGCCAACCCCGGATTAAGCAGATGCTCGATCACGTCCATCATCAGCACGAGGCCCGCTTTCACATCGCCCTCAGGGCACGGATCCGACAGATCCCAAGTGGCCACTGACGATTTCTCGGGGTAGAGGTCGAAGCCATACCAAGCGAGACCAACCTGTTCAGTCGGAGCTTGCATTGGACCCGCACCAGCACCGACGTCGAAGACCACACGCGGCCTCACATCGGGACCCAGGCTACCAATCTTCTGCGCCGCATAGCCGTAGCGCCTCTGTTCGGTAATGAGCGTTTGCTTCATCGGGTGTTAATGATGGTTACAAGGAACACAAAGAATCATGACGCGCAACGAGCGTACACGCGAAGACTCATTTAAGCTGTTATCCGCTTTCATGTGCCTTGGGCCACGCTTCAGACCGTCTCGCCCTGCGCCCCTGTGACTAAACATTCTGTCTTTTGCGCATCAAGCGCGCTGGAACACCAGCCACTACCGCTCCCGTTTCAACATTCTTCGACACCACCGCACCCGCCGCGACGACGGCTCCATCACCGATCGTCACGCCGCCAAGAATCACCGCGTTGGCCCCGATCCACACATCGCGCCCAATCTTGGTCGGAAGCAACTCATCCGGCGTGTCGCGGATCAGTGTTCCTATCGCCGGTATCGCATGGTTCGAAGAGAGAATCGTGCAGTGCATCGAAACGAGCGTTTGCTCCCCAATCTCCACACCTCCATGCCCGTAGATCACCACATACGGCCCGAGCCAAACCCGCCGTGCCAAACGGATCGATCCGCCGAAGGGATTTAATTCGACGCCTTGGTTTAATTCACAGGAATCCGCCACTTCAACCCGACGCCGCACGGCCGTTGTATGGTCGGGGCCGAGCGATACTCCCGGCCCGACGTAGCAACTGCGATCCAGCCGCAGTCCCTGCCGTGCCAACCTCCATCGCCGCGATCGTTGAATAAGCCCGGGAATGTTCATAAGCCTCTACGTTTCATATCCGGCCAACTGAAAACTGAACACTGCCAACTTCCAATCCCCGACCCCCGCCATCGACCATCTGCTCGTCTCTAGGGTTTTTGGTCCCGTAGTCTTCTCGTCTTTTAAGCTCTTCGTCTCTTCGTATTTTAGTCTCTTAGTCTTTCCACTCTGCGCTCTCTGCCCCCTGCCGCCGGTAAAGTGCAAACTGCCAGCCCGTCGGAGCGCGACTGATGGGCATAGCGAAAATTTTCACCGGCCCCGCGAAGGTGTTTTCCACCAAGTCATAGCCCTCATAATCGGGCGGCTGCGTCCGACCGGTCGCCACTTGCTGATCGAGGAACCAAACCGGCCTGGCCGCCGCCAGATAGCTCTGGCCACTACCGAAAAGCGTCTGGCGCAAATCGGGCGTCGCGATGAAGAGACCGGGTGACACCGCCAACCCTTCGGCCAGATGCCGCTGGGCCACCGCGCGCACCTCCGCATACGAGGGGCCGGTGCTTGCTTGGTTCCAGAGGAGTAAAGCGGACCTCGAGAGCCCAGCCACCGGCAACGACAACGCGATCAGCAAAGCGATCCAACCCGCCCAGCGTGTCGCCGCCGGCAAGGCCACAGCGGCGAAAAGCGGCAACCAGACGATGGCGTTGTAAGCGGCCTCACTTTTCACGAAAGCCGTTCGGAAAAGAACAAAACCAAAGAGCGCCAGACACACCGCCCCGGTCACAGCTTGGAAACCGGAGACACGGCGCATGCTAACTACCACGCGCCAAAGGGCCAAACCGGCCAAAACAGCAAAGCTGACCAGCAGCAGCGGCACATGAGGACGCGTGATCCACGTGGCGACAAATCCGCTGAATGGCCGCAGACCGAGATTGATCAGGCTATAACGTGCCACGCCGCCTACCCATTCCTGCAGAGTGTAGGGACAGAGCAAGAGGCAAACTGCAGCCGCTGCCAGACCACCGACCAACCCGAAAGCAACATCGCGCATGCGCACCGGTGCTCACGTGAGCGCCACCGCGCTCAGGTAGAGCAAGCCCGCCATCACCCCGCACACGGGACTGGTCAACCCAACGAGAGCGACGCAAGCGCCCCCCACGGCCAGCGACCACGCCCTCCGGAAATACGTCCGGGCCCACGCGGCCACCCCCACCCACAAGATCACCATGCTCTCCATGCGGCCGAACCAAGCGAAGCCAAAGGCGAACGCCGAGGTCACGGCGAGAAACCCGAGCAAAGTCTGGGTTGCCGGTCCGAAGCGTGCAGCCATACGTGCGTTCCCCACGATCGCCCCGCCCGCCGCCAGAGCCGCCAAAAAAGAACCACGTAGGCAGCCGCCACGCAGCCCGACGCATCGGTCCCCGTCAAGCGTGCGGCCAGACCGACCAGCAGCGGATGCAGGAATCCATGATAGATGTAGCGCCGCCCGCCCGCCCCATCGATCGAGTCATTGAGTGGCGCCAGCCAGACTGTGTTTTCGAAATTATTCCCGCGCGCCATTTCCACCGCCGGGGCGAAATAAGCAGGCGCGTCGCCACCCAGTGGCGGCCAGAAATTGATGGCACCAAACAAAGCAAAAATCGCGCAGCATACCGATCTGACGCCGAATCCCCACCAGCACGCCGCAGGAACCCCCGCCGCACGCCCCGCGCTCTGCTCAAACTTTTTGTCACTCATCCTTTTCGTCTTTCGACCTGTGTCCTCTGGTATCGGCCATCCGCCATCCTCTATCCTGCATCCGACCTCCGATCTCCGACTTCCGGTCTCCGGACCCCTTAGTCCCACTGATAGGTCATTACCTTCGCCGCAGAACTCAATTTTCGTAAAGTTTCGGAAGCAGATTAATCACCTCGATGGTGCTCTTGAAGTCAAAGTCGATGGCGTCGAGATACCACTTGATGTTCGGATACCTCAGCTGGTTTTCGTCTTCGACCAATTGCAAAGCCTCCTCGCGGCTTAGGTCTCCTTCCCTGATTTGATTACTCCGGAAGATGTCATGCTCGGTGAAGCCAGCCACAATGTAGTAGATGTGGTTGTAAAAAGCGGCCGTCCCATCGCCGATGCGCCAAGTAATCTTGGTGTCGAGCGGCAGTAGTGTTCTTTCTCAAGACTGTATGTTTCGCAATTTAAGGTAGCGCGCCGTGGAATCTTTGCATGTTTCGCTTATCATACCTGAGGAACTGAGCCTCGGCGGATTCAGGCCTTTAAACGGCACTGGCCTCTCCGCACTTCATATCGATCCCCAGTAACCGGGCAGTTCGCCTCGCCTTCGGCATCGGGAGCCAAGTCCAACTTCTCTCCGTGCCGGCTTACCCACCCAATCTGTCGAGCGGGATTGCCAGCCACTACGGCGAAGGATTTGACCGGCTTGGTCACGACCGCGCCGGCCCCAACCAGACAATATTCGCCGAGTTCATTGCCGCACACGATGGTTGCGTTGGCTCCGATGCTGGCCCCGCGCCTCACTAGAGTTTCGATATATTGGTCGCGACGAACCACGGCTGACCGGGGGTTGCTGATGTTGGTGAAGACCATCGACGGCCCCAGAAACACATCGTCTTCGCAGATCACACCGGTGTAGATGCTGACGTTGTTCTGAACTTTGGCGTTGCGGCCGAGCTTTACGCCGGGGCTGATCACCACGTTCTGGCCGATATTGCACTTCTCGCCAACTTCCGCCCCGGCCATCACGTGGCTGAAGTGCCAGATCTTGGTCCCCGCACCGATCTTGGCGTCCGGATCGATCACCGCCGTCGGATGAGCTTGATAGCTGCGCTGGGCGGAGCCAACTGAAACGGATTCTGGCGACGCCGCTTCGCCACCGCCGTCGAGGCTGCGCTGCGCCGCATTCAGCACCTCGAGAACGCGCAAACCTTCCTCGCCGTCGGTCACCGGCGCTTTGCGCTCTTCGCAACATTCAAGGAAATGAGCGCACTCCAAGCGCAAGGGCTCTTCCTGCGGGACAACCACCGCCTCACCAGCCGCTTTGTTCGCGGTTGGCACCGCGCCCCCCTGCCACACCAAGGGCTGCCGATAGAGCATGACCTTTTCCGCCCAAGGCAACGTGTCATCAAAGACCAGCATGCCATGAGACCCCACCACGGTGAGTCTCTGTTCCTTGAATGGATTGATCCAGCTGACGTGCACGTGCGCGTTGACCCCTCCCGGGAATGACATGGTGGTGAGCGTAACATCGGCCACGCCATTGTTGAGGTAAGCCTCACCGATACAGCGCACCCGTTCCGGCATTTCGCCGCCGACCAACGACAGAACCACGGAGATGTCGTGCGGAGCAAAGCTCCACAGCGCATTTTCTTCGCGTCGGATTTTTCCGAGATTCAGTCGATTTGATGTGATGTATTGCAGCTTTCCAAGCTCACCCTCCGCCACCAGACGCTGGATCGCACGTACGCAGGGATGGTATTGCAACAGATGGCCGACCATCAGGATGCGACCTTTTTTCCGAGCCTGCTCCACCAGCGCCAAGCCCTCGCGCACGTCGAGAGCCAGAGGCTTCTCGACAAAGACATCCTTGCCGGACTGCAAAGCACGAAGCGCCAGATCGAAATGCCGCACGGCCGGCGCCGCAATGGCCACGCGCGTGATGCTGGCATCGGACATCACATCATCGACTGACTTGCTGACCCGGATTCCCGGACACGCGGCGCTCTGAGCGGCCAAGACTTCTTCGCTGGGGTCGCAAACCATGGCCAGAGCGCCAAGCTCGTGAAAGTTGCGCGCAAGATTGCGGCCCCAATATCCGGCACCGATGAGAGCTAAGTTTTTCATAAGGACAGTGAAAGTGAAGAGTGGCGTGTGATGAGTCCCCGACTATTTAAGGGCCTCCTTGACGGCGCTTACGACGATGTTTTGATTGGATTCGCTGAGAAACGGGTGCATGGGCAGGCTGATGACCTCACGCGAGGCGCGCTCTGCTTCGGGGAAATCTGCCCACTTATACCCGAGATCGGCAAACACCGGTTGCTCGTGCAGGCACTTTGGATAGTAAACAGCCGTGGGAACTCCGGACGCCTTGAGTTTCGAGGCCAACAATTCTCTGTCCGGAACACGGATTGTGTATTGGGCGTAAACGTGGGTGTTGCCGGGACTCACCTGCGGAACTTCACAAATATCTTTGAGAAGATCGGAATAGCGCGCACCGATTTTGCCGCGCGCTGCCACTTCGCCAGGAAAATGCGGCATCTTGGCCAAAAGCACTGCCGCTTGCAGCGTGTCGAACCGTCCATTCATACCAACCAGAGTGTGGTGATGCCTCTTCACCCCACCGTGCGTGCGAATGGCTTTCATCTTGGCGGCCAACTCATCGTCATCCGTGAATAGCGCTCCTCCGTCACCATAACAACCGAGCGGTTTGGCCGGGAAAAAACTGGTGCTGCCGATCGTGCTAACCGCACAACTTTTCTGCCCGTTTTGGGTGGCGCCGAAACTTTGGGCGCCATCCTCAATCACCGAAATGCCATGCGCGGCGGCGATACGATTGATCGCGGCGAAATCGGGCATCTGGCCAAAAAGACTCACCGGCATGATGGCCTGCGTCCGCGACGTGATCGCCGCCTCGAGTTTGTCCACGTCGATGTTGAAGTCGCCCGGCGAGATATCGACGAACACAGGGGTGGCGCCGACAAGGCGGATCGCTTCGGCCGAACTGATCCAGGTGAAGGGCACCGTAACAACCTCGTCACCCGGTCCGATACCAAGCGCTCGGAGTGCGATCTCCAGACTGTCTGTTCCGCTGGCCACGGTGATCGCATGCTTCACGCCGGTGAATCCAGCGAGTTGCTCTTCCAGCTCGGCGATCTCCGGCCCCATGATGAAATGGCCGTGCTGCAAAACGGCCGCCATCCGCGCCTCGACATCCGCCCGGTAGAGGCGGAACTGCTCTTTGAGATCGATGAATTCCATGTGTGTCAGGCGCGGAAAACGTGGGGAGCAGGAGGAACAATCCCCCGGCTGTCAACCACCGGAACGCCGAGCGCCGCAATCGATGGGCCGTCGTAGTTGCTGTGGGCCGTGGCAACGACCAAGCAGTCATAGTCGCCGCTAACCGGCCGGCTCTCGCGCCCGAGCAGGGCGGCATGCTCGCGGGTCACGGGAATCATGGGCACATAGGGATCGTTGTAGTCGACTTTGGCCCCCTGCGCTTCGAGCCTTTCCATCAGCACCAGACCTGGACTTTCGCGGATGTCATCGACATCCGCCTTGTAGGCCAGACCCAGCAGCAAGATTTTGCTGCCCCTCACCGCCTTGCCTTCCCGGTTGAGCGCCTCTACCACCTTGGCGATGACATAATCAGGCATCGAGGCGTTGACCTCGCCGGCCAACTCGATGAAGCGCGTGTGCATGCCGAACTCGCGGGCTTTCCACGTCAGGTAAAACGGGTCGATCGGAATGCAGTGTCCACCCAGGCCCGGGCCAGGATAGAAGGCCATGAAACCGAAGGGCTTGGTCTTTGCCGCAGCGATAATCTCCCAGATATCGATGCCCATTTTCTCGTAGATCATCTTCAGTTCGTTCACCAGGGCGATATTGACCGAGCGAAAAATGTTCTCCGTGAGTTTGGTCGCCTCGGCCGCCGCACAGGAAGAAACCGGCACGATTTTCTCGACAATTCTGCCGTAAAGCGCCACCGCCTTATCGAGACACGCGGGCGTGTGACCGCCAACCACTTTGGGAATCTTCGCCACCTTGCTGTCCGGATTGCCCGGATCTTCGCGCTCCGGAGAGAAGGCCAGGTGAAAGTCCTTGCCAGCCACCAAACCCGAACCATTTTCCAGAACTTCCCGTAACTCCTTCTCCGTTGTGCCGGGATAGGTCGTTGACTCGAGCACGACCAAAACACCGGGTCGTAGATGCGGGGCGATGGATTTGCCCGTATCCAGCACATACGAAAGATCCGGTTCCCGGTGTTTGTTGAGTGGCGTGGGGACACAAATTATCACCGCCTCAACATCGCCAACTCGTGCAAAGTTGGTCGCGGGCTCAAGCAAACCATCCTGCACCGCCTTGGCCACTTCTTCAGACGGAATGTGCCGGATGCCACTCCGGCCGTTGCGAAGGAGTTGGACTTTATCCGCATCGATATCCAAACCGACGACCGTGAAGCCATTTTTTGCGAATTGCAGCGAGAGCGGCAATCCCACGTAACCGAGACCGACAATGGCGATTTTTTTCATACGTTTTACAAAGTTTGGCGGCGGAGTTCTGCTTATCTCAGCGGGATTCCCAGTCCTTCAGCTTGCTCCTCTTCTTCTCCCAAGCGGCACAGATGATCTCCATAGTGCGGCCAGCGATATCCCGGTAATTGAAGTGCTCCAGCGCCGTTCGCTGACCTTGAGTAGCAATTTTCTCCCTCGCCGAGTCATCTGCCAGAAACCGTTTTATCTTCGCCAGGCAATCATCCTCGCTGTTGAAAGTCACCAGTGCACCGGCTTTCTCCAGCCATTCGATGTTGCTCGCCGCCCGCGTAAGGAGAAAAGTCCCGACATTGAGAACCTCCATAGTTCGGATGTTCACATTTTTGCCCATGGCGATCTCCGGATATTCGTTCACCACGATTTTTGCTTCCTTGTAGATACGGAACATATCGATGCCGGCCGCGGATCCTTGCCACGTTTTTCGCAGAGCGGAATCCTCTCCCAACTCAGGTCCCTTTACCCCCCACCACTTGAAATCCACATTTTGCGCGACGCGCTCCAAGAGCTTGGTTTTGGCCCGCTGGTCGGGGGTCCCGAGGTATCCGACAAAAGCGCAGTCGTATTTTTCAGCCGAACCTGCGACCTCCTTCACCACTCGTTCGTCCACTCCGTAGCTGAACAAATGACTTTCGTGCCCCTCGGCCCGGAAAAAGTCGTTGTATTCGTCGGTTAAAGTAAAAATCACATCGTAGCGATGCGCATTCCACTCCCAGGGATCCAGCGTATTACACCCGACGCAGGCAACGAGCAGGCACCGCTCACGGAAGCGGTCCCAAAACTGCCCTTTGATATGGCTCGGCTCGCGAATGAAGAGGACGTCCGGCTTGAAGCTGCGTATGTAGTTTTCCAACTGCCTCTCGCGCCGAAGCCTGTTTCTCCGCGTGCGATACTTCAAAGTAACCAGCTCGCTGATGCTGGTCGAGGCGAGCTGCTTCACTTTCTCGCGGAGTCTGGCCGCAAAAGACGGCCAGTAAGTCACCGGCAACTTGGCAAACAGCAGGTCGTCCACCCAGAGCACCTCCCTCGCCGACCAACCCGCTTCGTTCATGTAGTAGGTCAGAAAGTCCGAGAGCCCGAAGCGCTGCTCCATCAGCCAGCGGTAGTATTCCTCGTATCCAAGACCGGCCAAGCGGGAGCGTTGCTCGGCCTGCCTGCGATGCAGGAATTCAGGCGGGTACACGCTGTCGAACTTGAGAAGGCGCAAACTCTTTTTCATTGGAGAAGTGTTGGTTTGGGGAGGGCGGCACGGCCACCGTGGCAATCAGACTCGCAGATGCCGCGCACGAAAGGCAGAGAACTCGGCCGCCGGAATGTATCCGTTGTATTCGTGCTCGTCGCGATAAGCCACGCAGTCACCGCGATCAAGCTGGCGAATCACCCTCGCGGGGCTTCCCGCGATGACGCAGTAACCTTCGGGAAAAGGTTTGTTTACCACGGAACCAGCACCGACAACCGTGAAGTCGCCAAGATTGGTTCCCGGCAAGATCGAAGAGTTTATTCCGATCCAACAGTATCTTCCGATCCGCACCTCCCCGGGCGAGTGACGCCGATGATCGTGCAGGTCATGGTTGGCGGAAATGATGCCAACATTGGCAGCTACCATTGTGTAGTCGCCGATGTAGATCTTGCCGAGCCCCTGGATGTAGCAACCGGGAGACAGCCCTGGCGCCGACTCAATGCCAGCCAAAATGTTGTGAACACATCCAACTTTGCTGGTGAAGTGCGTTGGCCAATAAGCCTCGCGATTGGCTCCCAGGACTTTCTGGATAAACCAACCCGAGAGGGTGATGGGGGCTTGGGTGTCTCTGGTCTCGGCGATCGCTTTTTTAATCGCCGGAAGATTACGAAACTCGCGCAGAGCCGAACGCAGGTGTTGAAATTTCATCTTAGCGAGCGGCCCCCCTGCCGCCACGACTGCTCGAACATCACCATCCGCCGGTCGTCTGAAGCGATGCGGCCCGTTCCGAAGAAATCGCCGGACTCCACGTCCAATTCAGCCGCTTCGACAATGTAGTCGTATGTCTCGTTGCCGCCGGAAGCAATGATGTTGAGCATGTAGTGCCCACGGTTCAGGGCGAGGCGAGGCAAGACACATTCCACCACGCCTTCAGGACCGACGACATCAGGAAAAACCTGGTCGGCGTAAGCGTTGCAAAGTTCCGTCACGCAGACACCCGACCTCGTGTAGATGGCGATGGCGAAAAGCACGTTCTTTAGCGTTTCCGCGCCGTTCAGCTTGTAGTGCGCGCAGATTTTGACAGTTTGACCGGTGGCCGCGCAGGAGAGTCTCCCACCCCTATCGTCCTCGATCCAAATGGAATCAAAACGCAATACCCCGTTGCCACTGCGGTCTTTCCGGTCGGCCAACGCCACCTTGGCCGCGCCGCTGGTGTCCGACAAATAGGCCTGCACGACGTCCTCGGTCGCCCCAGCTAATTTCACCCTCCCCTTCTCCATCAAAATACAACGGCTGCACAGGTTAGAAATCATGGCCATCTGATGACTGACAAAAAGCACCGTACGACCATCCCGACCACTGACTTCTTCCATCTTGCCAAGACACTTTTTCTGGAAAGCCGCATCCCCGACCGCCAGCACTTCATCCACGATCAGAATTTCCGGTTCCAAATGCGCCGCCACGGCGAAGGCCAGACGCACATACATCCCCGAACTGTAACGCTTCACCGGCGTGTCGATGAACTTCTCAATCTCCGCGAAATCAACGATCAGGTCGAACTTCGACTGCACCTCCGCCTTGGTCATGCCAAGGATGGTGCCGTTAAGAAAAATGTTTTCCCGACCCGTCAATTCCGGATGGAACCCCGTCCCCACCTCGAGCAACGACGCCACCCGCCCGCGAATCCGCGCCTCCCCAGAAGTCGGCTCCGTGATCCGGCTCAAAATCTTCAACAACGTGCTCTTCCCCGCCCCATTCCTCCCAATCACCCCGATCACCTCCCCGGGCTGAACATCGAAGGAAACATCCTTCAGCGCCCAAAACTCATCCGGCGCTGCAGGAGTCGAGCGCGAAGCGTCGAGAACCGGAGTCCGCGGAGACGGCCCTGAGGCAATCGAGGGCCCTGACACCTGTCCCCTGCCTCCTGTGCCCTGCTTTCCTCGCGAAAACCTCGCGAGGAAAGCCTCCGCTTCCTCTCGCAGGCTCTTCGCATTGAAGACCCCCAGCTTGTAGCGCTTGGAGAGTCCTTTGACTTCAATGATTGGTCGCATCGTCGTTACTTTTTACCAGTTACCCGCCACTCGTTACCGCCAGCCTC
>JBBEEL010000126.1:8086-11913 GCA_040880785.1 Akkermansiaceae bacterium | reverse complement strand
GCTTTCCCATTCTCATCCCACGCGCCGGACCGCTCGGAGAGGCGGTCCCTGCCCTAGCTGCGCCTGCGGGCGCGTCCTCACCCCTCCCAAACGATGCCCGTCATGACCTCGTTCCACTGCATGCGTTCGCCCTCGAACACAAATCGCCCGAGAAAGGTCTTCTCCGCCAGCACCAGCGGCAACCAGTGCCGGTCGTCCTCCCACATTCGTTGATAGGGAATCTCCTCGATCCGGGTCCACACGGGCACCGCCTCGTCCGTTTCGGTGGGGATGCCGCTGAAGTCGTCGGACCGATAGACATGGCAGAGGATATCAGGACAATCCGACATGGAGAACTGCAACTCGCCAATCTTGCGCGGCGCGCTGGGCGTGATCAGGAGTTCCTCCTGGGTTTCCCGGATCGCGGCTTCTAACGCAGTTTCGCCGGGATCAATCTTACCGCCGGGGCCATTGATTTTACCCGCACCAAGACCCCGCTTTTTTTCGATTAAAAGAATCTCCCCACCCTTGATGATGAAGAGGATGGTGGCCTTCATTTCACCAGTCCAGGTGGACCAGTCGATAGGAGATGGGGAGGACATGGAAATAGGGTCATGAAGCGGCGCCTGCGGCGGCGTAGGCCTCGACGCTGTCACAGGTGCAGACCAGGTTGCGGTCGCCGTGGACGTTGTCGATGCGGCCGATCGCAGGCCAGAACTTGTGCTGCCGCAGATAGGGCAAGGGGAAGGCCGCCTGCTCGCGGGTGTAACCGTGCGGCCAGTCGTTTCCACAAACCGTTTCACAAGGATGCGGCGCGTTTTTGAGCGGGTTATCCAGCGGATCCACCTCGCCGCGGATGACAGCGGAAATCTCGCCGTGGATGGCAATCATCGCATCACAAAAGCGGTCCAGCTCGCCCTTTGACTCGGACTCGGTGGGCTCGATCATCAAGGTGCCACCGACCGGCCAGCTCATCGTGGGCGCGTGAAATCCATAGTCCATCAGGCGCTTGGCCACATCTTCCACGGTGATCCCGCTTTGCTCGGAGAGCGGACGGACGTCGATGATGCATTCGTGTGCGACAAGACCATCATTGCCGGTGTAAAGGATCGGGAAAAAGGCGGCGAGGCGCTTGGCCATGTAGTTGGCGCTGAGGATAGCGACTTCGGTGGCTTCGGTGAGGCCGGCGGGTCCCATCATTGCGATATACATCCATGAAATGGTGTTGATTGAGGCGCTGCCCCATGGTGCGGCGCAGACGGCGCCTTCTTGCGAGCCGAGTTCACGGTGACCGGGAAGATAGGGCAGCAATTGTTTTGCCACGCCGATGGGGCCGACACCCGGGCCGCCACCACCATGGGGGATGCAAAAGGTTTTGTGCAAATTGAGATGGCAGACATCGGCACCAATAAGACCAGGCGAGGTGAGGCCGACCTGCGCATTCATGTTCGCCCCATCCATATAAACCTGGCCGCCCGCGTCATGGATCATCTCGCAAATCGAGCGGATGGTCTCCTCAAACACGCCGTGGGTCGATGGATAGGTCACCATCAGCGCGGACAAATGATCGCGATGTTCTTCCGTCCGCGCGGCAAGGTCGGCGACGTCGATATTGCCGTTGTCATCACATTTCACGCCGATGACCTTCATTCCTGCCATCACCGCGGAGGCGGGATTGGTGCCGTGGGCGGACACGGGGATCAGGCAGATATTGCGATGCGCGTCGCCACGCGCCAGGTGGTAGCGGCGGATGGCGAGCAGGCCGGCATACTCGCCCTGCGAGCCCGCATTCGGCTGGAGAGAAACTCCGGCAAAGCCCGTGACTTCTGCCAACCAGTCTTCCAGCAGCCCGAGCATTTCCCGGTAACCCTGGCTTTGGTCGGCAGGAACAAAGGGATGCATCGAGGAGACCTCCGGCCAGCTCAGGGGCATCATTTCCGAGGTGGCGTTTAGTTTCATGGTGCATGAGCCCAGAGGGATCATCGACTCGTTAAGGGCGAGATCTTTCGACTCGAGCCGCTTAATGTAACGGAGCATATCCGTTTCCGAGTGATAGCTGTTGAATACAGCCTGAGTGAGGAAATCGGTATCGCGAAGCAAGTTTGCCGGCAGAGAATACTCCGCCGGAGAATCATCTAACTCCGCGTTGAGCAGGCGGCAGAGGGTTGCGAGATCGCTTTCCTCGGATGTCTCGTCGAGCGTAATGCCAATGTGGTCGGAGTCCAGCAGCCGCAGGTTGATGCCTGCTGCCGCGGCACGCCCGCGGATGGCTTCCGCGCCGCCTTCCATTTTCAAGACAAGGGTATCAAAAAACGCAGTTTCAGCCACATGAGCTCCAGCCCTTGTGAGTGATGCGGCGAGGCGGGCGGTCTTGGCACGGACCTGATTGGCAATCGCCTTCAGCCCCTCCGGCCCATGGTAAACCGCATACATTGAAGCCATCACCGCGAGCAGCACCTGGGCGGTGCAAATGTTGGAAGTGGCCTTGTCGCGGCGGATGTGTTGCTCGCGGGTTTGCAGCGCCAACCGGTAACCGGGCTTGCCGCGAGAATCCACGGAGACGCCGATGAGCCGGCCTGGCATCTTGCGCTTTAAAGGATCCGCGCAAGCCATGAAGCCCGCGTGCGGTCCACCGAAACCCATCGGCACGCCGAAACGCTGCGAGGATCCGACGCAGATGTCCGCGCCGAACTCGCCGGGGGCCTTGAGCAGCGTGAGCGCGAGCAAATCCGCAGCGACGATGGCCACTGCGCCCGCCGCCCGCGCCTTGGCGAAAAATTCCGTGAAGTCATCGATCCGCCCACGGGTGTCAGGATACTGCACCAACACCGCAAACAAGCCTGCGCAGTCGGCCGGGTTGAATTCCTGCCAATCCCCGGTGATCACCTCGATCCCCAGCGGTTCCGCGCGCGTCACCACCACGTCGATAGTCTGCGGGTGGCAACGGTCGGAAATGAAAATGGCTTTACCCTTCGGCTTGCCCGCGAGCGCCAGACTCATCGCCTCCGCAGCGGCCGTGGCTTCGTCGAGCAGCGAGGCGTTGGAAACATCAAGACCCGTCAGATCGGTGATCATGGTCTGAAAATTGAGCAAGGCTTCGAGCCGGCCCTGCGCAATTTCCGCCTGATAAGGCGTGTAGGCGGTATACCAGCCGGGATTTTCCAGGATATTCCGCTGGATCACGCCGGGCGTGTGAGTGCCGTGATAGCCTTGCCCGATGAATGACTTGAGCACCTGGTTTTTGCCCATGATCGACTTCAGCCAGGCCAGCGCGTCGTGCTCAGAGCGGGCGGCGGGCAACTTCAGTGCGTGGTCCAGCCGGATCCCGGCGGGCACGGCGGCATCGATGAGGGCGTCGAGCGAGGGATAGCCGATGGCGCGGATCATTTCATCGCGCTGGGAACCAACGGGACCTAGGTGGCGGCTGCGGAAGTCGAGGCGGGCTGACATAATAAGTGGGGTAAGAGGACCTGCAGGAAGCGAGCTGCCCTTCCCATAGTTGAAAATACCCGGCGCGCAACTCCCGCGCGTGAAAATTCGGGAAAACCGCCTGAGGTAAAAGCTGAAAAACTGAAAAACTGAAAAACTGAAAACTGAAACACCCGCTCTTCCCTGCCGCTGGTCACAGCACTTCCCCTCCGCGCCCCTCTCCGCGGCCTCCGCGCCTCCGCGTTTCGCTTATCCAAACTCTTCCTCTTCTCTGAAAACTGAAAACTGAAAACTGAAAATGAAAACTGAAACACTCGCTCGTCCCTGCCACTGGTCACCGCACATCCCCTCCGCGCCCCTCTCTGCGGCCTCCGCGCCTCCGCGTTTCGCTTATCCAAACTCTTCCTCTTCTCTGAAAA
>JBBEEL010000126.1:0-7986 GCA_040880785.1 Akkermansiaceae bacterium | reverse complement strand
CTGAAAACCACTTCCGCATTGCACCCACAGCCAAAAGCCCCGAAACTACCCCCGATTCCACCATGATTACCCCGCTAAAGAACCTCACCCTCGTCATTCTCGGCGTCGCCGCAAGCGCGGCCTTTGCCGATCCCGTCAAGCTGATCACCCTCGACCCCGGCCACTTCCACGCCGGGCTGGTCCAAAAAACCATGGTTCCGGGCATCGATCCGGTCGTCCACGTATTTGCCCCGGCCGGACCGGAACTCGACCGCCACTTGGCGATGATCGAGGGCTTCAACTCGCGCGACGACTCACCGACGAAGTGGCAACTCAAGGTCAACTCCGGCCCGGATTACCTTGCGGAAATGCTGCGCGACCGCCCCGGCAATCTGGTGGTCATCTCCGGCAACAACGCCCGCAAATCCCGCTACATCCTCGAATGCATCAAGGCCGGCCTGAACGTCCTTTCCGACAAGCCGATGGCGATCACCCCCGACGACTTCAAGTTGATCGAGGAGGCCTATCAAATCGCGGGCGAGAAGAAACTCGTGTTGCTGGACATCATGACCGAGCGCCACGAGATCACCACGACCTTGCAAAAAGAACTGTCACGGTTCCCCGCGGTCTTCGGCGATCTCGACAAAGGCACACCGGAAAGCCCTTCGGTGACGAAAGAAAGCGTGCACCACTTTTCGAAGCTCGTGAACAACGCCCCGCTCCAGCGGCCACCGTGGTTTTTCGACCCCTCGCAGCAAGGCGAGGCCATCGTCGATGTCACCACCCACCTGGTGGATCTCGTCCAGTGGGAGTGTTTCCCGGAGGAAATCATCGCGCCTTCCGAGGTGAAGGTGATTTCCGCGCGGAGCTGGAACACCGCGCTGACCATCGATGAATTCAAAAAAGTCACCAAACTCGACGAGTGGCCGGAGTATTTAAAGCCCCTCATCGATGGTGAGGGAGTCCTGCAAACGCCCTCGAACGGCGAGTTCGTCTACACCCTGCGCGGCGTCCATGCCAAGGTCTCGGTGCGCTGGGATTTCGAGGCCCCCGCCGGTGCGGGCGACACACATGACTCGCTGCTCCGCGGCACCAAGGCCTCGCTCCACATCCGCCAGGGATCCGAGCAAGGATTCAAGCCAGTCCTCTACATCGAACCTGCCGGCGCGCCTGACGATGCCTGGAAAACGGCGCTGGCCGGGGCGATGGCGACGCTGGCGGACCGCTGGCCGGGCATCGCGCTCAACGCGCGCGATGGGCGTTGGGAAGTGGTCATTCCCGACCAATACAAGGCGGGCCACGAGGCGCATTTCGGCCAAGTGACCGAGCGTTTTCTCAGCTACCTCGATGGCAAGCCCGTGCCCGCTTGGGAAGTGCCGAACACGCTGACAAAATACCGCACGCTCATGGACGCCTGGCGTTTGAGCCGCTGAGGCGCGCCAGACCTTTCTCCGTCGAGGGATGGGAGCGGTGCCTGGCGCGTATCCAGCCCCCCGCTCTTCATTCTCCCTTACCGAGGAGGTAGGCCAGCAGGTCTTTCAGTTCATCGGGATTGAGACGGTTCACCAGGCCGGGCGGCATCGGCGAGACCGGGGAGCGCTTGATTTCCTTGATCTCGTTACGCTCGATCTCGGTGGTCTGGCTGAAGTCGAAGGGGCTGGTGGCGACGATCCATTTCTCGTCCTTTTCCTCGATGATCTTGCCGACGATTTCACTGCCATCATTGCGGACGATGAGGTCGAAAGCGTATTGGTCTGACACCACCTTGCTCGGCTCGATGATGGCCTCGGCGAGGTCGCGGATGGTGAAGCGGCCGGCAAGTGAGGTGAGGTCGGGACCGGCGGCACCGCCTTCGGGGCCGAAGCGGTGGCAGGCGGCGCAAAGGGTGGCGCGATAAATGTCGTGGCCACGCTGCTTGCTGCGGCCGTCGAGCCCGGATTCGGCGAGTGCGACGATGGCGTCGGTGGTCCATTCGCGGCCGGGGCCTTTGACCGCCGGAAGGTTGGCGAAGGGGTTCGGCGGGGCGATGATGTCGAACTTGGCAATGCTTTCCCGCTCCTCGGGGGTCGCTGTGGCGAGGGTTTGGGCGGCGAGGTCGTCCAGGAACCCGCCGTAGCTCATACCGCCGCTGCTGACGCGGAGTTTACCGATCCAGGTGAAAAAACGTTGACGCTCGTCGCCGTGCCATGGGCCTTTCACGACGCGCAGACAGTAAACGTAGTGGATGACTTGGGCGGGCGGGAGGTTTTTGATCATCTCGATGACAGCATTGCCATACCTGGCGTTGCGCTGCGCGAGTTCGAGCCAATCGGGAGTCGGCGAGGGGCCGGCGGAATCCATCAGCGTAAGACTGCGCGAGACCACGCCGGGTGCCTGGAGATAGGCAAGCATGCGGCAGAGCTCGCGGTTGAGCGTCTCGTCGGTGGCGGGGAAGCTGGCGTCGATCTTGGCGAGGACCTGGCCGCGGGTGGCGGCATCGGGCTCGCCGTGGCGCATGAAAACGAGGCCAGTGGCACGCAACCAGCCGATTTTCTGAGTGAGGTCGAGCTTTGCCCAATCGAGACGGTCGAGCGCTGCGGATGCCGCGGCGGACTGGTCCTTATCGCCGCTGCGGACGAGGGCGATCGCACCGCCAATGACGCGCCATGGATCAGCCTCTGCCGCGAGGCGGGAGCCCCAGGCGGTAGGGGGAAGTTGTTCGAGCACCAGCCGCGCACTGTAGCGCTGGAGGCGGTCACCGGAGCCGAGCCGCGACCAGACCGCATCCAGGTTTTCCGCTACGGTGGGCTCGCCGGCGGCGGCGAGCTCGAGCAATCGGCGATCCTCCCTGACCCCGGAGGCGAGCTCGCCGGCGGGTGACGGGCTTGTTTCCGCCGCCGCGGTGCTCTCACTGCCGGTGTAGCTGACGCGCCAGAGGGCAGATTCGGTGCGGCGGCCGCCGGTGAGAAAATACATCGCCCCCTCACGGCCGACAATCGCGTCCGTGAGTGGCAGGCCGCTGCCTGAGACAAATTCTTCCCGCTCGGCACGGTAGCCGCCGCCGTCCGGGGTGAGGTGGATGGCATAGATCGTGGCGAAGGTCCAATCCAAGGCGTAGATGGCGCGCTGGTATTTTGCGGGAAATTTCGCGCCTTTTCCGGAGATCACGCCGGTCGGCGATCCCGGACCGATATCGAGCTGGCTGGACATGCTGTCCTCGTAGTGTTCCGGCCATTTGCCGGTGCCGTTGCGCCAGCCGAACTCGGAACCCGGGACGACGTGACTGATCCGGGTGGGCCGATACCAGGGCATCCCGAGATCGTATTCCATATCCGAGTCGTAGGTGAATAAGTCGCCGTGCTCGTTGAAGGCCAGCCCGTAGGCATTGCGGTAGCCGATGGAAATGAGTTCCCAGTTCTGGCCGTCCGGGGTAAAGCGGGCGACCCACCCGCCGGGAGCCATCCGGTCGCGGGCGTGGCCGCGGGCGTCCGGGCGACGCGGCAAGAGCTGGTCTTCCTGCCAAACGCGGGCCACCTGGGATTTTTCCATTTCAGGCAGGTCAGTGTGGTTGCCGGAGACGACGTAGATGAATTTCCCGTCAGGCGAGAGGGCGAAACCGTGGGGTCCGTGCTCACCGCGACCTTTGAATGCCTTGATGAGTTCCGGCTTGTCGGGGGTGCCGTCGCCGTTGGAGTCAGTGACACGCCAGACACCGGATTGATCTTTGCCCTCATTGATGCAGACCCACAGCACCCCCTCGTGCCAAAGCAGGCCATGCGCCCCCTTGAGCGGGATCACCAGCGGCTCGATTTTTTGGCCCGCCTCACCACTTGCCAGGGTGACGCGGTAGATTTCGCCATATTGGTCGGCGCAGAGCAGTCGGCCCTTGTCGTCCTCGGTGATCGCCACCCACGACCCCTGATTGGCGGGAATGCGATAAAGCCGCTCCAGTTTGAAACCATCCGCAACTTGAAATTTTGCAGTCATGTCTTCGCTGGAATTGGTTTCACTTGCCTCCGAAGGCATGATGTCGCCCCAAGGCCCGTCGCCCATCTTGGCCAAGACCACCGCCTTCGCCCAGTCGCCGCTGGCGGCCGAGTCGATGTTTTCCCAGCCTTCCGCCGCTTCATGGCTGCAAACCCAGTTGCGGTCGGTCACGACATGAAGATTTTTCCCGTCCTTGAGAGTGGCGCGGAAACGCAGCGCCAAGCCCGCACTGCCGCCTTGGTTGCGACCTTCCACGGCGATGACATTGCGGCCGCCCGGCTTGAGGTGCGCCAGCACGTCATAACTGCCCGGAGCCGACCATTCACCTGAGATGCCAAGCTCTTTCCCATTGACGATCAGGCGATACCAGTTGTCGCAAGTCACCGTGACGGCGGCACCGACGAGGTCAGACGGCAGCTGGAACTCACGCCGGAAAAACACTTTTTCAGTCGCGCCAGGAGATTTGCTTTTCCAAATCCACTCGGGAACTGGCTGGTTACCGCGGCCATTGTTGCCGACCTCCTGCAGACGGATTTCTTTGAATTCCGCCTTCATGGCAGCACCCGCGTGAAGTTGCAGCGCGATGACTCCCTTGGCCGCGCGCTTTTCTGGATGCACGTCCTCGATTTCCGCCGCCAGCGTGTCATTGACGAAATGCCGGAGGACATGGCCTTGGGCGACGATGCGATAGGAATTCCATTGCCCCAGATCCACCTTGGACATTTCCAGCTTACCGTTGATTTCCGGCTTCTCATGCAGCTTCACGCGTTGACCGCGCTCACAGGCGATGCCGCGGCCGCGTTCCTCATAGAGCATCCCGAGATAGGGTGCATTCGGGTGCAAATCCATCTGGTAACCACCGACCTGCCACTTTCCCGCATCGATCGTCCGGCTGCGGTATTGCACGCCGGAGTTGTTCCCGCCGGTGATCCGGGCTTGGAACTCGAGTTTAAAGTCGCCCGGCTCGCCGCCTTGCCAGATGAGAAAGGAATTCGCATCGACCTTTTTATCAGAGCCGTTCGTCTCGCCGATGAGCACGCCATTTTCCACCCGCCAGAGCCGAGGATCGCCCGACCAGCCGTTGAGATTTTCTCCATTGAAAAGCGGCTGCCAATCCGCGCGGGCAGGCAGGACAAGCAACAAACAACAACAAACAACGACAAACGGGACGAAAGGTCGAATCATCAGGCGGTGGGATACGCCAGCCATCAGGGTGGCTTATCACGGGGATTCAAAGTATTTTTCACCCGACTGCCAACAACCGGCGGAAATAGTCGATTGTGGCGTCCAGCCCCTCGCCAAGCGCGACCGTCGGCTCCCACCCCAATTCCTTTTTCGCCAGAGTGATGTCCGGCTGGCGTTGTTTCGGGTCGTCGCCGGGCAGCGGGAAATGCGTGATTTTCGATGGCCCACCGATTTTCTGCAGGATCAGATCCGCCAGTTCGAGCATCGTGAACTCCCCCGGGTTGCCGAGATTCACCGGCCCGGTCAAGTGCGGGTGGTTCATCAGCCGGACAAAGCCCTCGACGAGGTCATCCACGTAGCAAAACGACCGTGTTTGGCTGCCATCACCGTAGATGGTGAGGTCTCGTCCCTGCAGCGCCTGAACAATGAAATTCGAAACCACGCGGCCGTCGTCGGGCAGCATCCGCGGACCATAGGTGTTGAAAATCCGCACCACGCGGATGTCCACCTGGTTCTGCCGGTGATAGTCGAAAAACAAGGTTTCAGCACAGCGCTTGCCCTCGTCATAACACGCACGGATGCCGATGGGATTGACATTTCCGTGATAGGACTCCGGCTGTGGATGCACGTCGGGATCGCCGTAAACCTCGGACGTGGAGGCTTGGAACACCCGGGCACCCGTTCGTTTCGCCAACCCAAGGCAATGAATCGCACCCATCACCGAGGTCTTGGTCGTCTTGATCGGATTATGCTGGTAATGCGGCGGCGAGGCTGGGCAGGCGAGATTGTAAATTTGATCCACCTCATACTTGAACGGCTCGGTCACGTCGTGGCGGACCAACTCAAAATACGGATTGGCCAGCAAATGGGCAATGTTCCGCTTCCGACCCGTAAAAAAATTATCCATACAGATGATTTCGTGCCCCTCCCCAAGCAGCCGCTCGCTCAGATGAGACCCCAAAAAACCTGCCCCGCCGGTGATCAATATGCGCATGCGCGGATCATCAGCCGCATCCACCGATGAAATCAAGACACGATCGCAATGCGGTGTTCATTTTAGTTTGAACAACCTGCAGATTTTCCTACGATCCACCGCATGGACGATCTGCTAGCCGGAGATCAACACGCTCTCGACCCCTTGGAACGCCAGGTGGTCGCCTTTTTCGTGGACGGCGTGCGCGTCCTCGGCCTACCCCGCTCGATCGGGGAAATCTACGGCCTGCTCTTCATTTCCCAAACCGCCCTCTCGCTCGATGACTTGGTCCTACGCCTCCGCATCAGCAAGGGCTCCGCCAGCCAAGGCCTGCGGCTGCTCAAAAGCCTCGGCGCCGTCCGCGAGACCCGTGGCGGGGCAGAGCGCCGGACCTATTACGAACCCGCCATCGAACTCAAGCGCCTCGCCGGCGGCTTCATCCGCGAGCAAATCCGCCCGCACCTCGAAAGCGGAAAAAGTAAAATCAACCGCCTCGCCAAAACCAGCAGCGAAATCGACGACCCCGAACGCCGCCAATTCGTCTCCGAACGCATCGAGCGTCTCGAATCGTGGATCCGCAGCGGCGGCAGGGTGCTTCCCGTTCTCCAAAAATTACTCGGCCAATGACCCCTGCTGAAGAACCCACCACTCTACCCGAGTGGTTCTGTGTCCGCTGCCAGACCAAACGCGAGCACATCGCCGCCGGACACCTGAGGGAACTCGAAGGCATCGAGGTCTTCTGCCCTCGCCTCCGCTACCGCAAGGCGACCCGCCGCGGGAAAATCTGGTGGGTCGAGCCCATGTTCCCCGGCTACCTCCTCGCGAAATTCGACATCGCGGAAATGGAGCGCGCCGTCACCTTCTGCCAAGGCGTCCGCGGCCTCGTCCGCTTCGGCGCGGGCATCATCCCTCCCGTGCCCGAATCCTTCGTCAACGCACTCAGATTCGAGATCCGCGACCGCCAAGGCAGCGAACAGGACGGGGAACTCATCACCCTCAGTCCCGTCATCGAACTCGGCGATGAGGTGGAAGTCGCCCACGGCCCCTTCCAAGGAATGCAAGGGACAGTCGTCTCCATTCCCTCCTCTGCCGACCGAGTGAAAATTCTCCTGGAGTTTCTCGGCAACCCGCAAGCCGTGGATATGGACATCTTCTCAATCCTCCTGCCACGCCGGCCAAAACCATGAGGAGTCGCGCTTTCCAAGGGATCACTTCACTCCCGATGTTCTTCTTCTGTTGACACCCTGTCGCCCCGTCCGGCGCGGAAAATTCGCGGCGGCCGCGGCACTCCACATCACTCGCACCCTTCTCTCTCTCTCTCTGGTTTCCTTCCGTCACGGATCGATCGACCATGGGCGGCAGCGTAGCAGGCCCTAGAGTGACACAAGTTGGACTGGGTGAATGACAGGGCCAAGTGGCTGGGGCGTCTCGCCCAGTCCTGTCGGGTTAGACCCATGAAGAGGAAAATAAACCGCAGATTAATACAGATAAACGCAGATCAGAATGAATCAAAATCCCTCTTCATCTGTGTTCATCTGTGTTCATCTGCGGTTAAAAAATTCTTAACCTGTTAGTAGCGGGCGTCTCGCCAATCACTCTTCCGACTTCCAGACCTTCAGACTCTTCCCACCCGCCCCTTGAACCCCACCCCCTCCACCGACTTCCTGATCATCGGCGCTGGCTTTTCCGGCCTGGTCGCCGCCCAGCGCCTGTCCGCCGCCGGTTGGAAATGTGTGGTCGTGGACCGCCGCGATCATCTCGGCGGCAACGCCCGCGACGGCATCGACCCAGCGGGCGTGCTCATCCACCACTACGGCCCACATTACTTCCGCTCCAACTCACGCCGGATCGTCGATTACCTATCAAATTTCACCGAGTGGCAT
>JBBEEL010000125.1:5027-12022 GCA_040880785.1 Akkermansiaceae bacterium | reverse complement strand
GAGATTGGAGATTGGAGATTGGAGATTGGAGATTGGAGATTGGAGATTGGAGATTAGGTTCTCGCCGAGCTGGGGCTCGGCGTTCCCGGGGCATTTCAGCATTTCAGCTTTTCAGCATTTCAGTTTTACTCAAAGGATCTCCTCGATCGGGATGGAGCCGTTGCTGGCGACGATGGACCAGGCGTCGCCGTGGCCGTGGACTTCGGTGAGCTGGACTTTACCGCCGGCCGTCTCGACGAGCAGTTGGCCGGCGGCGATGTCCCAGAGGGAGATGCGCGACTCGATGTAGGCATCCAGCCGGCCGCAGGCGATGTAGGCCATGCCGAGCGCGGCGGATCCCATCATCCGCATCTTGCGGGCTTTGAGCGAGGCGCGCTGGAAACGCTCCATGCCCGTGCGCAGTGCGGCCTCATCCTTGCCGCAGCCGACGAAGAGGATGGATTCTGAGAAATCGGAGCGCTTGCTTACTTGAATCGGCTTGCCGTTGAGAAAGGCGGGCTGGCCTTTCTCAACGGTCCAGGTTTCTCCGACCATCGGGTCGTGGATCACGCCGACCACGATCTCACCGGCCACGCGCAGGGCGATGGAGACGCAGAAATGCGGGATGCTGTAGAAAAAGTTCACCGTGCCGTCGATGGGATCGACGATCCACTGGCGCTCGGAGTCTTGGTTTCCGGCGATGCCTTCTTCGCCGTAGAGCGCGTCTCCCGGGCGCGCGCCCAGAAGGATGCCGGTGATCAGCTCTTGGGATTCCTTGTCGAGGGCGAGTTTGATGTCGTGGTGGGAGCTTTCGTCCACGGTGGCGTCGCTGCCGAAGTTTTCACGGAGGAGTTTGCCGGCGGTGACGGCGGCGTGGGTGGCGAGTGCGAGATCGGTCATGGGGGATGAGATTGGAGATTGGTTAAGAGGTGAGGGCGAGGATGGCGTTGACGAGCTGCTGGGCAAGCCGGTGTTTTGAGGCGGCGGGCAGGGCCTCGCTGTGGCCGGGATAGACGAGCAGAATTTCGTTGTCATCGGAATCAAAACCGACGCCGGGCTTGGAAACGTCGTTGGCGACGACGAGGTCGCAGTGCTTGCGGAGCAGTTTCGCGCGGGCGTTGGCTTCGAGATTTTCCGTTTCTGCGGCGAAGCCGACGAGGGTGCCGGTGAAGCCGAAGGTGCCGCGCGCGGAGCCGAGGATGTCGGCGGTGCGGACCAGCCCGAGGGTGAGGGTTTCGGCGTTTTTTTTGATTTTCGCGGATTCAACCTTGGCCGGCGTGTAGTCGGCCACGGCGGCGGCGAAAACGGCGATGTCCATTTTCCCGATGTAACGGGCGACGACGTCATGCATTTCCGCCGCCGTTTCTACGGAGACGAAATCGACGCCATGCGGGACATCGAGTGCGGTCGGGCCGGAGACGAGGAAAACCGAGTGTCCGGCATGGGCGAAGGCCGAGGCGAGGGCATAGCCCATTTTTCCGGACGAGCGGTTGGTGAGGAAACGCACCGGATCGAGCGGCTCGCGGGTGGGGCCGGCGGTGAGGAGAATTTTCACGCGCGCGTTTCGGTTTGGCGGGAGCGGTGGAACCGGTTATTTTGGCTCGTTGGGAGCCTCGGTTTCCACTTCCGCGACTTTACCCGACTTCATGTCCTCGAGTGCTTTTCTAGCAGCCACCTTTTGGCTGCTGTTCAAGTTGGCGGCGATGGCGGTGATCATTTCAGTCGCGTCTTCGGCACCGCGTTCTTTGGCGAGACTGGCGAGCGCCCAAGCTTTGACGGGGTCCGCCTTGGTGCCGGTGCCTCTGTTGATCAAGCGGGCCAAGGCCAGGGTGGCGGGGCCGTGGCCTTGGTTCGCGGCGAGCGAATAAAGCTGGCCGGCGTTTTCAATATTCTGGGGCACGCCCGCGCCCTGCTCGAAAAGAGTCGCGAGATTATTCTGGGCCTGGGCGTAGCCGTTCTGAGCGGCGCGAGTTAACCAGGCGGCCCCAGACACGGCATCCGCGACAGCGAGTTTCCCGGAGAGATAGAGCAGGCCAAGCTCGTTTTGGGCTTCCACCAAATTTCCGTTTGCCGCGGCAAGCAAGTATTTGTAGCCGAGGAGGAGATTCGGCGTGTCGGTGGAGAGCGACTGGGCGGCGAGGCGGAAACTGGCGGCCGGGCTGCCTGCCTCAGCGGCGTTCTCTAACAGCGCGAGGCCGCGGGCGGCGTCTTTCTCAACGCCTTTTCCTTCGATGTAAAAATCCGCGCTGCGGAGGATGCAGTCGATTTGGCCTGCATCCTTGCCCCGTTCGTAGGCGGTGAGTGCGGCCTTGAGGTCCTTTTTCACGTTTTCCTCATAGTCGCCAAGCGCAAGGTAGGCGGAGTATTCCTTGGCCTCGGCCGCCTTCTTGAGCCAGTCGCGGCCCTTTTCCTCGTCGCGGAGCGTTTCCTCGCCACTGAGCAAGCGGGAGCCGAGGGCTGCCATGGCGCCGGTATTGCCGAGACCCGCCGCCTTGGCGTAACTGGCGAGCGCCTCTTGGGAATTCTTTAGCTCGGGAAAACCAAACTGACCTTCATAAAAGCGCGCGATCAGCAAAAGCGACGGGATGTCCCCGGCGTCGGCCGCTCGTTTCCACCAGAACACCGCCTTGTCGGGATCCGCCGCGGGAGTGAGGCGGCCGCGGAGGTAAGCTTCGCCGAGAATGCGGCCAGCCACGGCCGGGTCGTTCTTGGCGGCGGATTCGAGCGTTTCACGGGCTTGGTCGCGCTCTTTCTCATCCTCGGAGGCGAGCAGGATGAACGAGAGCCGGTAAACGGCATCCTTGTGCTTGGCGGCCGCCGCCTTGCGGTAAAATTCAAGCGCTTTTTCCCGGTCCGCATCCGCGCCTTGGCCGGTCTCGTGGGCAAGCCCCATGAGGTAGAGTGCCTCTGCGTTTCCTTGCTCGGCCAGCGGTTTGGCCAGCTCCACGGCCTTGGCGTGGCGACCAGCTTGGAATGCGTCCAGCGCTCCCTTTGCGGGACCTTCGGCAGTGGCGGGCACTGCAGCGGCGCTGTCTGTCGGCAGCGAGAGGGCGCCATGGACGGAGAGAGTGAACGCAGAAAAAACCAGCAGACGGGTGATTGGTCGGAAACGCATCCGCGTTTTTACGGTGATTCCGAGATGAATGCAAGTCGGATGAAACAGAATGACTGAGGCGCTCAGCCGCGGCTTTCCCAGCGGGTCCGCAATTCGTCGATGCATTCGCCCAGCAAGCCCTCGTCGATTTGATGAACATCAATCCCGCTTCCGATGTCGTCGAGCAGCAGGATCGTCAGGGCACCGCCGAGATGCTCGCGAAACTCGTCGATGCCGCCGAGGACGCGGCGCTTTCCTGCCTCGTCGAGCCAGTCGAGCGCCGGGTGGTAGCTACTGAGCTGGAGCGCGTCGAGCACCTGCAGGATCTCATTTGCATGGGAAAACTTGAGGAAGCCGGCGCGCGCGGAATAGAGCGTGTCCAGCGCCAGCCCGACGGCGACGGCGGGGCCATGGAACAGTTGATAAGAGCTCATTGCCTCCAGTTTGTGCGCCGCCCAATGTCCGAAATCCAATGGCCGGCTGGACCCGGCCTCGAACGGATCCCCGCCCTCGGCGATGTGCCGGGCGTGGAGCAAGGCGGATCTCTCCACACAGGTTTCCAAGGTGGCGGGCTCCAGCGCCGCGAGCGATTCGAGATTTGCCTGGATCCACTCGAAAAACCCGCGGTCCCGGACCAGCGCCACCTTGACCGCCTCGATCAAGCCCGCCCGCCGGGTCTCCTCCTGCTGGCTGTGCAGGAAATTGAAATCATTGATGACCGCATAGGGCACGGTGAAGGAGCCAATCCAGTTCTTTTTGCCAAACGCGTTGATCGCGCATTTTACCCCCACTCCGCTGTCGTCCTGGGAGAGAGTGGTCGTCGGAAAGCGGACCATCCGGACTCCCCGGTGGGCGGTGGCGACCGCAAAGCCGACCGCATCGAGAAAGGCACCGCCGCCGATGACGAGCGCGTAGGAATGGCGGTCGAGATGCGCCGCGTCGATCGCCGCCCAAATTTCGCGCACCAGTTGGTCGTCGGCCTTCGCCGACTCGCCGCCGGGGAAGATCGCGGTGCCGAGGTAGTCGAGGCCCAGCTCGCCGCCGGTCCCCAATTTCGCCAAGTAAGCCTCAATGTCAGCGGCCAGTCGGGGCCACACCAGCGCCACGGTTTCCTCCACGAAAACCAGTGCCCGGCGTCCGCCACCCTCGCTTAGGACCTCAGCGAGCGCCGGGTTTTCCAGGGAGAAGGCATCGCGGGTGAAAACAATACGGTGCTTGAAGGTGACGGGAATTTGGAAATCGTAGCGGGACATCAGTGCGCGGGTGCAGTAGCTTCGAATACGCAGGTGCGCCATCGTTTCTTGCTTCAATTACCTATCACCATGCCCGAGATTGAAACCCTCTTTGAAACCCGCTGGCTCGGCCTGCACCGCATCGGTCGCTGGGACTTCGTCCGCCGCCCTCACTCCGACGCCTGTGTCGGCATCCTCGCGATCACCGCGGCGGAGGAAATCGTGCTCGTCGAGCAATTCCGCGTCCCGGTCCAAGCTTGGGTGATTGAAATCCCGGCCGGGCTCGTCGGCGACGAGGCCGAGCATGTGGGCGAGTCGCTGGCCGCCACCGCGCGTCGCGAGTTGCTGGAGGAGACCGGCTATTTGGCCGGTGCGATGAGTCCGCTCATCGCCAGCCCCACCTCCGCCGGAATGACGTCGGAGATCACGCATTTATTCCACGCCCGCGACCTGGTCCGCTCACATGACGGCGGCGGCGTGGCAGGGGAGAACATTACCGTCCACCACGTCCCCGTCGCCGGGTTGCGCGGGTGGCTCGCCGCGCAGGAAGCGGCAGGAAAACACGTGGATTTCAAAATCCACGCCGCCCTCTGGCTCGCTGGCATCGGCGCATAGGCCGGCGTCAGCGCGATCGCCCGCTTTGATCAGGTCTTACTTGTGCAAGATCTTCCCGACGGCCGGTGCGCGGAGGCGGTGGGTTTCCGGTAGGCCGGAGCCGAGCAGCGGGCGGCAGTAATTCATGAAATCCGGGGTGACCCCATTGCCCTCCGCATTGATGAAATGGTCGGGCATGTGGCGGGTCTTGCCGGCGACTTTCTCAATCGCCACCAGATCGTAATCCACGCTGTAGTTGAGGACCGGACGGCGAATGACTACCGAGCCATCGACGTTGTCCCACATCGCGAACTGGACGGCTTTTTCACCCACCTCGCGCGCCTCGCGGGCGTCGCGGTCGGACTGGATGCCCATGAACGAGCGCTGCAGGTAACCGAAGGTGTCGGAGCGGACCCGTTTGATTTTCAGCTGTTTGCGGATCTCGTTGGAAAGCAGGTCGCCGAGCGCACCGGTGCCGGAGAGCTGGATGTTGCCGTGGGAGTCACGCTCCTCGGTGCCGAGCAGCTTGGTGATCATCGCGGTGCCGTCGGCATCCGAAATCCCTTCGGAAACGGCGATGGTGCAGAGGCCGTGCTGCCGGTAAACGCGGTCCACGTCGGTGAGGAACTTGTCCATATCAAACGCGCGTTCCGGCACGTAAACAAGGTGCGGGCCGTCATCGACATATTTGCGGGCCAAGGAGGAGGCGGCGGTGAGGAAGCCGGCATGGCGGCCCATCACCACGCCGATGTAAACGCCCTTCAAGGCGCGGTTGTCGAGGTTCACGCCGGAAAATGCCTGGGCCACGAAGCGCGCCGCCGAGCCGAAACCCGGGCAGTGGTCGTTTTCCTCCAAATCGTTGTCGATCGTCTTGGGGATGTGGATCGCGCGCAGCTCGTAATTTGCCTCCTGCGCCTGCTCGTTGACGATGCGCACGGTGTCGGAGGAATCGTTTCCGCCGACGTAGAAAAAATAACGGATGTCATGGGCTTGCATCACCTTGAACATCCGCGCGCAGTATTCCTCATCCGGCTTGTCGCGGGTGGAAAGCAGGCCTGAGGACGGCGTGCTGGCGACCTGCTCGAGGTTGTGGGTGGTCTCGCGGGTCAGGTCGACGAAGTCCTCGTCGATGATCCCGCGGACGCCATGGACGGCTCCGTAAATCGAGCTAACCTGGCTGAATTTACGCGCTTCGAGGGCGACGCCGACGATGCTCTGGTTGATAACCGGGGTGGGGCCGCCACCTTGTGCGACAAGAACTTTTCCTTCTAAGCGACTCATGGGGCGGGGAGAATTGACAATCCCGGACTAGATGCAAGCCCCGAAAATTGGGACTTCAAGGAGTGTGGGCACCCAATCCTGTTGTTTTAGACACGAACAGGTGACACGCCGCAGATGAACGCAGATCAAAATAATCTAAACCCTCTGAATCTGTGTTCATCGGTTAAATTTTCTTCAACCGGCAGGACTGGACGTATCGCCCACGCGGCGGTCGGACTGAAAAAATGATCATAAAAACCTAGCCCATGGAGGAGACGGCGCGGAGACTCGGCACCAGTGGCCGCGGAACTTCCAGAAGATGAACAACTCACCGGAAATCCGCCCTGCCCATGGCTGCCCGCAGTGACCGGGCCGCTGGATTTCTCCGTCACCCGCCGCCACGGGGCCGCCAGGGGAGCCGCATTTTACCTCGACACCCTGCGCTACGCCCAAGCGCTGTGGATCGCGGGAAAACCCGCCCAAGCGCTGCTCCAGCTCAACAAGTCGTGGATGGCGGATCTGGCCACGGGTGATCCAGTGCTGCTAATACAGCCGCCGCCCTATCAGGCGTTGGTCTGGATCATGGAAATGTCCGCCGCCGGGGGTCGCGGGTATTTCGGCAATCCGGTCCGCCATTTCCAGCACCTCGCCAGTCGCATGCGCGGGCCACGCGCCCGGGTCCGCACGTGGCGTGCCTGGCTGTGCTTCCACTTGGCGGAAAATACCCTCGGCCGCGCCGACTACCCGCGCGACGGCGAACAAATCGCCCGCGAGGGGCTGTGGATTCCCAGCTACCGGCGGGCACTCGACGAGGTCTCCAAAACCGGCTGGACGGG
>JBBEEL010000125.1:0-4927 GCA_040880785.1 Akkermansiaceae bacterium | reverse complement strand
GCTTTTCGACATCGGGCTGGTGGCCGGCGGCCGTTGGGCGGTGCCTGCGAAGGTGATGGTGCGTCCGGTTATCGACCAGTCGTGGGATTACGCGCTGACCATGCAGTTCAACAACATCGAGGACCACGATGCCTATCAGGTGGATCCGGAGCACAACGTCTTCATCAACACCTTCAAGGAATGGTGGGCGCAGGTGCAGGTGAAGGACCTGGCCTGAACGCTCGCAGCTTGATCAGTGGTTGATTTCGTCGGGAATGCCTTGGGCATTTCCTTTCGGGAATTAATGCGGATCGGTTCATATTGAAGCCTGCGCACCGCAAGAGGCTGCACCACGCCATCGCGCAGAGTGCCATGAGGGCCTTGCATCGCGCACGGCAGGGCAGGTCCGCTGCCGCGGGCGGGCGGCGTGCGCAATCCTGTCGGCTTAAGAAATATCGAACCGCAGATGAACGAATAAGCGCAAGTTTCGCGAGGCGGTTGGGAGATTGAACCACAGATTTCACGGAGGGCACAGATGGATTGAGAGCTGGATTTGAGTTCTCTTCATCTTTGTCCATCCCTGCCATCGGGGTTAAAATTCCTCTCTTCTGACCACAGATTTCATGGAGGGGCATGGATGGTGGGGATTCTCAATGGTCCTGCTTCGCACGTCCGCGCTCCATCCATGCTTAGCTGCGTTCCGGCGGGTCTGGCGGGTCTGGCGGGCGAGGCAAGCTGGCATGGCTCATGCGACGATCGCCCCGCCTTCTCTCGTCATGATCCGTTTGTTGCCATGGAAATTCTTCGTCAAAGCGGCGGCGCGGCGCTACGGGGTTCTCGATCCGGCGACGCTGCTGGCGCGGCTGCGGCGTTTTGCCCAGCCATCCGAGGTCGCCGAGCCGCTGGAACTGCTGCGGGCGGGTATCATCTTCCATGCCCGCGGATTGGTGAATGCCAAGGTGATCCAGCACAACCTCGACTGGGTCTGGCCGTATTGGGTCGAGCGACAATTCAACCCCGCCGACAAGTCATTCATCCCGCGCGCATTCTCGTTCAGCCATATCAACCTGACCCATCGCAACTGGACATCAGTGGGCATGCCGGACCTCGATGTCTATCCGATTGTGGATCCGCGCGGGCTGGTGACTCCGCTTTACGATGGCTGGTCGATCGACTTCTGGATCATCACCGACGGGGGAAAAAAACTCCTGCCAAGCAAGCTGGATGACGACGCGGTGCGGCAGCGGCTGCGCCTGGACCCGACACTGGCCGTCACCACCCGTTGCGCGCACGAGGGGATGGAGTTGACTTCCGAAACGCGGATGATTTTCGAGCCGCAGCGCAGTGTGGAGCTGGCGATCACCCTGGACGCCGCTGCCGACGAGGACGGTTGGCTCGCGGTGGCAATACGGCCTTATAATCCCGAGGGCGTCCAGTTCATCGACCGGATTGAACTGCTGGAGGGAAGTTATGGCTTGCGGGTGAACCGCGAGGCGACGGTGAGTTTTGACCGGGCACCCCGCGCGCTGCGCATGGCCCGCTACGAGGAGGGAGATGTCTATCTGGATATCCGCGGGAGTGCCTCGCACTCGCATATCAGTTGTGATGTGGGAATGGCCACGGGCGCGGCTCTTTTCCGTCTGGAGGCCGGCGTGCCCCAGCAGCTTGAGGTGGGTGTTAGCTTGGAACGGGATTTGAAAAAAATTGCGAAAACCGCGATCCCCGGCCGCTCATGGGAAACCCTGCTGGCGGCGAACTCCACGCTGCGGATTCACGATCCGAAGATGCAGTTTCTCTATGACGCCGCAGTCCACACGCTGCTGCTGCTCTCCGCGGACGAACTGGTTCCCGGCCCTTACACCTACCGCCGTTTCTGGTTCCGCGACGCTTGCCTGATGCTTCATCCCCTGCTGGTGACGGGGCAGGTCGAGCGGGCGGAGAGGATCCTCGCGGGCTTCCCCGCGCGGCAGACGCTCGGCGGGTATTTCCTCTCGCAGGAGGGCGAGTGGGACTCTAACGGTCAAGTGCTGTGGATCGTCGCCCGCTATTCCGCGCTCACCGGTCGGCCGCTCGGGCGGGAGCTCGAGCAGTCGCTGCGCAACGGCGTGGGCTGGCTTAAAAAGAAACGCGTCCGGACCCACCCCGCGCCGGGAACCCATGGACTGCTACCCGCCGGATTCAGCGCGGAGCACCTCGGTCCTAACGATTATTACTATTGGGACGACTACTGGGCGTGGGCGGGACTGGAGGCGATCGCCGGGCATTGGGCGCGGACCGGTGCGGTGGCCGAATCCGAAAATGCCGCGGCGCTCGCGGTGGAATATGCCAACTCCATCGAGGCGAGCATCGCGGGCATTCCCGCCGCCCGTGCCCGCGGCGGAGTCCCTGCCGCGCCGGGCCGGCGGATGGATGCGGGGGCAATCGGGTCGATGGTGGCGGACTATCCCTTGCAGATCTATCCGCCAGGAGAGCGGCGGATGATGAAAACCGCGAATTATCTAATCGACGAGTGTTTTTCCCACGGTGGATTTTTCCAGGAAATGATCCACTCGGGGATCAATGCCTACCTCACCCTGGACCTTGCCCAAACCCTGTTGCGGGCGGGGGACCCGCGTTTCGCCGGTCTCATCCGGCGGGTGGCGGAGCTGGCCACGCCCACCGGCCAGTGGCCCGAGGCGATCCACCCCCAAACGCTCGGCGGCTGCATGGGCGACGGCCAGCACGGGTGGGCGGCGGCGGAGTGGATCATGATGATCCGCAATTGCTTCGTTAGGGAAGAGGGCTCCGGGCTGGTGATCGGCTCGGGAATCCTGCCAGAGTGGACGGCGGGCGGGGCGTTGGTTTCTTTCGGTCCGACGTTGACCGCGTGGGGGCCGGTGAGTGTTAGCATCGACCACAAACAGCTGACATTGGAAAAGCAATTCAAAGGCTCCGCGCCGGCGATTCAGGTGATGGTGCCGGGATTCGTGCCGGTGGAGATGAATCCCGCGGAAGATAGCATCGCACTCCAATGTTTATGAAAATCGCGATGTTCACCAATACCTATCTGCCACACGTGGGCGGCGTGGCGAGATCGATCAAAACCCTGGAGGACGGCTGCCGCCTGATGGGCCACGAGGTGCGGGTGGTCGCGCCGGAATACGACGGGGCGGAGATTTCTCCCGAGGTGTTGCGGGTTCCGGCCATCCAACACTTCCACGGCAGCGACTTCTGTGTCCGGGTCCCGCTGCCTAACCTGGTCCGCGATTTTATGGAGGATTTCCAGCCGGACATCATCCACAGCCACCACCCGTTCCTGCTGGGTGACGCGGCGCTGCGCGAGTCATGGAAAATGCGGGTGCCGATAGTTTTCACCCATCACACGCTTTACGAACGTTACACGCATTACGTGCCGCTGGACTCCGCCGCGTTGAAGCGCGTTGCGATCCAGATCGCCACGGAGTATTGCAACCTCTGCGACCTGGTCATCGCGCCGAGCAGAAGCATGGGAAAGTTATTGATTGATCGCGGAGTAATTATTCCGATTAAAGTGGTTCCCACCGGCATCGATACCAGACGCTTTGGCAAGGGCGATGGCGCGGGATACCGCGAGCGCCTTGGCATCCCCGCCGGGGCGCAGGTGATCGGTCATGTCGGGCGTCTGGCCGAGGAAAAAAACCTGGCTTACCTGGCCCACGCGGTGGCACTTTGCCTTGAGCGGGAACCCGCGGCAGTATTCCTGCTAGTGGGTAGCGGTGATTGGAGGGAAAAAATGTTGGAGATACTCACGGCGAGTTCGACCGCATCGAGAATCTACGACGCAGGCTGCCTGTCAGGCGACGAGTTGGTGGACGCTTATTCAGCGATCGACTGCTTTGCGTTCAGCTCCCAGACCGAGACGCAGGGGATCGTGCTGGCGGAGGCGATGGCGGCGGGAAAGCCGGTGGTCGCGCTCGACGGCCCGGGCGTCCGGGATATTGTTAGAGATGGGAAAAACGGGATTTTGCTCGACGGTGGGGCGACGGAAGAGGAGTTCGCGCGGGCCCTGCTGCGGCTCATTGGGGATCCCGGACTGCGCGAGGCCTGCTCGGATGCGGCCCGCAGAAGTGCCGCGAGATATGATATCCGCCGCTGTGTCGGGCGGATGTTGCAAATTTACCGTCGCCTGATCGAGCACGGCGACCGCGTGGTTCTCGGGGACCCGACGCAGTGGGACCGGGTGGTCAACGGGGTGGAAATCGAGTGGGAGCTGCTGGCGGCGAAGATCGCCGCGGCCTCTGCCGCATGGCTCGCAACCTCATCCCCGGAGGTCCGCCTTGATTAGCCGGGTTGTCGTCCGCTGGAGGTGGCTGCGGCGGCGCCTGAGCCGCACGCACTGGGTCGCGCGCTTGCTGGGCATCAGACGGCCGGTGGGTGAGGCGTCTCACCCCGGCCTGATTCTCATCCAGGTGGATGGGCTGTCACGCACGCAATTCGAGCGGGCGCTGTTGAAAGGCAGACTGCCATTTCTATCACGGCTGATTCACCGCAAGCACTTCACTTTGGAGACATTCTACTCCGGCGTGCCATCCACCACGCCAGCGGTCCAGGCGGAGTTATTTTTCGGGGTGAAGGCGGCGGTGCCGGCATTCCAGTTCATCCGGAGGAGGGATGGCAGGGAGTTTCGGATGTATGAGCCGGGGTCGGCCGGGGAGATTGAGGAGGAGCTCCTGCGGAAATGTCCGGAGCCACTGCTGCAAGGGGCGCACGCCTATTCCAATATCTTCCGCGCGGGCACCGAGCGGTCCCGCTACTGCGCCCGGGATTTCGCGCCGGATGAAGTCCTCAAGCAACTTCATCCTGTTAAGTTGCTGATACTTTCTATCGTCTATCTACCGAAAATTATGAGGGTCGGGCTGTTTTCCCTGATTGAAGTCGGGGTCGCGGTGTGGGACGTGAACCGCGGTGAGTTCGCCCGCGAGCATCTGAT
>JBBEEL010000124.1:0-12171 GCA_040880785.1 Akkermansiaceae bacterium | reverse complement strand
CGTCTCCCCGCCTCCCCGTCTCCTTCTCCCCAATCCCCAATCTCCAATCTCCAATCTCCAATCCCCAATCTCCAATCCCCAATCCCCAACCCCCAATCCCTTTCCTTACGCTTGCACTCGCCCGACGCATCCCGTAGGAGTTTCCCCGATGAAAACCAGACTCGCTTTAATAACCCTCGCCCTGTTTTCCTTGTTCGCCTGCAGCGAGCCCGCCAAGGAAACGGAAAATACCACGCCCGCTGCCGCGCCCGTCGAGGCGGCTCCTAAGGTCCGTTTCAAAACCAACCTGGGCGAATTTCTCATCGAGCTCGACGCCGCCAAGGCACCGGTGACCGTGGAAAACTTCCTCGGCTACGTGAACAAGAAGCATTACGACGGCACGGTGTTTCACCGCGTGATCGAAGGCTTCATGATCCAAGGCGGCGGCTTTGCGCTGACTGACGGCAAGCTGGTGGAAAAGGAAGTCGGTGCCGGCATCCTCAACGAAAGCCAGAACGGCCTGAAAAACGACCGCGGCACCATCGCCATGGCCCGCACCAACGACCCAAATAGCGCCACCGCCCAGTTTTTCGTCAACGTGACGGACAACAACATGCTCAACTACCCCAGCAACAACGGCTACGCGGTCTTCGGCAAAGTCGTCGAAGGTATGGATGTGGTGGACAAGATCAGGGCCGTGCCCACCGGCACCGCACCGCTGACCATGAAAAATAAGGCCACCGGCGAGGAAATTCAAATGCCCTCCCAAGACGTGCCGCAGGAACGCGTGGTGATCGAGTCCGCCACCGCTGAGTGACGCGCCCCGCAATTCCTCCCCATGCAACTCTGGCTCTGCCCGCTGACCGCGTTTTTACTCGGATCGATCCCCTTCGGCTTCATCATCGCCAAGGCCAAGGGCATCGACATCCGCCAGCACGGCTCCGGTAACATCGGCGCGACCAACGTGCTGCGCGTGATGGGAAAAAAATTCGGGATTCCCTGCCTGATTCTCGACGCGCTCAAGGGCTTCATCCCCACCTTGCTCGCCATCTCCCTGATCCGCTTCGCCGGGATGAGTAACCCGTTGACCATCGCCGCACTGACCCCCTACGCCGGGGAATTCCCGATGCTCACTGCGCAATCATTCCAAGTGATCAGCGGTTTGGGCGCGATCCTCGGCCACAATTTCTCGCCATGGGTCGGCTTCAAGGGTGGCAAAGGCATCGCGACCTCCGCCGGGGTCCTGATCGCGATGATGCCGGCGGCAATCGTCATTCTGGTGCTCATCTGGCTGCTCGTTTTCCTAACAACCCGATATGTTTCTCTGGCCAGCATCATTGCCGCGGCGAGCTTGCCTGTACTTACACTTTGGGGTTCCTGGTTTCACGGAAAAATCCAGGATGGCACTTGGAACAAGCCGCTGTTTGTCTTCAGCATGGTGGTCGGGCTATTGGCCATCTGGAAGCATCGCGAGAATATCCGCCGCCTGCGGGAAGGCAGTGAAAACCGTTTCACCCGCAAGAAGAATTCCGCCCATGTCTGACCCATCGTTTGCGTCCGCCGCCATCCTCGGCACCGGTTCGTTCGGGACTGCCATGGCAAAACTGCTGGCTCCCAAGCTGGAGTCCGTCCTGCTCGTCGGCCGCGATCCACAAACCGCAAAAACAATTAACTGCAGCCATCGGAACCCGCATTATCTAAGCAACTTCCCACTGGAGGAAAACGTGAGCGCAACGGTTTGCCTGGAGGACGCGCTGAGTCATCCGCTGATTATTTTCGCCGTGCCGACCTCCGCCACCCGCGCGATGGCGCAAACGCTCGCCGCGGCCGGACTACCGCCGCAGACGACCTTGCTCTCCTGCGCGAAGGGCATTGAAAAAACCACCGGTGGCCGCATGAGCGAGGTTCTGCACGAGGTCTTCCCGCAGAATCCCATCGCCGTCTTTTCCGGGCCGAACCACGCGGAGGAAATGGCCGCCGGCATGGCCACTTGCGCGGTCATCGGCTCGGAGGACCATGCGCTCGCGGTGCGCCTGCAGGAGCTTTTCACGCTGCCGCATTTCCGCTCCTACACCACCGACGACTTGGCGGGCATCGAACTCGGCGGCGCGGTGAAAAACGTCTACGCCATCGCCGCGGGCATGGCCCACGGCCTCGGCTTGGGCGACAATGCGGTGGCCGCGCTGGTCACCCGTGCGCTGGCGGAAATGACCCGCCTCGGCACCGCGCTGGGTGGCCGGACAGAGACATTTTCCGGATTGTCGGGCGTCGGCGACCTGATTGTCACCTGCTTTTCCGAGCATTCGCGCAATCACCGCGTGGGCCTCGCCCTCGGCAGTGGAAAAACGCTCTCGGAGGCCGTCGCCGCACTCGGCATGGTCGCGGAGGGCGTGCCTAACACTCTCTCGATCCACGAGACTGCCCGCCGCGTGGGCGTCCGCACCCCCATCATCGACTCGGTTTACAGCGTGCTCTACGAGGGCCGGCCGGTTGCACTGGCCATGCAGGACTTGCTCACGCGCGACCCGCGGCCGGAGCACAGCTAATTTTTCACTCCATGGAAGCCAACGACCCGCTTATCAAAAAACCCAACGTCATCCGCCGGCTCTATCACTGGACCGTCTCATGGGCGGAGCACCCCGCCGGGACCCACGCACTGTTCTGGATTTCCTTCATCGAATCCTCGTTTTTCCCGATTCCGCCCGACATCCTGCTCATCGCCCTGTGCTTCGGTGCCCGTCAAAAATGGGCCAAATACGCCCTCGTCTGCATGCTCGGCTCGGTCCTCGGCGGCATCGGCGGCTGGCTCATCGGCTGGGGTCTGCGCGACACCGTGGCGCTGCCATTACTCGGGATTTTCGATCCGACCGGCAACACCCAGACGAAAATCGAAGTTTGGTATGCGGCCTATGGCTTCTGGGGTATCATCATCGCAGCCATCACCCCGATTCCCTACAAGGTCTTCACGGTGTTTTCCGGGATGATGCAGTATAACCTGCCGCTACTCATCGTCGCCTCGGTCCTCGGCCGCGGCTTCCGGTTTTTCGTGGTCGCGGGGATCATCCGCGCCTTCGGTCCCACGGTGAATCCGTTCATTGAGAAGCATCTGGAATACTGCTTCGTCGCCGGCACCCTGCTGCTCATCGGCGGCTTCGTGCTGATCAAGTATTTGCGCTAACAGGCCACCACCGTGGCGCGGGCATCCTGCCGCATTCTGCCCGCAGCCTTCTTCAGTCACCACGCATGGCCATCCATCGCAAGACTGTCCAAGCCCTATTCCGCCCGCTGCTTCTGCTTTTAAATGCCGATTTTTCCTGATTTCCTCGGAATGTTAGATCTAAACGGCTAAGGTATCCCGCCGCCGGTAGCCGCACCGGTGAATGCTTGAAATTCACCCTCCATGAAAGATCCCGCAGAAACCAACTGGCACGCGATCCCCTCCGCGGAGGCGGTGGAACAGCTCGAATCAAGCGCCAGCAACGGCCTCACGACCGAGGAAGCTACGCGCCGTCTCGACGAATACGGGCCGAATCAAATGAGTGCGGGCAAGCGCACGCCGTCGTGGCTCCGCTTCCTGCTCCAGTTCCACCAACCGCTCATCTACATCCTGCTCGGAGCCACCGTCGTCACACTGCTGCTCGCCGAGTGGGTGGATTCCGCCGTGATCTTCGCCGTGGTCTTGGTCAATGCCGCCATCGGCTACATCCAGGAGGCAAAGGCGGAAAAAGCGATCGATGCCCTCTCGAAAATGGTGCTAACCGAGGCGAAAATCCGCCGCGATGGCAAGCCGCTGCGAGTCCCATCCGGCGAGCTCGTCCCCGGCGACATCGTCCTCCTCCAGTCGGGCGACCGTGTGCCTGCCGACCTCCGACTGCTCAGCGACCGCAATTTACAAATTGAAGAAGCCGCGCTGACCGGCGAGTCGCAGCCCGCGGTGAAAAGCAGCGCCAAGTTACCACCCGAAACCTCACTCGCGGACCGCAAGAACCTCGCGTTCACCGGAACGCTGGTGACCTATGGCAAAGGCGAGGGCGTCGTCTTCGCCACCGCCGACCACACCGAGATGGGGCGCATCGCCGGAATGATCGGCGACGCGGATGAGCTCCAAACGCCGCTGACCCGCAAAATCGCCCATTTCAGCCGCCTGCTGCTTTACGTCATTCTCGGGCTCGCGGCGCTGACCTTTCTCATCGGTCTGTCGCACGGCGAGGACTGGCGCGGCTTGTTCATGGCCTCCGTCGCGCTGGCGGTCGCGGCGATCCCCGAAGGCCTGCCCGCGGCCGTAACCATCACGCTGGCCATCGGCGTCTCGCGGATGGCTAAAAAACGGGCAATCATCCGCAAACTACCCGCAGTGGAAACGCTCGGCAGCACCACCGTCATCTGCTCGGACAAGACCGGCACCCTCACCCAGAACCAGATGACAGTGCAGGAAATCCTCGCCGGCGGTGAGCTCTATCATGTCACCGGCAGCGGCTACGACGCGGATGGCGGGATCCATTTCAAAGAGGAACCCTTCTCGGTCGGCGATAACAAGGCCCTCATCGAAACACTCGGCGCCGGACTCCTGTGCAATGACTCACGTCTCGTGGCCAACAGCGAAGGCCGCCTCGCCGTCGAGGGCGACCCAACCGAAGGCGCGCTCCTCGTCTCAGCCCGCAAGGCCGGCATTTCCGCAGAGGGCTTCGCCAAAAACCTGCCGCGGGTGGAGAGTATCCCGTTCGAGTCCGACTACCAATACATGGCCACGCTCCATGGAACCGGCGCACACCCGAAGGTCATTTATATCAAGGGCGCAGTCGAAGTCATCGCCCGCCGCTGCTCGCATCAACTCGATCCGAACGGCGAGCTTGCACCGGTGATTCCTAACGAACTGCTGCAACACGCAAATGAAATGGCCACCCGCGGCCTGCGGGTTTTGGCTTTTGCCCGCCGTGAAGTGGCTCCGGGACAAAACGCAATCGAACACGCGCACGTCGCGGAAAACCTAACATTCCTGGGCCTCCAAGGCAAGCTCGACCCACCTCGCCCCGAAGCCATCCGAGCCGTCGCCGAGTGCCGCGACGCCGGCATCCGCGTGAAAATGATCACCGGCGACCACGTCCTAACAGCCACCGCCATCGCCGCACAGATCGGGCTGGCCGATGCCGATAACCTGCAAGCAATCAACGGCGTGGACTTGGAAAAACTCACCGATTCCGAGCTGGCAGATGTCGCCGAGCGCACCTCTGTTTTCGCCCGAGTCGCTCCCGAGCAAAAACTCCGACTGGTCAGATCCCTGCAATCCCTGGGCCACATCGTGGCGATGACCGGCGACGGCGTGAACGACGCGCCCGCCCTCAAGCAGGCGGACATCGGCATCGCCATGGGGATCACCGGCACCGACGTGTCCAAGGAAGCCGCCGACATCATCCTCACCGACGACAATTTCGCCTCGATCGAGGCCGCCGTGGAGGAGGGCCGCGGAGTCTTCGACAACCTCACGAAGTTCATCGTCTGGACGCTGCCAGTCAATGCAGGCCAGGCGCTGGTCATCCTGGCCGCCGTGATCGCCGGCAGCGTTTTACCCATCCTCCCTGTGCAGATCCTCTGGATCAACATGACCAGTGCAATCATGCTCGGACTCATGTTAGTATTCGAACCAAAGGAGGCCGACATGATGAAACGCCCACCGCGCGATCCGCAGGCTCCGATCATCACCGGCTTCCTCCAATTCCGAATTCTAATCGTTTCCTTGCTGCTGCTGGCGGGGAGTTTCCTGCTTTTTGTCTACGAACAGAGACTGGGTGCCGGTATCGAAGAAGCCCGGACGGTCGCCGTCAACGTATTCATCATCGCGGAATTGTTCTATCTCTTCAACTGCCGCAGTTTCACCCGCTCGATGTTCGCCATCGGCGTTCTCTCCAATCCCTGGGTCATCTACGGCTCGCTGGCGATGATTGCCTCGCAACTCCTCTACACCTACGCGCCATTCATGAATGTCATCTTCCAGTCCGCCCCCATCACGATGGATTCCTGGCTGCGGATCCTCGCCGTGAGTGTCTCAGTTTACCTCCTCGTCGGCCTCGAGAAAACGATCACTAACCGCATGCGCCACCATTGATCCATTTTGCTTAGGGGACGCTAACCCGCAGGCCCGTCCCGCGATAGCCACGCGACCACCATCACAGTCCCTGTCGCGGCCGCGACAATAATTAATCACTGCGCCTTCCGCTACGGCTGCCCAAAGTCGAGTCCCACGCCACTTCATCCTTGATCCCTGATCCATGATCTCCTATCTCTTTCCCGCACCCCACCCCCATAGCTTAGTTTAGCCCCTCCATGGCCGAACTTCCGGGTCCACCTCACCTTCACCCCCAAAGCAATTTCCTAGCGCTACGAGTTTCAACACCAAAAAGAAGGAAGAACTATGGAAAATAGAAATCTGCAGACAACACCACCCAAACGTAAGCTGACCCCTAACATCTGGTTTGCTTTTGCAGCCGCGAGCCTGAGCCCAATCATGACCTCTGCGTTCGCCGTTCAACCCTTTGCGGCAGATTCCTGTGACACGAATCGCGCCCCGCGTCCCAACATCATCCTCATCTTCACCGATGACCTGGGCTACGGCGATCTGGGCTGCTACGGGCTTACGACCGCGAAGACGCCGCACCTGGACCGTCTGGCGTCCGAGGGAACGCGATTCACCTCGTTCTACGCGCAACACCTCTGCGGGCCGTCGCGGTCGGCGTTGCTCACCGGGCGCTACCCCTCGCGCAGCGGCGGCTGGGATATGCCGGCCACAGAAATCACCTTTGCGGAACTGATGAAGAAAGTGGGATATGCCACCTGCGGCATCGGCAAGTGGGATGTCTCCAGCCGCAAACCCATCATCGAGCGAATGCCAAATGCGAAGGGCTTCGATTATTATTGGGGGTCGCTCGGCGCGAACGACGACGGGAGGGTTTTCCTATGGGAAAACAACAACGCCCTCGGCCAGGATCAAGACCTCGCGTCGCTTTCCCGCCGGTATACTGACAAATCCATCGCGTGGATCAAACAGCACCGGCAGAAATCCAAAGAGCAGCCGTTCCTGCTCTATCTCAGCCACACGATGATGCACACGGTCATTGACGCCTCGCCCGGATTCAAGAACAGCACTGGTAACGGTCTTTACGCTGACACCTTGCAGGAACTCGATCATGAATGTGGTCGCTTGCTCGATGCGCTTGACGAGCTCGGTTTACGCGGAAACACCTTGGTCATCTTCACGTCCGATAACGGCGCGTGGTCGAACGATCGGGAACATCAAAACGCAAATAACGAAAAATATGTTCCATGGAGTGAAGGCCCGAAGATGTCGGTCGGCAGTAATCTCCCTCTTCGTGAGGGCAAAGCCTCAAGCTATGAAGGTGGCGTGCGCGTTCCGTGTCTAGTACGTTGGCCGGGCAAGGTGCCGCCGGGACGAGTCGACGACGCCATCTTTGCCACGCTCGACTTTATGGCTACCTTTGCGAATCTCTGTGACTTCCCCCTGCCGCAAGACCGGATGATCGACGGCGTAGATCAGGCCGACATGTTGTTTGGCAAAAGCGAGAAAGGCAAGCGCGACACCTATTTCTACCACTCCGGTAGCCACGGCGTGCGTCAGGGGGAGTGGAAGTTCCTTCGGGCGGACCGGAAAGGACACCATAAACGCTACCCCAAAGACCTCGGCACCGGCGGCGACGAGCTCTACAACCTCGACCAAGACATCGGCGAAACCAAAAACCTGGCCGCCCTGCGTCCCGACATTGTCGCCCGGCTTACCACCATGGCAGTGTCCAAGGAAAAAAGCGGTGGTCCGAAATGAGACCATTATCTAAGAGGCTGCCGGTTTAATCAACGGAGGGGTTACCCTTTCCACTTCGCCAGATCACGATATCGTTCATTGATCGCCTCGAAATTCCGGCCGCGCGACAAGGATTGTGGAAAGCGTATGGTGCATCAATCACCGCGGAGACTGCGATGAGGTCGAAATATCCGCTTAAGGGCGAGCTGAGGAGACAAAACAGAACGTGAGACATCCGGCGTGGATGGTGTATAGTAGTCATCGACCATGCCTACACCCACCGCCATCGCTTTCTACGACACCAAATCCTACGACCGCGACTATTTCGCTAGCGAGTCCACCGGTTCGGGGCTGGAGCTCCAGTTCCACGACTTCCGCCTCGACGCGACAAACGCCGGATCCGCCGCGGGCTGCCAAGCGGTGTGCGTTTTCGTCAATGATCGGCTGGATCGCGACTGTCTCCAGTGCTTGATGAAGCTCGACGTTCGCCTCATTGCGCTGCGTTGCGCCGGTTTCAATAACATCGATCTGGAAGCGGCCCGCGAGTGTGGTATCCGCGTCGTGCGCGTGCCCGCTTATTCGCCGCACGCTGTGGCAGAGCACACGCTCGCCCTTCTGCTCGCGCTCAACCGCAAGATCCACCGCGCCTACAACCGTGTCCGTGAACTGAACTTTTCCCTCGGCGGACTTGTCGGCTTCGATTTGTTCGGCAAAACCGTCGGAATCGTCGGCACTGGAAAAATCGGCAGGATCACCGCTGGAATTTTCCGTGGCTTCGGTTGTGAGGTGATCGCCCACGATCCACTCCCCGAGCTGGAATGGTCGGATAGAAACGGAATTAAGTATGTCACATTGGACGAACTCCTCGCCGAAAGCCACATCATCAGTCTGCACCTTCCACTCACGCCGGAGACATACCACTTGCTCGACGCACAGGCGATCGGCCAGATGAAACGAGGTGCCTATCTCGTCAACACCAGCCGCGGCAAGATCGTCGATACCGCCGCGGTCATCCAAGCGCTCAAGTCAGGCCATCTCGGCGGGGTTGCACTCGACGTTTACGAGGAGGAGGAAGGCATTTTTTTCGAAGACCACTCCGCCTCTACACTGCAGGACGATGTGCTCGCGCGCTTGCTCACGTTTCCTAACGTCCTGATCACCTCCCACCAGGCGTTCCTCACCGAGGAGGCCCTCACCGCGATCGCAGCCATCACCTTGGACAGCATCCGCCGCCACTGTGCGGGTGAGCCGCCGGTGGACGAGCGAGTGGTCATTTAAACCAATCCCCATGAATCATCACTCCCCCCCATCCCCCTTCATCAAATGGTTTGCAGACATCACCATCGACGACATCCCGCTGGTCGGCGGTAAGAACGCCTCGCTCGGTGAGATGGTGCGCGAACTCGCCGGCGGCGTCAGCGTCCCCGACGGTTTCGCCATCACCGCGGAAGCTTATCGTCATTTCATCCGGGAAGCCGGGCTTAACGACTTCATCGAGCAACAACTGGCCGACCTCGACACTCATAATTTAGAGAACCTCAGCCAGTGCGGCCACGCCGTGCGACAGGCGATCCGCGGCGCCGTGCTGCCGGAGGACCTCCAACAGCAGATCGCTGATGCCTATCAACATTTGCAGGGCGACAGCGGGACCGCGCTCGATGTCGCCGTCCGGTCGTCCGCCACCGCCGAGGACCTGCCGGACGCGAGCTTCGCCGGCCAGCAGGAAACCTATCTTAATGTCCAAGGGATCACCGCGCTGCAGGAGACCTGTAAAAACTGTTTCGCCTCGCTCTTCACCGACCGTGCGATCAGCTACCGCGTTGACAAGGGTTTCGATCATTTCAAGGTCGCACTCAGCATCGGAGTGCAGCGCATGGTGCGATCAGATCTCGCTTGCTCCGGCGTCATGTTCACCATCGACACCGAGAGCGGATTTCCCGATGCGGTGCTGATAAGCTCCGCCTACGGCCTGGGCGAAAATGTCGTGCAAGGCTCGGTCACTCCCGACGAGTTCATCGTATTCAAGCCCACGCTTAAATCCGGCCACCGCCCGATTCTGCAAAAGACAGTCGGCAGCAAGGAGTTCAAACTCATCTACGACACCGACGGCAGCAAAATGGTGAAAAACGTGCCAGTCTCTCCCGCCGACCGGGCGAAGCTTAGCCTCACCGACGACGAGATCCTGCAACTCGCGCGCTGGGGCTGCACCGTCGAGGGGCACTACTCGACCAAGCGCGGGACGCCTGTGCCGATGGACTTGGAATGGGCGAAGGACGGTAAGACCGGCCAGCTTTTCATCGTCCAAGCACGGCCGGAAACCGTGCAGTCGCGGAAAAACGCTGATGTGCTGGAAACCTACCGGATCAGCGCGCGCGGCAAGGTGCTCGCGCGGGGCCGCAGCATCGGCGCGAAAATTGCCAGCGGCCGGGCGCGCGTCATTCAAAGCCCGGACTTGATCGGGCAGTTCCAGAAAGGCGAGGTGTTAGTCACTGACAAGACCGACCCTGACTGGCAACCGATTATGAAAAAGGCCGCTGCCATCATTACCAACCGGGGCGGGCGCACTTGCCATGCGGCAATTGTTAGCCGCGAGCTCGGCGTGCCCGCTATCGTAGGCACCGAGGATGGCACTGAGGCACTCAAGGATGGCCAGGTGGTCACCGTGAGCTGCGCCGAAGGCGACGCAGGCTTCGTTTACGAGGGCGAGCTGGCTTACGAAGTGGAGCGCACCGACCTCGCCTTGCTCGCCGAGCCGCGCACTCAGGTGATGATGAATCTCGCCAACCCCGAGGAAGCATTTTCTCTATCATTCATCCCCAACTCCGGTGTCGGCCTTGCGCGGATGGAGTTCATTATCACCACCTACATCAAGATTCATCCGATGGCGCTGATCCACTTCGATGAACTTACCGACGCCGAGGCGAAGTCGAAGCTCGCGGCGATGACCGCCGGCTATGCCGACAAGCCGCGCTTCTTCATCGATCAACTCGCGCAGGGTGTCGCCATGATCGCGGCCGCGTTCTATCCGAAGGATGTGATCCTGCGCTTCAGCGATTTTAAGACCAACGAGTATGCCAACCTCATCGGCGGCAAGGCCTACGAGCCCGACGAGGAGAACCCGATGCTCGGCTTCCGTGGTGCCAGCCGTTACTACCACCCGCACTATCAAGCTGGCTTCGGCCTCGAATGCCAAGCGGTGAAAAAAGTCCGCGACGAGATGGGCCTCACCAATCTCAAGCTGATGATCCCCTTCTGCCGCACCGTTGAGGAAGGCCGCCGCGTGCAGGAGGAAATGGAAAAACACGGTCTCAAGCGGGGCGAGAACGGCTTGGAAATTTATGTCATGTGTGAGATTCCAAGCAATATCATCCTTGCGGCGGACTTCGCGGAGATTTTCGACGGCTTCAGCATCGGCTCCAACGACCTAACGCAACTCATCCTCGGCGTGGACCGTGACAGCGAAATCGTCGCGCCGATCTTCGACGAGCGGAATCCAGCGGTGCTGAAGATGATTGCCGATGTGATCGCCACCTGCCGCGAAAAAGGCCGTAAGATTGGGATTTGCGGCCAGGGCCCGAGTGATTACCCGGACTTCACGAGGTTCCTCGTTGAGGAGGGAATCGATAGTATTTCGCTCAACCCCGATACCGTGCTCAAGACCACCCTTGCGATTTTGGAAGCAGAGGGTAATTCTAACATATAATTCTCAAAGGGAAGGCTCCGGATTCCGCCGCATCGCACATCTAGTCAGTGGCTGTTTACCTTTGGCTGCGGGTGGGTGCCCCGACAATCGTGATGGCGCGCGCCACTTCGGGGTTGTCGCTAACCCGAGGCGGCATGCCACTGGCGGTTTGGATGTTATTAATTTCCACTTGATCCGTCAGGCGATAGGGAAACCGACTCTCGGCAAGTAAAGCGCCGGTAGGCTTGGCAAGTCTCGCCGAGATGCGCCACGTGGTCGGCACCAAACGGATCGATGCGTCCGACTTGGCTCCAGTCCTGCGAGCCGTCGAACCAGTTGAGCACCACTGGACCACGCTTGCCATTGGCGGGAAAGTGATACTTGATCCGGCTGCCAGCGGAAATCAGGCTTTCCAGTGAATCTTTCCGGTCCAGAGATTCAATGACCTTTGCCTCTCACGCGCCAGTGGCAGACGTCCTTGTGGGAAGTGTGCTAAAGACCCGAAACACTCGCCCTTGGGGCGGTGCCCTAGTTCCCCCCCATTAGCAACTTTCTGTGAATTCACCTGCGCGATCAGCGGAGCGTGAGAGTTTTGCTTGAAACCAATAGCTGGTACAGGCATATCCCTCCCGCGACACAAGCACCGGAGGGGTGGTAGAGTGGTCGATTGCGCCAGTCTTGAAAACTGGAGAGCCGAAAG
>JBBEEL010000123.1:0-12205 GCA_040880785.1 Akkermansiaceae bacterium | reverse complement strand
GGCAGCAGCAGGCTGCGTTGCCTCAAAGCGGCAGCAGGCTGCACGCAGTCCAAGGGACTGCGCCCGGTTGTGTTGTGGCTGAAGAACGGTTACCCTCGAAAGGAAAACGCCTGCATAACATTTCAAGTTAGTCGGGAGGATCAATCCACCTGCTGGAACTCCGGACTTTCCGGACTCTCCTTAATTTCCGGGTTGGGTGAAATTTCCACGCCCGGCGCATCGGTCGCATACCAATGGGTGGCGATGATTTCATCCAGTTCGAAGCGGCGCTCGGAGCCCTGCTCGACCCTCCGGACTTTCACCCTCACACGAACGAGTTCGCTCGGATCGATGTCGGGCAGCTTCACTCCGAAGGCGCGTTTTTCGTTCCGCTTCAGCTCGAACGCGGCGGCCAGAAGGCGGCCACTCTGGCTGCTGCGCGGGATGAGGAACTCGGGTGAGGGGGAGCCGGATTCGCCGGAATAGCCGAAACGCGGCGCATAAAGCGCGAGGCTAATGGTGTCCTCACTCGCGCGTTGCTTGGCGAGCCGCTCGCGGGCGAGCAGCCGGAATTCCCCCTCGTCGTCGCCACTACCGGCGAGGAACAGCGCCCACGGGTAGTCGCTGGCACGGGCGAAATGATCCCAGTCCAGCCGCCACTCGCCCTCTTCGTTAGCGAAGACCGCGTCCATCTGCTGCCCTTCGGCAGAGGCCCACTGGGTTTCGATCATCTTGCCCGCAGGCAGGGAAATCACCGCGCGAGCGGTCAGGAAGAGAGCTCGGCGGTCGATGGGCACCCATGAGTTCAGATTGTAAAACCGGGCCATCCGGCCGATGGTGACGCTCGGACGGATGACGAACTGGGCACGCGCCTCCGGCGTCCTGGCATCGAGAAAACCGGCGAAGGCCGGATGGACTTGGGGCATGCCATTGTCCAGCAATGCCACGTCCTCCAGCGACGGCGACTCGCTGGCGGATTTCACGGCGACTGCGGGCTTTTTCGCCGGATCTTTATTTTGCAGCCAGCGGGCTCCCGAGAGAACGGCGAGGAGGAAAACCAGCCAGCCATGAGCTTGGTCATCAAGTGGCCGCTCCTGCGTTTCCGCGCTTGGTATTTTGGGGGGCTCGGGCAGCTCCGGGCGCGAGGGCACGGCAGAATGGGCCGCAAGGGCCGGGGCGGGTGGTAAGGAATCGACGCCGAGCGAGGGATCACGCCCGCAGCTGGTGCAGACGCGGTCACTCGCCTCGCCGGCGGTGGCTTGAAACATCGCGCCACATCGGGCGCAGTGGAACCAGGAGGTGTTTTGTGCGCTCACAGGGAGTCAGGATTTGGGGTGAGCCAGTCGGCTTGAATCACCTCGCCGATCAACCATTGATTCGGCGCGGTATCATCGGGACCGCGCTCGAGGCGCAGGGTGACTTGTTTGAAAGCGGCGGCTTCTCTGGTGATTTCGCCATGGGTGAGGAATGACGAAAGCCGGGCAGCCGGCTCACTGTTGCGACGGGTGTAGCACCAGATGGCCACTTTCTCGTGGGGCGTGGCGAGCCGGTAGCTTTGGTATTCGGACTCCGGCAAATGGGCGCTGTAATAGTCCGCCAGCGAAATCGCACCGCGGATCTCCGTCGGATCTCCGGTGCCTCTTTCCAGCTCGCTGAACGAGGCGGTGCCGAAGGCCGTTGTCGCCTTCCAGTCGAGCAGCAGCAGCGGGCCCTGGTGGGTGAAATAAGCCGAGAACGGCTTGTAGTCCGGAAAGTCTCCCTCCAACAACAAGTAGGGACGGCTGCTGGACTCGAAAATCCGCCAAGACGAACGGGTATCAGGCTTCCAATTCTGGGGGAGATTTTGCGGTTGCCAATACTGGTGGAACGTTTCCCTCAGGGAGCTGCCCTCGAGGATCAACGGGATCAGATCCTCCACCTGCGAGGCCATGGCGAAGCGCCGGAAAATCTCCAAGGCCTCGCCGCGCCGGGCGATCAGCGCGTTGAGCGTGTCCATGCCTTCAATTTCCGTTTCATCTTCCACGACCAACACCACCCTCGTCGAGCCCACGCTCGGGACGTTTGGCGCGTTGATCTTACGCAGCAGCACCATGCCGCATAAGACTGAGGCGATCACCACCGCGCCCGCACCAAGGAGCCAAGGCAGCCGGTGGCGGTGGGCCGCACCCCAGTCGCGCCCTTCGCCGGTTTTGACGCGCCCCTCGCGGGGCGGCAGCGCCCGGAATATGGGTTCTTGCCGCAGCACCTTTTCCATGGCCGGCACCATCTCCTTCTCGTCAAGCCGCAAGACGCCGCGGTTGAGTTCCTTTACTTTCAGCCGCCTCGCCGGCTCCCTCGACTCGGTTGGCCCCGCGGCTTGGCTGACGATATTCGAGTCGATCCGCAGGCCGCTGAGTGGCTCCGGCGCAGATCGGGCGGCTTTGAGCGCAGACCCCTCGCTCAACTGCCGCCGGGGAGGCAGGATCATGGATGAGGCACCCTCGTCATCTTCCCAACTGTCGTTCGGAGTTACCTCCGGGGCGCTGTTGTTGGGATCGCTTAAAATGGACATCAGATAGGTTGGACCTCGCGTGATCATGAGGGCGAAAGACGCCTCACGCAAGCGGATTGCCGCGACCGCCGGTGAGCTGCCGCTCGAGCGCCGCATCCATCGCCTGCTCGACGAGGCGGGCGGCAAGCGCTTCAGTGGCGGCGTCGAGCCGTTGGACTGCCGCCTTGAGCGGGTTGGCCGCGCCGCTGTCCATCGCGGCGCGAACGGCGGCGGCGGCTGTTTCGATCTCCCCGCGCTCGTCGTCCGCCGCAAGGCCTTGTGCGAGCACCGCCTCCACGGCCGGTAGCAGTTCCTCCGCCTTCATTTTCGCCTCGGTGAAAATCCGCTCCGCCATGTCGGTGAAGGCGTGCTCGACGGACTCGCTCACCATCGCCTCCACGGCGGCATCGTCCACATTCACCGCCGCGCTCTGGATTTTCACCACGGTGTCGATTCCGGTGGAAACATCGCGCGCGAGCGCTTCGAGAATCCCGTTTTCGTCGATTTTAAATTCCACCCCCACTCGCGCCTGGCCTTTGGGCGAGGGCGAGAACCCGACGTCGAAGCGGCCGAGCTCCCAATTATCCTTGGCCATCTCACGCTCGCCCTGCAGGACCCGCACGCGCATCCCCGCCTGGCCGTCTGCGGCATTGGTGAACATCTCCCCGGCCTTGCAAGGGATCGTCATGTTGCGCGGGATGAGCACGTTCATCAGCCCGCCGAAGGTCTCGATCCCCAAGCTCAGCGGCGTCACGTCGAGCAACACCATTTGCCGCAGCGCCCCACCCAGCACGCCGCCCTGAATGGTCGCCCCAAGCGCGATCGCCTCGTCGGGGTGTTGCGAAATGTCGGGCTCGCGGCCAAAAAGCTCCGCCACCGCCTGGCGCACCGCGGGGATCCGGGTGCTGCCGCCGACCACCACCACGGCGTCGAGATCCGCGGGTTTCAGCGCCGCATCCGCCAGCGCCTGGCGGCACAGACGCAGCGTTTTCCCGATCCATCCGGCGGCGAGTTTCTCTAACTCCTCACGCGTGACCCACTCTTCCAAACTCCGGCTGCCGTCAAAAAACGGGATCCGGAACACCGCATCCGCCTCCCCGGAAAGCGCCTGCTTCACCCGCTCCGCCTCCGCGGTCAGGCGCACCCGCGCCACCTTGTCGATCTCGCCCACACCGGCCTTCTCCATCACATGGCGGAGGATCAGCGCGTCCAAGTCGTCGCCTCCCAGCCGGGTGTCGCCGTGGGTGGCGAGGACTTGGAAGACGCCGTCCTGCATTTCCAAGATCGAGAAATCAAAGGTGCCGCCGCCGAGATCATACACCGCGACGCGGGCCTTTTCCCCGAGTTTATCCAGCCCGTAGGCGAGCGCGGCGGCGGTCGGTTCGTTGAGGATCCGCACCACCTCCAGCCCGGCCAACTCACCGGCGCGTTTGGTCGCGGCGCGCTGGGCATCGTGAAAATACGCCGGCACGGTGATGACGGCCTTGCGGATCTCTGCGCCCATCCGCCACTCGGCGATGCGTTTCATTTCACGCAGGATGTCCGCGCTGATTTCCTCCGGCGCTTTCCCGAGCACCCGCGGCAGGCCGTCCAAGCCCGCAGTGACCGGCACCGGGAAATTTTCCTCCATCTCGTCCATCCGGCGGCCCATCAGCCGCTTGACACTGGTCACCACCCGGCCCGGCTCCAGCGCCCGGCGGCGCAACGCTTTTTCCCCCACTTCGACCCCGCCGTCCTTCCCGATCCACACCGCGCTCGGCGTGATCCGCCGGCCCTCCTCATTCGCCAACAAGATGGGGAAGCCGCAGTCCACCACGCCCACCGCGGAATTCGTCGTCCCCAAATCGATTCCCAAGATCATTTCACTCATCGCCGCCAGCTTCGTGGCAGCGCCGCGACGCGTCAATGGCAGGAATGCCCGGGAGCGCCGACGCCCTCGTCGGCCCTGGGAGCGCTGACGCACACGTCGGCCCTGGGAGCGCTGACGTCCTCGTCGGCGAGTGAATGAGTTGCCAATGGCGAGTCCTTCACGTCTCCCTCATTGGCTCCCACATTCGCCGTGCCGACGGAGACGTCGGGGCACCGGGGATTAGGCTTCGCCTATCATGAAGTTCGCTGTCGCTTGAATTTGGGGCTGACACCCACTTCCCCGACATTTAGCCTGATCGCCGAAGACTGGTGTCTGCTAGAAAATGAACGTCTTTCCGTGATGCGCGCCCTCCCTGCCGCGAGGGCGCGACAGGGAACACGCGAGGGCGCGTGTGCTCCCCGGGAGCGCTGATGTAACGCTTGGGGGCGGCCTGTGGCTTGCTTGTTTTGGATAAGCTCCATTTTCCCGATCACCTGAATTTCCAGCCCATCGAGAGTCACCTGGGTTCGAGAAGCCCAAGCCTGCTGCCAAGTGACGCCGCTAATCCCCGTCAGGATGTCGATGCGGTTCGGGGCACGCCCGAGTTGAATGACTTGGTCGGCATCGAGAAAATCCTCGCGGGTGATGCCCGTTTCGCCGAATCCGAAATCCGTGAGGACGGCGTGAAGTTTTTCGGTCGATGTCTTCGGTGAAGCGTGGGGCCCCGTGAAAAGCCAGGGCATAGCCGCCGACCAAGAGGAACTCAACTTTCCGCGAGAGGCACAATGCGATAAATTCGTGGATGTCTTGGTGAAGTTTCATCGGACTCGGGATAGAACAGGGTGCCGCGTTTCAGGATCTCTTCGAAGATCTCCAGCGCCTCCTGCGGGTTGTCGATACGCGCAGGAATGCCCTCCGTTTCGAGAGGTCTCTTGAGGGCAATTCGTTCCACGTCGCAAGGGTAAGGGGGCGCGGGGCAGATGTCGAGCCGTCCTGTCGCGCGAGAATCGGCGCTCATTTCTCTTTCCTTACCTGCAAAAACCACTTTCCGCTTACTGTCCGTTTCCTGGAGCGTTTTCCTGCGTTTAGGCCGGGATCTCTCACTTTTATTATTCTTCTAAAACCTTGAATTAAGGTAATTTAGATGGAGGCGGAGGAGGGAATCGAACCCTCGAATGACGGTTTTGCAAACCATTGCCTTACCACTTGGCTACTCCGCCATTCGCATGGCACGGGGGCGAGTGAGTAGGCCGGATCCCTTGCGCTGTCAACACCAGGATTTTCATTTGATTCTCGCGTTTGACCTTTCGGATTTGTCCCACTAAACATACGGGTGTCCCCATGATCCGAGAAATTGTCCAATACGGTCATCCCGTCCTTCGCCAGCGCTGCCGCCCGGTCACCGAGGTGGGCGAGGAGATTATCCAACTCGTGGCGGACATGCTCGACACGATGGTGGAGGCGAATGGCGTGGGTCTCGCCGCGCCGCAGGTGGGCGCGGATCTGCGGTTGGCGATGGTCGATGTCTCTCACGATCCCGAGTGCATTTCCTTCCTCAAGGTGAATGGCGAGGAGGCGGAGCTGGAGTCCATCATGCCGCTGATTTTCATCAATCCGGAGCTGGCCTTCGGGCAGCCCAAGGAATTCGGGATGGAGGGCTGCCTGAGCATCCGCGGGATCCGCGCGGAGGTCCGCCGGCCCGAGGTGGTCAAGGCGACGCTTCCGCAGCTGGATGGGACGGTGCTGGTGGTCGAGACCGATGGCCTGCTCGCGCGGGCGCTGCAGCACGAAATCGACCATCTCAATGGCGTCTTGTTCGTGGACCGCTTACCGGCGGTGGCCAAGGTTTCGATGAAAAACCGTCTCAAGCGTCTGCTGGAAGAGAACGAGGCGGAACATATTTGAAAAGAAGGGGCCGGGATTCGCAGTGACATCTTACATCATGATCGTGCCTCGCGTGTTCCGGATCGCCTGCCTGCTGCCATGGATTTCCTTGTCAACTGCATTCCGGTGGCAGCGCTCAAGATGATGTTAGAAATCGAATGAAGTTTCCGTCATCGCCCGCGTGGTCGCGTGCCACCTGCCACCCGCGAATAACAATCTAACAAACTAGAATTCTCAGTGCCGGGAGTCAGCTCTCGAAATAGGTGTAGCCGTTGAGGCCTTCGCGGAAGAGATCGAGAATCTCGCGGCGTTCTTTCGGCGAGATCCGGCCTTCGGCGACGGCTTTTTCCGCAAAATTGCGAAAACGGGTGACGAGCTCCTTCGGGTCAAACTCGACGTAGGTGAGCACGTCGGCGACGGTGTCGCCCTCGACCTCGTGGGTGTAAACGGGTTTGCCTTTTTCGAGGTGCACGCCGACGACGTTGGTGTCGCCTAGCAGGTTGTGGAGGTCGCCGAGGGTTTCCTGATAGGCACCGACGAGGAAGACGGCGAGGTAGTAGGGCTCGCCTTGTTTGAAGTCGTGGAGCGGGAGGACTTTGGCGACGTCTTCCTTGTCGATGAAGCGGTCGATTTTCCCGTCGCAGTCGCAGGTGATGTCGGCGAGGACGGCGCGGTGGCGGGGTTTTTCGTTGAGCCGATGGATGGGCATGACGGGGAAGACCTGATCGATAGCCCAGGAGTCCGGGAGTGATTGGAAGAGTGAGAAATTCCCGTAGTAGAAATCGACGAGGGTGGACGACAGCTCGCGGAGGTCTTCGGGGACCTCGTCGAGCTCGGCGATGAGGTTGGAGATGCGGGTGAGGATGTGCCAGAACCAAGCCTCGGCGAGGCCGCGCTCACGGAGGGTGGCGGCGCCGTAGAAGAACTGGGCGCGCATTTGGTCGCGGTAATACATCGCGTCGTTGAAGCACTCCTGGAGGTTTCTTTTGTTAATGACCTTGTTGACCGCGATGATGTTGGCGAGGTTTTGCGGGGCATTTTCCGGGGTCGGCGGCTCGGACTGGCTGGTCTGGGCGCTGGTGACATCGAGGATATTGAAAACGAGGACCGAGTAGTAGGCGACGACGGCGCGGCCGGATTCCGAGATGAGGCTGGGGTGGGCGATGCCGGCCTTGTCGCAGATCTGCGAGACCACTTCGATGATGTCGGTGCAGTATTCCGCGACCGAGTAGTTGCAGGACGAGTGGAAATTCGTGTGCGAGCCGTCGTAGTCCACGGCCATGCCGCCGCCGATGTCGAGGACGCCCATGGGGGCGCCTTCCTTGACCAGATCACAATACATGCGGACGGCCTCGGTGGCTCCCTCGCGGATGGCGGCGATGTTAGGAATCTGCGAACCTTGGTGGTAGTGCAGCATTTTCAAGCAGCCGATGTAGCCAGCCTCCTTGAGATGATCGACCACGGCGATGACTTGGGAGGCGTTGAGGCCGAAGACGGATTTGTCGCCGGCGCTGTCCTGCCAATGGCCGGAGCCCTTGGTGGAAAGGCGGACGCGGACGCCGAGGTTGGGGAGCACGCCGATTTTCCGCGAGCGCTCGAGGATGAGGTCGAGCTCGCTGGGCATTTCCAAGACGAGCATGATCTTGAGGCCCATTTTCTGGGCGTGGAGGGCGAGGTCGATGAATTCCTCGTCCTTGTAGCCGTTGCAAATGATGTAGGCCTCGGGGTCGTGCATGTGCGCGAGCGCGGCGATGAGTTCCGGCTTGGAGCCGGCCTCCAGCCCGTAGTGGTAGCGTTTTCCGAACTCGGCGATTTCCTCGATGACCTGGCGCTGCTGGTTGACCTTGATCGGATAGACGCCGCGATATTCGCCGCGGTAGTTGGAATCCTTGATCGCCTTGCGGAAGGACTCGTTGATTTCCGCGATGCGGGAATGGAGGAGATCCCGGAAACGCAGCAGCACGGGGAGGTGGGTGCCGCGGTCGCGGAGGCCGTCGATGACGTTGAAGAGGGACACCTCGGCTTGGGCCTCGTCATCCTCAAGCCGCACGGTGACATGCCCTTCCTTGTTGACGCTGAAAAAGTTATGACCCCAGGTTTTGACGCCGTAGAGGTCGGAAGATTTTTCGGGAGTCCAGCGGTTATCGGTGGGTTTTTTCACGGACTTGGGAGGAGCGGCGGCGATGGAGGAACGGGGTGTCATGAAAGGAAGGGGCTGGGGAATCAACGGCGCGGGAACCTAGGAAGGGAATCGGAAATAACGAGCGAATAACGGCAAAAAATCGGTCAGCGCTTGGGATTTGGAACCGGCGGGATCCACGCGGGGAACTCGTCCTTGAGCTGTTGGCGGCGTGTTGCGGCCTCGGCCGCATCGCCTTGGAGTTCGAGAGCTTGGATGAGTTTCCAGAGTGCGCGCGGCCGGAGCACTTTTTCGTCCACGTTGAACTCGACAACGATGCTGTATTTGGCGGCGGCAGTTTTCGGATCGCCCGCCTGGAGCTCGAGGTCGCCGAGCAGGATGTTGAGACCGGCGCTGGTGTGGCCCTGCGGGCGGAGGGCAAGCGCCTCTTGGGAGGCCTTGCGCGCTTCATCTGCGCGGCCGAGAGCCAGCAGCGCGGTGCCGCGGTCCAGCAGTCCGTCGGCAGTCCAGGCGGGATTATCCTCGACCGCGAGCACATTGTCGGCAGCGGCCAGAGCGCCATCCGCATCGCCGGTTTCCAGGCGTGATTTGGCGAGGTAGCGCCAGACTTCTTTGGGGGTTTCGCGTGGTTCGTCGGGAGTGGCGACGAGCGCGAGCGACTTGGCGGCGGATGCGTAGTCGCCCCCGCTATAGGACTGCATGCCGGACCATTGGATCGCTTGGTCGGGGATGTCGGCGGAGTATTTCCCGTCGATGGCGAGGAGGATTTCCGCGGCGAGTTTTTCCGGGTTCTGGGAGGCGAAATAGCCGATGGTGAGCAGCACGCCGGCGTGCTTGGCGTAAGCGGAGGGACGCAATTTCCGGGCGGTTTCCAAGTAGGGGACGGCCTCCTTGGCGGCATTGGTCTTGGCCATGCCCCAGCCGATGCGATAGTTGGCCTCGGCTTGAAGTGGCTCGCTGAGCCCCTTCACCTTTTGCAAAAGTCCCTGGTAGCGAATGATCATGTCGGGGAAATTCCCCTCGCTCCGGCGCATCCGTGCGGACTCAGCCCAGGCGTATGAGACGAGATCCTCAGGGCTACCGACGGCGATCAGGCGGTCATAGTCGGCGATGGCTTTGGTGGGCTCGTCGCTTTCCGAATAGGCCTTGGCACGCTTGGCGAGGGCGAGCGGGATGCGGGAGTCGTCCGGATATTTGGTGATGAACTCGCTCAAGGAGCGGCTGGCTCCTTGGGCGTCGCCCGCTTCGGCAAAGCACCAGCCGCGCTGGTAAAGCAGGCCGGGGCGGTTGGTTTCACTGACGACACTGGCGTTGATCTCGTTGTAAACTTTGGCGGCGGCGGCGACTTGCTTGCTGGAAAATAGGCTTTCCGCCTTCATCATCAGCGCGGTGTGGATCCGGGAATCCTGTGGGCGAGCTTTCTGATAGAGCTGGAGGAAGGCATCGACCTGATCCGGCACGTGGCGGCCTTCGACTTGGAAAAAGCAGAGGAGGCGGTAATAGGCGGCTTGGAATGCCAGGTCGGACTCCGGCCGGGTCAGCCGCTCGACATCGCGGAACAACTCGATGGCCTCGGCCGCTTGTTTGAGTCGCATGTGGGCGCGGCCTGCGATCATGAGTCGGTTGGCCTCCTTGTCTCCGGTGGCCTTGAGTCCGCCGCGGCGGAAGATGTCGATGACCTGCTGGTATTCTTTTTTGGCGAAATGGTTGCCCATCAGCGCGGTCTGCGCGTCGGGCTGGAAATCCTCCATGCCCGCGGTGCCGAGAATCAGCTTGAGATACTTGTCGGCCAGGTCGTTTTTCTCCAAGCGGGTGGCGGTGAGCGCGGCGTGCAGTGCCGCTTCAGCCTGGTATTTCGCCGCAGCAGCAGAGGCGACTACATCCTCGAACTGGGCCAGCGCCTCCTGTAATTTCCCTGCCTTGAGGGAGAGATGGCCGAGGGAAATCTTCGACTGGGGGGCGAACAAACGGCCGGCCGGGTCATCGATGACCCTCTTGAACGAGGCGATGGCTTCCCGGTCCCGGCCGAGGAGGCGGTAGCTGCTGCCCGCAAGGTAATTTCCGCGCGGGCGTTCCTCGGGTTTTGCGGTGTGCAAGGCATAACGCTCGAACAAGGGGGCGGCGAAGGCATATTCCGCCTTGTTGTAGTGATCGACAGCGAGGGTGTAGGCCGCGGCGGCGGCCCACTGGCTATTTCCAAAGCGGTTCAGCAGGGTGCTGAAACAACGTTTCCCGTCATCGATCTGGCCGGATTGGTAGTAGCTGTTGCCGAGATACCACCACGCGATCTGCGCATTAGGATGATTGGGGAAAGCGGTGAGATACTCGGCGAAAATTTGTGTGGCGCGCTGGAAATACTCCTGGCGGCTCTCGAAGACGGTGGCCGCTTGGGCCGCGTCGTAGAGATTTTTCCCGCGTTGGAAGAAATCATTGGCGGCATCCGGCCTCAGCGCGGGGTCGACGGCCACCGCCCGGGGGACCTGGGCGATCACAGGGCTGGAGACGAGGATGAGGAATGCGAGTGCGCGTATCAAGGTGGGCGGAGCGTTAAACGTTCAAATGGCAATTGCCAAGCGAATCACGAGTCGGGCGTGGGACGCTGAGTCGCAAAGGAAATATTCCAGATCCCCGCGGCTTGGCAGGTGTCGATGACCTCGACAATCCGCTGGTAGGGCACGCCGCCATCGCCGCGGATCCGGACCGGTTGGTTCTCGTATTGCTTGGCGATTTTGGCGAGCTTGTCCAAAAGTGCCGGGCGGTCCACGCTCAGTCCCTCGACGCGAATCTCGCCGTCGGTGAGGACGTTGATGATGATTTCCCCTCGCATTTGCTGCCGGTCAGCCCCTTCCTGAGCAGTCGGAACGGAGACGCTCAGCTCGGTCTCGGACTGGCTGAACTGCCAGCTGATGATGAAAAAGCACAGCAGCAGCAGCAGGATATCGATCATCGGTGCCAGCTGGATGGCGACCGGGGGTGGCTGGCGGTTGGTGAATTTCATCCCGGTGGGCGGCTAGATGCCGTGGAGATCCGGCCGTTCCCCGGCGATCGAAGACGCCGTGGGCATGGCAAATTCCTCGCGTGGGCGCTCGGCAGCGGGGTGGAATGATGCATGCCCCTGCTGGGATTGTCGCTCGAGCTGGCCTTGCAGCAGGGCGACGAAATGGGTGGCCGCCGCTTCGAGTTCCCAGATGAATTTCTGCACCCGGCCGCGGAAGACCGAGTAGAAGGCCAGGGCGGGAATGCTGATGGCAAGGCCACCGGCGGTGGCGATGAGAGCTTTGGAAACTCCGTCGGCCATGCCCATCTGGCGGACGCCATGGACTTCCCCGGTTGCGATCTCGATGAAGGCCTCGATCATGCCCAGCACGGTGCCAAGCAGTCCCACCAAGGGCGCGATGGCACCGATGTCGGCGAGGTAGCTGATGCGTGAGTTGAGCAGTCCCGACTGGTGGGAGCCTTCCGCTTGGGCGACGTCACGGACATTTTCGAATGAGGCACCCGGATTGGCCGTGACAAAATCGAGGGTTTTCTGGGTGATGCGCGCCATGCACTCGTTGCGGCGGTGGCTCAGGGAGATCAATCCGAGGTAGTCGCGTTTGCGGATCATCGTCTCGCTGGTATTCATGAATCGGTCGCTGACGATCGCGTTGCGGCGGATGGTGAGGATGAAAATGAGGATGAGAACCACGGTGATGACCGAGAGCAGGGCCAGCGGATACATCATGATGCCTCCCTTGGCGAGGACTTCGAGGAAGTTCATTTCCTGAGTCTTGGGAACCGGGGTCTGAGCGGAAACAGTGAGCGCGGAGAGGAAAAACCCCCC
>JBBEEL010000122.1:9454-12309 GCA_040880785.1 Akkermansiaceae bacterium | reverse complement strand
AGTGGTCGATGATGGAATCCAGCAGGGCATACGCGAGGTAGTCGGCCTGGGACTTCCTGATCTGGCCGTGGCCGGAGCGGAGGCGCGCGCGGACTGGATCGAAGACATCGTAGTCGGCTTCCTCCTGGATGGTGATGAGAAATCCCTTGCCGAGGAACAGGCTGACTTGTTCGCCGCGGATGCTGGCGCGCTTGTCCTGATAGACCATCTGGACGATGAAGAAGAGATGGTCGGAGAAGACCTCGGCTTTCGGCCGTTGGCCGGTGGTGAGGACGTCCTCGAGGGTGAGAGGGTGGAGCTGGAAGCGCTGGCCGAGCCGTTTCAGAGCTTCCACGTCGCCGAGGCCGTCGATGTTGATCCAGGTGACCTTGCTGTGGTCGAGTGCGCGGTCGAGGTCGGCGAGGTCGGTGATTTCCCGCTCTTCGAGTTGGTTTTTGTCGAACTCGATGAGGGTGATCCGCGGCGGCACCGCGACGCCGTCGATGAGATGCGGGACCAGGGTTGCTGGGGATGAACCGGGGATGGAGCGGCGGGTTTTGAACATGCGGAGGACTCTGTGCCGGAGTATCGCCTTCAGCGGCGTGGCATCAAGGATCTTGTGACCGGGCGGATTGATGCTAAATTTCCTTATGAAACGGCGCCTCGCATGGATTTTGGCAGTTTGCTCGGGAATTTACCTGTTGGTCGTCGGGCCGGTTCCGGACCCTCTGCCGCTCATCGACGAGGCCACGGCGCTGCTGATTTTCATCAAGTCCACCGCCTACCTCGGCTATGACATGCGCCGGTGGCTGCCTTTCCTTGGCCGCGGGAAAGTCGGCAAGGCCCATCGCCCGGCCCGCACGGGCGGAAACACGGTGGATGTTTGAAATTCTGCGATTGCCCTTGAAAGAACGTTTGGGATCCTGCTGTATCTGCCGACATCTTATGACTACTTCCGACCTCTCCGCCTCCCGGCGCAAAAAACCTTGGTTGCTCACGCTTCTCGGCCTTCTCGCCGTCGCCGGGCTCGTCGCGATGCCTTTTCTCGCCGGTGATCCGGATGGTGAGAACATGCCTGATATCGTGCGTTTCCTCGGCCATTTCCACCCGGTGCTGCTGCATCTCCCGATTGGCGTATTCATTCTGATCCTTGCTCAGGAAGTTGGGCTGATTTTCTTCCGGAAACGCGGCGAGGAACCACCGCAGACGACGATCTTCCCGTTGTTTTTCGGGGCGGCCAGCGCCATCGTGGCGGTCCTCGCGGGTTTTCTGCTCTATCACGGCAGCGACGAATACGCGAGCAGCGAAATTGCGGAACGCCACCTCTGGGGCGGACTGATCTTCGCAGTGGCGGCGGTGGTGACCTTTATTTTTAAGGCCTGGACCGTTGCCTCGGCGGGGAATCCGGCGTTTTACCGCTTGTTGCTGTTTTCCAGTGTCGGCGTGATGGGCTTCGCCAGCCACGACGGTGCCTCGATGACCCACGGCAGTGACTATTTGATCAAATACGCGCCAGACCCGATCCGCAGCTTGGTCGGCGCGCCGCCGAAAACTCAGCGCACCGTCGCAGTGGCGGCCGCCGCTGATCCGGGCTTGCAACTCGTCTATGCCGACATCGTCGCGCCGATCCTCGAGCGCCGCTGCGTCCAGTGCCACGAGGAGGGTAAATCCAAGGGCCGCTTCCGGATGGATTCCTACGAACTGCTCGTGAAGGGCGGCAAAGAGGGCCCGGGCCTCGAGCCCGGAAAGGCCGCCGAGAGCAACATCGTCATCCGCATGGAACTGCCTGAGGACGACGACGAGAAGATGCCGCCAGATGGCAAGACCGGCCTCGCTGATCATGAACTGGCAGTGCTCAAGTGGTGGATCGACAGCGGTGCCGATGCCGAGGTCACCCTCGCGGCCGCCAATCCGCCTGCCGCAATCCAGCAGCTGCTCGCGTTGATCGTCCCTGCGGCCGGGGGCGCGATTTCCGATCAAGCCACATCTCACGGCGCGCCGGCAGTGGTGGGGCCGAGCGATACGCTGAAAAACTCCGTGATCGCGCTTTCCGCGGATTTTCCCGGTGCACTGAGCTTCGAGTCCCAACAGTCCGCCTTGATCACCTTCACCGGAGTTTCCATGCGTGGCAGTTTGGATGACGCCGCTTTCCAGAAGCTCGCATCCATCACCGAGCACCTCGTCACGGCGGATTTTTCCGCCACCAAGATTACCGACCAGTCCGTCGCCCAGCTTGCTACCGCGAAGGGCCTCCGCCTCATCCGCCTGGCAGAAACGGATATCACTGACGCGGCCATCGAAACGCTGCTGAAGCTTGAGGCGCTGGAGTCGATCAATCTTTACGGCACCAAGGTGACCGACGCGGGCGTCAGCAAGCTCGCCGCCATGCCCAATCTCAAGCGGCTTTACCTCTGGCAAACCGCGGTGACTCCGGAGGCCATCAAGGCGCTCAAGGAAAAGCTGCCGGGCTGCGAGATCATCGCCGGCATCGACGCCTGAGAAATTCAGGCCGGCTGTTGTTGGGAAATGCAGTGCAGGGTGCCGCCTTCCTCCACCAAGTCGAGGCAGTCGATGCCGACCACCTGCCGATCCGCGAAAAGCTCGCGGATGATTCCCAACGCGCGGTCATCGTTTTTTTCCTGCCGGAACGTGGGGACGAGCACGCCGCCGTTGACGATGAGGAAATTCACATAAGCCGCCGGCAGGACCGGCAGCCGCCAACCCGGCACCTCGCAGCCCTCCGGCAGCGGGATTTCCACCACCTCGAACGGGCGGCCTTGCGGTCCGATGAAGGATTTAAGCCGCGCCAGGTTGTCCTCCAAAATCCGCTGGTTGGGCGAGGAGGCCCTGCGGTCGGTGCAGGCGAGGACGGTTTG
>JBBEEL010000122.1:0-9354 GCA_040880785.1 Akkermansiaceae bacterium | reverse complement strand
AAATCCGCTGGTTGGGCGAGGAGGCCCTGCGGTCGGTGCAGGCGAGGACGGTTTGTGGATCGATAAACCGTGCGAGGTCGTCGATGTGGCCGTCGGTGTCGTCGCCCTCGATGCCTTGCTTGAGCCAGAGGATTTCTGAAACGCCGAGTCCGTCGCGGAGGTTTTGCTCGATTTCGCCGCGCCCCAGCCGCGGGTTGCGGTTTGGGTTGAGCAGCACCGCTTCAGTGGTGAGCAACTGGCCGGCCCCGTTGATCTCGATCGCGCCGCCCTCAAGGATCATCCCGCCCTCGAAGCACTTCATACCCAGCGCCTCCGCGACGCGGCGGGGGATTGTGTTGTCGGCGTCCCACGGCGGGAATTTCCCACCCCACGCGTTAAATTCCCAGTCGGTTACAGCCACCTCGCCGCTTTCCCGGTGCTTCACGAAAATCGGCCCGTGGTCGCGGCACCAGACGTCGTTGTGCGGGTGATCGAATAGCTCCACCCGCTCCGGCACCGCCCGCGCGTGGTTGCAGGCGGCGGTGATTGCGGCGTGCGCGGCCTTAGGCGCGTTAATCCGCACCGGCTCGAAGCGCGAGATGGCCGCGGCGATCTCGGCGAATTTTGCGTGGATCATCTCCTGCTTCGCGCCTCCCCAGTGCCGCGGGTCATCGACCGGCCACGAAAGCCAAACCGCCTCTTGGGGCGACCATTCGGGGGGCATTGAGAATCCTGCGGCGGCGGCGGTCATGGCGACAATGTGCGGAGCTGTCCGGCCGGATTCCAGCATCATTCTCAGACACAGCCGCGGCAGCACGCTTGTGGTCACTTTTTCCGACAAGCCCCTAGGCCAGATGACCACAAGAAAAATGGCAAGAGGGGGGCTATGCGTCGCCCCTCGTAAGTGGAAACTCGGTGCATGATTAATGAAAACCCTACTTCGCCCCTTAAAAAATCCTTAGACATCGGAATCCTCGCCGCGGCCGCCCTCGGGCTCTCTACTCAAGCCAGCGAGGCTGCGGCAGGATCGCTGCACACGCTGACGCTGCGTTGGGATGCGGTTCCCGAGGAGGTCCAAGGTTACCGGATCTACCAGCAGAACAATAATGGCGCTTTTGTTGCGATCTCGGATAACGTCATAAGCCTTAGCTACTCCATCGGCTCGCTGGAATACGGCAAGACCTATTATTTCGCCGTCGGCGCGATCAGCGAGTCCGGCCTCGAAGGAGAATTATCCGAAGGGCTCGCGGTGACGGTTTCAAAGCCACCCCTGCCCGTTCTCGGTCGCCTTGCGCCAACTCCTTCCGGCGCGCCCGCCTTGCAGTGGTCATTTCCCGAAGCCGCCCTATCCACCGCCCCTAGCTTTAAAATCTACGCCAGCAGTGACCTGCTGAACTGGACCTTGATCCAAACCATTTTCCCCGAGGAAGCCGCCGGAACCACCGCGGGGAACCTGGACTTCATCATGCCCATCCAAACGGACCTCGCCAAGAGGTTTTACAAAATGACCTCCAGCAACTGGCTCGGTGACGCAAGCGCCCCTTGATTAGAGACAGCCCCCGACCGGGATCCTCTCTCTCTCTCTCTTTTCCTCAGACCTTCAGGAATCTATCAAACCTTAACCCTGCGCCAGCTGCGACTGGCGGCGTAGCCGTAAAGGGCGATGACGACGAAGCAGAGGAAGGGGAGAAAGAAAGAAGCCCGCGCGCCGGAAAGACCGGCGACGGTTTCCTGATCGATGAGCATGGCTTGCAGGGGCGGCATGAAACACCCGCCTCCGATGGCGAGGATCAGGCCGGCGGAGCCGAGTTTGGCGTCGTCGCCCAGACCGTCGAGGGCGATGCCGTAGATCGTCGGGAACATCAGCGACATGCAGGCGGAAATGCCGACGAGCGACCAGAGTCCGGCCATGCCCGGGAGGAAAATCACTCCCAGGGTGAGAATCCCGCCACCGATGGCGAGTCCCGACAACAGGTGGCCCGGACTAACATATTTGAGCAAAAACGTGCAGATAAAGCGGCTGGAAACGAAGATCACCATGGCAATGATGTTATAACCTTGGGCGTCTTCCTTGCTCATCCCCATGGTGGCCCCGGCGTATTGGATGATGAAGGTCCAGCACATGATTTGCGCTCCGACATAGAATGCCTGCGCGACGACGCCCCAGATGTAGAGCTTGTTTTTGAACAAGCGTCCCAGCGTGCCGCCGATGTCGAGCGGCTGGCGGCCCGCATTGGTGCCGGGAAGGCGTGAAATGGCGAAAACGACGAAGACGAGGGCAACGACAATGCCGAGGATCGTGTAAGGGCCGATGATGACGCCGAGGTCGCTGCTGGCGATGGCATCGAAGGCTTCGGGATCGTTGGTTAAGAGTTCGCGCCGTTCGGCATCGGAAGTCTTGTCGAGCTTGGCGAGGATGAATTCCTTGGCGATGAACATGCCAGTCAGCGAGCCGAGTGGATTGAAGGCCTGGGCGAGGTTGAGGCGGCGGGTGGCGGTTTCCGGCGGCCCCATCGAGAGGATGTAGGGATTCGCACCGGTTTCGAGAAACGACAGCCCGCAGGTCATGATGAAATAGGCGAGGAGGAAGGGCGCGAACTGCTGCGCGTTTCCGGCGGGGATGAACAAGAGGCAACCGCCGGCATACAACGCGAGGCCGAGAAGCAGGCCGGACTTATAACTGAAGCGCTTGATGAAAAGCGCGGCGGGAATGGCCATGATGCAGTAGCCGCCGTAAAAGGCGGACTGGACCAGCGAGCTCTCAAAATTTGTTAGCAGCAGGATGTTTTTGAAGGCCGCCACCATCGGGTTAGTGATGTCGTTGGCGAAGCCCCAGAGGGAAAACAGCAGTGTCACCAACACGAAACCGAACAGATAGGAGCGGGGAATGACCGGCACCCGCAGGGCGCTGGAATCTCCGGTGAAATCCGGGTTTTTTGCCGGAGCTTCAGGTAGTGGGGAAACAGATTTCATAAGGATTTTTAAGGTTGTTGTATAACTACGGGGTTTGTTTCGGCCTGACTAGACTTTTCCATAAAGCGGGCCGTAGTTCGCGCAGGCGCGGAAGTCCGCACCCTCGAGATCGGCGGTGCCGAAGCTGGTCCAGGCGCTGGGGCGGAAGACGCGCTCGTCACTAACGTTGTGCATGTAAACGGGGATCCGCAGCATGGAAGCCAAGGTCAGATAGAGATGGCCGACGTGGCCGTGGGTCATGACGCAGTGATTCGCGCCCCAGTGGTTCATGACCTCATAGACGGAGGTGAAGGCACCTTTGCCCGTGAGTATCGGTGCGAACCAGGTGGTGGGCCAAGTGGGGTTGGTCCGCTGGTCGAGCGCGTCGTGGACCTCGCCCGGCAGATCAACGGTGTGGCCTTCCGCGATCTGGAGCACGGGGCCAAGACCGTCCACCAGGTTGAGGCGGATCATGGTGGCCGGCATGCCACCGCGGGTGCGGAAACGGGTGCTGAGTCCGCCGCCGGGGAAATACTCGGTGATGGAGGGATGCCACGTGGTGGCTGCAAGGCATTTCTCCACCTCGGCATCGGTGATTTCCCAAAACGGTTTCATTGCCGGTGTGCCATCGATTTCCTGCTCGCCGGTGCCGTCGAGCGCGGCGGGGCCGGAATTGATGAGGTGTAGGATGCCGTCGCCCACGAGCGGGTGACTGAGGGGTTTTCCGCTGGCGGCCTCGATGGCCTCAAGGCTCCAGTAGGTGCGGAGGTCGGCGAAAATCTGCGCGGTGTGGGTGAGCAGGTGGCCGAAGAGCATGCCGGCACCGTTGAGCGCGTCATTCTCGGTGGCGACGATGTAGGGCGCGCGCTTGCCATTCCAGTCGAAGGAGGAATTGAGAATGGCTTCGAGGAAGTCGCCGTTAGGGAAGTGGTCGGTCCACTGACGCTGACCTTGGAAACCGGCGGCGATGGCATTGTGGCCTTGCGCTTGCTCGCCCAGGCCCATCTCCGCGAGCTTCGGATTTCCGATCATCAGGTCGCGGGCGATCAGGGTCATTTTCACGCTGTCCTCCCACTCGCTGTCGATCTGCTCGCGGCTGCGGGTGGTGGCGGGGGAGTTGTAATCTTTGCCTTCCGGGCATTTCTCTTTTACCCAGGAAAGGGCTTTTTCATATTCGGCGGGGTCGTATTGCCCCTTGCGCATGCGGCCGACGAACTCGGTTAAATCGATGGCCTCGACACGCATGCCGAACCATTTTTCCCACATTGCTTGGTCGACGACCGAGCCGGCGATCCCCATGGAGGTGCCGCCCATCGAGAGGTAGCTTTTGCCACGCATGAGGGCGACGGCGAGGCCGCAGCGGACGAAGGAGAGGAGTTTGTGCCTAACATCGGCAGGGATTTCCGTGTCGGTGGAAGATTGGACGTCCTTGCCATAGATGCCGAAGGCGGGCAGGCCTTTCTGTGTGTGGCCGGCGAGGACGGCGGCCAGATAGACCGCGCCTGGGCGCTCGGTGCCATTGAATCCCCACACGGCCTTGGGCAAATGCGGGTCCATGTCCATGGTCTCGGAGCCGTAGCACCAGCAGGGAGTGACGGATAGGGAGACGCCGACGTTCGAGTGCTTGAACTTTTCCGCGCAATCCGCAGCCTCCTTCACACCACCGATGCAGGTGTCAGCGATGACACTCTGGACGGGCGTGCCGTCCGGATAGCGCAGCTCCGTGGCGATGAGTTTGGCCACGGCGCGGGCTTGCTGCATGGTGCGCTCTTCCAGTGACTCCCTAACGCCACCGAGGCGGCCGTCGATGGTGGGGCGAATGCCGATTTTTGGATAAGATATGAATTGCATGACGAACGCGAGAGGCACGACATTTGACAGCGAAAAATGAATTGTCAGGCTGAAATTTGAATTGAATAAAAATAGAGGGCGCGGGAGACGCCGAGGATGAACAATCTGTCACGGCATGCATGATCTTGTCTTGTTTTTAGGGCCGCGGCTTGAATAGATCGGCACATGCCTGACACGCACTCCGCCAGTTCATTCGTCTCGCGTGAGGTCGAGGCATCGCGCTTGTTCTTTCTCGATCCGGCTGCGGATCCGAATTTCGCGGTGGTCTTCGGTGGCTTTGAGCGCTGCGCGCCGGACTACCGGATCGACCGGCGGGATTTTCCGTGGTATTCGCTGGAGTTCGTGAGCCATGGCAGCGGCACTCTTCAGCTAGATGGGGTGGAGTGGGACTTGGTGCCGGGGAGTTTTTTCATCTATGGCCCGTCCTCGCCGCAACAGATGCGGAGTTCGGTGGAAAATCCGCTGGGCAAATACTTCGTCGGCTTTTCCGGGACCGGTGCCGGGGATTTCCTGGAGCGCCATGGGATGGGCGAGGGATATGTTTCACGCTGCCTGAAAAGCGAGCCGATCCGGCGCAGCTTCGACACGCTCATTGAGCGAGGCACCCGCAAATCGCGGCTGGCCGGTCCTCTCTGCGCGGCGATCACCCGCCAGTTGCTGCTGATGTGCCGCGACGATGCGACGGATCCGGGAAACACGGACAGCGCGGCCTTCGCGAGCTACACGCGCGTCAGGGAGTTTATCGAACGGGAGTTCCCCACGACAACCCGGCTGGAGGCGGTGGCGAAGTCCTGTGGAATCGATGCGCCGTATCTTTGTCGGCTCTTCGCCCGCTTTCATGACGAAAGTGCTTACCGGTATCTCACCCGGCTGCGGATGGAGCAGGCCTCGCGGATGCTGTTGGAGGGGGATGCCTCGGTGCGCTCAGTGGCAGCGGCACTTGGCTTCAAGGATGCGTTTCATTTTTCCCGGGTTTTCAAATCGGTCCATCAGGTCCCGCCCTCGCGGTTCCGCCTGATGCGCTTGGGATTTGACGGATAGTTTTAATACGCGATGATCCGCCTGCACGAAAAGAAACCGCCATGCTCCAATCCGGAATTCTCAATCCCCACGTCCTTGGGCTGCTCGCCCGCATCCGCCATACCAACACGCTGGTAATCGCGGATTGGGCGTTTCCCTACTGGCCTGAAATCGAGACAGTGGATATCTCGCTGACGCACGGGATCCCGACCGTGCTGGATTTGTTGGATTTAATCACACCGGTTTTCAAGATCGGCCGGATCTGGCAGGCGGAGGAGTTTGTCACCTGCAACACGGCGGAAACGGTCGCGCGCTTTGCCCGGTCGTTCGGGGAAATCCCGCTGACCCGCGAGGCGCACGTGGATTTCAAGCGACGCGTGCCCGGAGCCGTCGGGCTGATCCGGACGGGCGATGCGACGCCTTACGGGAATGTGATCATCGAGTCGGCCTAACTGGCAAAGCCGGTTTCCAGTTCCTCCCCGATCACCACTGCCGCCTCGGCGACGCTGATGTCGCGGCCGGCCTCCGTTGCTAGGCAACTCATGGCAACGCCGTCGATGCCGCAAGGGGTGATGGCGAAAAACGGCGGCAGGCATTCCTCAGTGATGTTGATGGCGAAGCCGTGCATGGAAATCCACTTGCGCACGCCGACGCCGATGGACGCGAGTTTCCGGTTTTCCACCCAGACGCCGGTGAGGCCGGCGCGGCGACCCGCCCTGACGCCGAAGCGCTGGCAGGCGCGGATCAGGGCGTCCTCGAGTTTCCGCAGGTGCTCGTGGAGGTCCTTGCCGCGTTTAGTTAGATCGAGGATCGGATAGCCGACGAGCTGGCCCGGACCATGGTAGGTGGCCTGGCCGCCGCGGTTGATCTCGTGGACGGGGTGGGGGAGTGAGCCGGGATCGCGCAGCGAGGATTGGTCGCGCAGCCGGCCGATGGTGTAAACGGGCCGGTGTTCTAGCAGGAAAATCGTGTCGCACCCGGTGCCGGCGAGGATGGCATCGACCTGCGCCTGCTGGAGCCGGAGGCCGGCCTCGTAGTCGAGGGGCGCGGGGAGATGGTGGATCTCTAACAAGGTATGAGCGGCGGTAAGTTGTCCAATGTAATGCTTTCCCAGAGAGAGGCCGCAAGCAGCGCCCGTTCTCTGGGCGGAAGACGAAGGGCCACTGGTGCTATCTGATCAGTGCTCATGGCGAAAATCTAGGCGAAGCATTGCTGCAAGAGAAGCGGGAATTTCTAGTGGCTCCGGTGGGTTTTTCGTGATGCGAGCCCACCCTGCCGCGAGGGCGCGACAGGGAACACGCGAGGGCGCGTGTGCTCCCCCGGGAACGCTGACGTCCCCGTCGGCCCTGGGAACGCTGACGTCTCCGTCGGCCCTGGGAACGCTGACGTCTCCGTCGGCGAGTGAATGAGATGCCAATGGCGCTTCGTTCACGTCTTCCTCATTGGCTTCCTCATTCGCTCGCCGCCGAAGACGTTAACGACACCCACTTCCCCGACTGAACCGCCCGATCGCTGAAAACCTGCGCCTGCGTTCAATCCACGTCCATTGGCGATGCGAGCCCACCCTGCCGCGAGGGCGCGACAGGGAACACGCGAGGGCGCGTGTGCTCCCCCGGGAACGCTGACGCCTTCGTCGTCACACGAGGCGGCGTTCGAGTAGTTTCGCCTTGAGCGGGTCGCAAGCCTGGAGGTGGGCCATGCCGATGGCGAGGGCATCGGCGGCATCGGGCGGTGGGGTTTCGGAGAGACCGAGGAGGGCGCGGACCATGAAGGCGACTTGCTCCTTGCCGGCGTTGCCATTGCCAACGACGGCCATTTTGACCTTTTTCGGCGAGTATTCGTAAACCTTGAGCCCATGGTCGGCGGCGGCGATGAGTGCGGCAGCGCGGGCCGCTCCCATGGAGATGGCGGTTTGGTGGGACTGGACGTAGATGATGCCTTCGACGGCGACCTCGTCGGGCTTGAATTTCTGGATCACGTTGACCAGGTGCGTCCGGATGGCCGAGAGCGCGGCGGATTGTGGGATGGTTTTCGGAATGGAAATGACGTCGAAGGCGAGGACGACCGGCTTGCGTGGGTCGCCCTCGAGCACGGCGTAGCCGGTGTTGCGGACGGCGGGATCAATGGAGAGGATGCGCATGGAGGGGTCAGGGCGGGACGGGGAGGCCCTCGTTTTCGGCGAGGTCCGTCGGCTCGGCGTGGTGGTTCCGCAGGGCGCGGACGCTGGTGGTGTTCATGGGGAGACCTTGGTGTGACACGCCATACGGGTCAAGGCGGGAGCCGGAAGCGGGGCGGGCTGGATCACGCCCCGGGAGGACGAGCTCACCGCGCCAAAGTGGTGAGGCGCTGGCACTTTCATCGCGGTCCAAAGGGCTCAATTCCGCTTGAACCGGATTTCGTATTCCCGATGCAGCGCCTGGTGAAGAGACTCAAGCTCCGGCAGTGCCAGGGATTCGAGTGCTTCCCGGGAACTTTGCGGTTTTTCGAGAAACTCTTCTAAAGCTTGGATTTTCCCGATCCAAAGTCCCTCGGCACGACCTTGGGAGATTCCTTGGGTAATTCCTTGGGTGAGGCCTTGGGAAATACCCTCCATGCGGCCTTTGGCGATTAGTTTTTCTGCGACGGACATGGTTCTTTGTTCAAGTTCGGGATTGCTTGATAGCCTATGGAAGATTTGCTCCGCGTCAAGTTCGCTGTCGGCGTGGAGGGCGTAGAGGAGTAGTCGACCGAGCAGGCTGTCCGGGATCTGCCCGGCGATACTCTTGGCAAGCCACTGGAAGAACTCTAGGAGCTGGCGCTCGCGGGCGAGCTTCATGAGCTGGAGGACGACGCGCTGGCGGATGTCGTCCTCGCCGGTGTCGGGGTCGTAGCGGCTGAGGTCGAGCAGGGCGTGGTGGAACTTCGGAATGAACGGGAGCAGGTCGGCGGCCAATTCTTCGGGCAGGTCGAAGAGGTCTTCGAAGGCGGTGGAGACGTTCCAGTTTTCCGGTCCCTGATGAAGGACGATGGGAAAGACGGGCGGCAGGGGCAGGCCGTGGCGTTGGTGGTGCTTGCGGAGGATTTCCAGAATGTAGCCGAGGATGCGCAGCGGCATCAAGGGGTCGGGCTGGGTCTGGTGCTCGAAGAGCAAATAGAGGAGGAACTCGTGGCCGCCGAGTTTTACGGAAAAGAGGAGATCGGAATGGACTTGCTGGAGGTTGGTCTTGACGAAAGAGGTGGGGATGACCTTGAGCGTGTCCCAGTCAATTCTCGCGGAAATGCCTGAGGGCAGGTGTTTTTTGAAAAAGGCGATGGCGTGCTCGGGCTCGGAGAAGACCGCCTTAAAGAAGGCGTCGTTGGGATGCGCGGCGAGGTCGAGGTCCGGTGGAAATTCATCCATGGGTTGGGTTCTAGCAGCTGATTTTCTGGAAGCAAGGGGGATGAGTTGGATTCGATTAACGCGTTGGCAGCGTTTCGCTCCTTTGGAGAGCGGTGAGAGTTTGCAGCGGTCGGGGACGCGGGGGACGTGCTGGGGAGCGAAGCGGGGCGGATTGAGCGTTGCCTTGGTTCGGT
>JBBEEL010000121.1:0-12664 GCA_040880785.1 Akkermansiaceae bacterium | reverse complement strand
CTCGACGTAGCGTTTGAGGGCTTTTGTGATGGTCACTGATCCACTCTTGGTCTTCCACTCTTTGACGTAGTGGCGAATGACAACCAGCAGGTCGGGTGCTGCGTGGTCCGTAGCGAAGGCTCGCCAGCATGCCAGCGCGGCGCGTTCATCGGCGTTGATGGTTCCGAACGCGGAGCCGTTGATGCCGAGTTCCTCCCGCCGTTTATTGGCGAAGTCGAGGGCATCGGTTTCGTTGGTGAAATACTTCCGCTTGCGTCTGCCATCCTCGCCTGGATACAAGCACGCATGAGTGCATTTCGGGTGGGAAACTTCGGAGACCGTGACGGGATCTTTCATGCGTATTCCTTACCATTCCACTCGTTGCGACTCAAGATCAATCTGCTACCTCGTGCTACCCAAAATACGTAACTCATTGATAATCTGAGGCGCAAACATGGCCTCCGAAGCCGTAGGTAGTGGTTCGATTCCACTCGGGACCACTTGCCATAACCCACTGCAAGCGGGGCTTTGTGGAGTTTGAGGGATCTCCGGAAGGGAATCGTTTGAATCGCGTTGTTGTTATCGCTTTCTCGGTCCTCGTTTCCTCCGGGCTTGCCCTCCGGCATTTCCCGGACATGCTTCCGCCGTTGTGAGTTCCATCCCGGTTGAGCCATCGTTGGAAGCGTTCGCCGTGCTGGCGGGACGCGGTAATGTCGTGCCTGTTTATACCCAGCTCGCCGCGGATTTTGAAACCCCGCTCTCCGCCTACCTGAAGCTGCGGGATGAGCGCCATTCGTTCCTTCTGGAAAGCGCCGAAAGCACGGAAAAAGGCGGCCGCTGGTCGATCGTCGGCAGCGACCCGCGGCTGGTTTTCGAGGCGCGGGGGAAGGAAATCACCATCCGCGAGGGCTCGAAATCCCGCAGTTTTGCCGCGGAGGACGATGTCCTGGCTGCGCTGGAGCGGGAAATGGCACCCTATCAGCCGGTCACCCACGGCGCGCTACCGCAGTTTTCTGGCGGGATGGTCGGCTACCTTTCGTATGATGCGGTGCGCCAGTTCGAGCCGACGCTCGGTCCGCCTCCGCCGGATGTGATCGGCATTCCCGATGCGATATTCATGCTGGCGGACACGTTGCTGGTGTTCGACCACCGCCTGCGGCGCCTGCAGGTGATCGCAAACGCATTCATCGACGAGTTTGCCACACCGGAGGAAGCCTATGCCGCCGCCCGCGGGCGGATTGACGCGATGGTGGAAATCCTCAACCGCCCGTTGCATGTGCCGGCGCTCAACGGCTTGGTCCAGGTCGATCCGGTGGAGGCCCGGAGCAATACCACGCAGGAGGAATTTGAAACCATGGTGCGCGAGGGAAAGGAGTTCATTGCGGCGGGAGATATTTTCCAGTTCGTCCCCAGTCAGCGGTTTGAAACCGACTTCGACCGTCCGGCGGTGGATCTCTACCGCGCGCTGCGGCTGGTGAATCCGTCGCCCTACATGTTCATCCTCGAGCTCGGGGATTTCGCGCTGGTGGGGAGCTCGCCGGAAGTCCACGTGCGCTCGATCCAAGGCCGCATCGACATCCGCCCGATCGCCGGCACCCGCTGGAGGGGGCAAACGACGGAAGAGGATGACGCGCTGGCCGCCGATCTGCTGGCCGATCCCAAGGAGCGCGCGGAGCACCTCATGCTGGTGGACTTGGCGCGCAACGACGTCGGCCGCATCGCGAAGCACGGCAAGGTGAGCGTGGACGATTTCATGATTGTCGAGCGTTACAGCCACGTCATGCACATTGTGTCGAATGTCTCGGGCGAGCTCGATCCGGCCCACAGCGCCTACGATGTTTTGCGCGCCACTTTTCCCGCCGGCACCGTGAGCGGCGCGCCGAAAATCCGGGCGATGCAAATCATCAACTCGTTGGAGAAAAATAAACGTTGCGCTTATGCCGGAGCGGTCGGTTATTTCGGTTTCGATGGCTCGCACGACTCCTGCATCACCCTCCGGACCTGTCTGTTAAAAGGCGGCAAAGCCTATGTCCAGGCGGGCGCGGGAGTGGTCGCCGACTCGAACCCGACCTCCGAATTCGAAGAAACCGTCAACAAGGCCAAAGGCATGCTTCGCGCCATCGCCCTGGCCCGCACCCTCAAGGCTTAACTCCGGCTTGTTTGAAGTTTCCAATTTTTTAGCCCCATGCTCCTCATTCTCGATAACTACGATTCCTTCACCTACAACCTCGTCCAATACTTCGGCGAGCTGGGTGCGGAAATGAAGATTTTCCGCAATGACGTGCTCACGGTCGATGAGGTGATCGCGATGAAGCCCGAGCGGATTTGCATATCCCCCGGCCCCTGCACACCCACGGAAGCGGGGATCTCCTGCGGGCTCATTGAGGCGCTCGGTGCCACCACGCCCATCCTCGGGGTATGCCTCGGCCACCAGTCGATCGGGCAGGTTTACGGTGGCGATGTCGTGCGCGCCGACCGCTTGATGCACGGCAAGACCTCGCCGATCTTGCACGCGGGGAAAAGCGTGTTCGTGGACATTCCAAGCCCCTTTGAGGCCACTCGCTACCACTCGCTCATCGTGAAGCGCGAGACGCTTCCGGATTGCCTTGAGATCACCGCTTGGACCGAGGAAGGCGAGATCATGGGTCTCCAGCACAAGGAGTTTCCCGTTCATGGCGTGCAGTTCCATCCCGAGTCCATCCTCACCCAGGACGGCAAACGGCTGTTGGAGAATTTCCTTAAAATCTAACAGCCCTCTTGGGCAGCCCCAAAGGGTGAAGAAAAATCAAGTCAATGGCCGCATTTTTATTTAGTTGTGACAACGCGACCTGCGCGGTGCCGGAAGCATACCGGGAGATTTTTCGCGGGTCGGAGGATGCGTTGACTTCCAGCGAGGGCTGGGAGCCCGGTTCCTTGAATCTTGCCCAAGGGTTTTCCATGAGATTCCGGACGCCGCTGGTCCATGGCGACGTCACGCGGCTCTTGATCGACCTCGGGAAAAGCGGCGACGAGCGCTGGAGCCGGTTTTCCGCGAAACTGCCTGAAGCGACCCGCTCAAAAGTCGCCGACCGCCATGAGCGCCCTTACCGGGCCACGCTCAACCAGCGGATCACCGAGGACCTGAGCCGCCACGGTGCCTTGCTGCACCTGATGATCCACACCGATCCGACGACTGAAGGGCTGGTCATGCTGGAAACCCCGCCGGGAGCTCTGTTGGCGGAGAAATTCGCCGCGGCTTGGCGTTCGCGGCTGGCGGCTGGTGATCTGGATGTGCGCCATGTCTCGGGCGTCGAGCCAAGCCCGCTGGCCATGGAACTCGTCGCGGCTTACCCCGCCGACCGCTACGCGCAAGTGCGATTGTCAGTCTCGCAGACCTTCTTTCTCGAAGGTCGGCCGTGGCGCTGGGAGACCTTGAAAAAACTCCTGCTGGAGTCCTTGGAAAAAGTCGGCACCGAAGTGCCTGCATAGCCAAGCCGCCGTGGCAAGTGGGCGGCGGCGTATCAGTTCATCCAATCTCCAATCCCCAATCTCCAATCTCCAATCTCCAATCTAACGACTGGCGATGACTTCAACGGTGAAGCCTTTGAGGTAGCCGGTCTCCGGGATGGCGATCAAAATCGGGTGGTCGGCGCGCTGGGCGTGGTTCATCACGAGGCGGGCGGATTTTTTGGCGTCCACGGAAGCGGAGACGAGGTTGTCCATGAAGAGCTCGCGGGAAGCGTGGTAGGAGCAGCAGAAGGTGGAAAGCAGCCCGCCCTTGTCGAGCAGCTTGAGCGAGCGCAGGTGGATTTCCTTATAGCCGCGCATGGCGTCCATGAGGGTGGCCTTGTTGCGGGTGAAACTCGGCGGATCGAGGATGATCATGTCGTATTCCGGTTTTGCGTGCTTGAGGAAATCGAAGACGTTGTGCTCGAGGACCTCGATTTCGACGTCATTGAGCGCGGCGTTGTGGCGGGCGGCGGCGCAGGCGCTGGCGGAGACATCGACGGCAGTGACCTTGGCGGCACCGGCTTTGGCACAGGCGAGGGCAAAGCCGCCCTGGTTGGTGAAGCAGTCGAGGACGCGCTTGCCTTTGGCAAGGGCGGCGACTTCGGCGTGGGCTTGGAGCTGGTCGAGGTAGAGGCCGGTTTTTTGGCCGTCGAAGAGATCCACCTCGAAAGTCAGGCCGTTGGCGCGGACTTGGAATGCGCCGGGGTTTTCGCCGTGGAGCATTTCGATGCCGGGCTCCATGCCCTCGGCCTTGCGGTAAGGCGAGTCGTTGCGGAGGACGATGGAGGCGGGATTGAGCAGGGCGATGAGCGCGTCGCGGATGATTTCCTTCCGCAGATCCATGGCGAGGGTGAGCGTCTGGACGGAAAGGTGGTCGCCGTAGCGGTCCACGATCAGGCCGGGCAGGCCGTCGGACTCAGACCAGACGAGGCGGGCGAGCGTTTCATCGATACCACGCTGTTTCCGGTGCTCGATGGATTGGCCGATGCGGCGGGTGAAAAAGTCGAGGTCGAGGTCCTGTTTGCGGCGTGAGAAGCGGCGGGCGACGATCTGCGAGAGCGGATTGTAAATCGCGGTGCCGAGCGGACGGTCGCGGAAATCCTTGAGCGTGATTACGTCACCGGGCTGCGGGTTGCCAAAGGATTTTTTGATTTCCGTGGCATAGATCCACTCGTGACCGTGAAAAATGCGTGCTCGGGGTGCGATGATGATGCCTGCCATGGGGCGGTTATTTGGGGTGGGGGAGGTCCTTTGTCGAATGCGAAATGGGCTGCGGAGAATTCAGGGTCTCAACCAGGAGGGCGCCGGGCTCCGCCTGCGCCCGGCTGGCAGGCTTTCCAAGCGCTTTCCGAATCTGCCGCCGCCACCCGGGCGCGACGAAAGACGCCCTGAATCCCAGCGAGTGACTCGAGGTTTAATCGCATAGCGAGCAGGCGGCGGTTACCCACCGCCGCTTGGATCATGCCTCGGCAATGCCTCCGCGGCGGTAGGACCTGAGGGCGGGCTTCTCCTTTTTCAAAAGCGCCGCGCGCATTTTTGCCAAGGCAGAGTTCTGCAATTGACGGATCCGCTCGCGGGAAACCCCGAACTCGCGGCCGACGTCCTCCAGCAGCATCGGCTTGAGGCCGTTGAGGCCGAAGCGCTCGTCGATGATCCGCCGCTCGCGCTCGTTGAGGATGGAGAGGAGCCCACCGATTTGGTCATGGAGATTTTTGTCGCTGAGCATTTCCAATGGGTCGGAGGCGGACTCGTCGCTGATGATGTCACCGTATTCGGTGGCTTCGCCGTCGTTGACCGGCGCATCGAGCGATGTCGGGCGCTGCGCGGCCTGCTTGAGCATCGCGATCTTCTGGCGCGGCAAGCCGAGCTCGGCGGCCAGCTCGTCATCGCTGGGCTCGCGCCCGAGGGATTCCGCCAGGAGGGAGGAGATCCGCCGCATCCGAGCGATCTTGTCCACCATGTGAATCGGAAGGCGGATGGTTTTTGACTGGTTGGCCAACGCGCGTTTGATCGACTGCTTGATCCACCAGGCGCCATAGGTTGAGAGTTTGCCGCCTTTTTCGGGATCGAAGCGCTCGACCGCGTTCATCAGGCCGATGTTACCCTCGGAGATGAGATCGGCCAGCGAGAGTCCGTAGCCGGAGTAATCGTGGGCGATCTTGACGACCAAGCGAAGATTGGCGCGGATCATGTGGGAGCGCGCCTCTTTATCGCCGGCCTTGATGCGCTCGGCGAGGGCGTTCTCCTCTTCGATGGTGAGCAGGGGAGTCTTGGAAATTTCCCTCAAATAGAGTTTCAAGCTGCTGTCAGAGTCGTAGGCCATGGTGTGTGGGGTGTATTCATGGAAGCATTCGCAGGCGCGCGTAAAATAGATTCAGAAAAAGGCAAAATGTTCCAGAAAAACAATAACCGGGTTCAATGAATCCAATTTCGATTCGAGGGAGAATACTTCAGTACAACCCGGCTCCACGCTGGTGTCGGATTGGACTCATTACAAAAATCAAAAAACAAACGATGAAACCATTATTCAAATCTCTCGTCTGCCTTCTCGGCCTCGCCTCACTCTCGGTTGGTTCACTTGCGGCTGCCGAAGAAAAGAAAGATATTGTCGATACCGCGGTCGCCGCAGGCTCCTTTAAAACTCTCGCTGCCGCCCTCGGTGCTGCGGGACTTGTGGACACCCTGAAGGGCGAAGGGCCGTTTACCGTCTTCGCTCCCACCGACGAGGCTTTCGCCAAACTCCCGGAAGGCACCGTCGAGACCTTGCTGAAGCCTGAAAACAAGGCGCTGCTCGTCGATATTCTCACTTACCATGTGGTGGCTGGCAAAGTCCCGTCCTCCACCGCGGTGACGCTCACGGAAGCCACGGCCCTGAACAAGAAGACCATCGTCCTCGCGGTGAAGGACGGCGCGCTGTTCCTCAACGAGTCGAAGGTCGTTACCGTCGACGTGGAAGCCAGCAACGGTGTCATCCACGTCATTGATGCCGTCCTGATGCCCCCCGCCGACAAGGAATAAGCATTTCAAGACCCCGCTGCTCCCACCCGAATGGGAGCAATCCCCGTTCCCCGTTTTCGAGCACCTTCGGCTTGGGAGCGGGGATTTTTTTGCATTCGGGGGAGGATTTCCAGTCGAATTGATCCCTAACCTGCACGTTCCGCCAAAAATCCGATGGCCCTCGTTTCCGACCAATACTCACCTGCGCCGCGTGGCGGAGAGAATCCGACGTGACCGCCCGCCGCGGGGGCCTCGAAATGAAAGCACTCGCTCGCGGCGGCCTCCTCGAACGGATAGCAGCCGGGGCCGAGGAAGGGATCGTTGCGGGCGTTGACCAGCAAGGTCGGCAGGCGGATGGCGGGAAGGAACTGGCGGCAGCTGTTGCGCGCCCAGTAGTCGGCGGCGTCCCGGAAACCATGGAGCGGTGCGGTGAAGCGGTCGTCGAAGTCCTGAAAGCTGCGGATCCGGCGCAGACCCGCGAGCTCGAGCTGGCCGGGAAACATCAGGTCCTTTGCGCGCACCTTGGCCCGCATCTTGCGCAGGAAACGCTCCATGTAGAGCCGGTTGGAGCGGAGGGCGAGCTGCCGCGACGAGCAGGCGAGGTCGCAAGGCACCGAAAAGGCCGCCGCGCGGTGGAGTCGCGGTGGGAGTGCCGCCGGGCACTCGCCGAGGTATTTCAAAATGAGATTTCCGCCGAGACTGAATCCGACGAGATCGACAGCTTCCGCCGGGTGCCGCGCGAGCACGTGGGAAATGACCTCGTGCAGATCCTCAGTCGCACCGCTGTGATACATCCGCAGGAGGCGGTTCGGGTCACCGCCGCAGCCGCGGAAATTCCATGCCAGCACGTCCCAGCCATGGCGGATGAGGGCGGCGGCCATGCCTTGAATGTAGTCCGTTCGGGTGTCGGCCTCCAGTCCGTGGGACAAGATCGCCAGCCGCGGGCGACCCTGCTCGGCCCATTCCAAATCGACGAAATCCCCATCGGACAACTCCAGCCGCTCGCGGCGCGTCGTCACGTGCGGCAGCCGCCGGAAGAGCGCCGGAAAGACCGTCTGCAAGTGGCCGCCGGGCAGCCAGGAGGGCGCGCGATAGCTGGAATCTCCGATCAAAGGCATGGGCGGACGGAGCTTTCCATAGCCAAGCTTCCGCCACAAAGGAATTTGCGGCCAAGAGGTGAATATCGCTGATTTGAAGCCCTCGAACGAGGCCTCACAACGAATGCAGTGCCCGCCGAACAATGGGGCTTGTCAGCTCCGTTTACCCAGTGTAGCGGTCGAGCGCTCTAAGTTGTTTTACTACCTCATCCTAATGATTCCCTTCATACTCTGGTGCCTTTCAGGCCTCGCCGTCGGTATCGTGTTTGCTTCCTTTTTCGAGTGGACCCTCCACAAGTATGTGATGCACCGGCCGGTGTGGAATTTTCGCTACGCTTTCCAAGCCCATGCGGTCGTCCATCACAAGAATTTCAAAGCGGACCACACCTACCACCTGATCAACGAGAAAGACAAGGAGACGATCCCGATGGCGTGGTGGAATGGCCCGGTGCTGGTGATGATCGGCGCGATCCCCTTCGCGCTGCTTTCCTGGCTGTCCGGGGAGTGGTCCTTTGTCCTCGGCGGTGCGCTCGCCTTCGGGTCCTACTATTGTTTCTACGAATACATCCACTGGTGCATGCATTTGCCGAAGGCCCGCCGGGTGGAGAAGCCTTGGTGGTTCCGCAGGCTCAACGGCCACCACCTGCTGCATCACCGTTATATGCACAAAAATTTCAATGTCGTTCTGCCGCTTGCTGATTTGTGCCTCGGGACTTTCATGGCACGGGCGAAGACTCATTTCGCGCAGGCACAGGGTCCATCCGTGCCCGATATCCAACCGCTGGCTTGAGCCAGAGAGAGCGCCGGGCTCGCCCCCCATCCGCGCCGCCACCGCGGGTGGATCAGGTCGGGCATGACGCGCGTTTTTTTGGAATCCGCCGCACCACCACCCGGTCCCAGAAGACCCGGTCCCGCCACTCGCCAAAGGCACTGTGGTAGGGATCGAGCTGCCGCCGGGTGGCGACGGCGTCTCCGGCGACGAGCACCTCGTTCATCCCTTGGAAAGTCGTCAGGCTGCGGACGGTGGGAAAATTGTCGCGCAGGATTTTCCGCGTCAATGACTGCATCGTGCGGTGGCCGGGGCCGGTGACGAGGTTCACCGCAAGCAGCCCGCCCGGCGCGACGGTGCGTCTCAAATGATCCAGCAACTCCGGGTCCCACGCCCGTGGCCGGAAGACGTCGGTCTTTCCAGCGAGGTAAATATCGTCGAAAACCACGTCAAATTTCCGCCGGTTCTGCGCCAACCACGGGTAGGCGTCGGTGGCGATGACTTCGATCCCGAGCGTGTCCAGCTCCATGTGCTCGCGGGCGAGCGCGATGATTTCCGTATCAATGTCGATGGCCGTTAGCTGGCAGTCTGGCAGCAAGTGGCGCAAGGTCCGGTAAGCGGTGCCGCCGGCGAGTCCGAGCATCAGCACCGAGCGCGGGGGACCCTTCTTACGCAGCAGCGCGGCGGCCGCAATCAGGTCCCAGGCAAGCCCGGTGAGGTAGCGCTTCTTGTTGAACGTGGCGTGAAGCGCCCCCGCCACCCGGAACTCCGTCGCTAGCTCGGATTTCCAGATCTCAAGCGACTGAAAGCGTGTTTGGAAAATTCCCGTGCGGCGCATCTGAGAAAATGTCGGGGACTGCAGTCCGTTCATCGAGAAGAAAAAGAGCCGACTGGAGTTTGTGACTACTTTCGGATCGCTGGCCGATTCCGCGCGAATTTGCGGGCGATAGGCTAGCAGCAAAGCCCACTACCTAACGGAATCACAGTTCCTTGACCCAGATATTGGCAAAATCGATCGCCGCGCCGTGGTGCTGGAGGCCGATCATGCCTTTGACGGGAACATCTGGCAGTTGCGCGTTGGTGATCACCACGCGCCCATTGAGCGAGACGTCGAGGCGGTCGCCCTTGATGGAGATCATCATGCGGTTCCATTCGCCGAGCGGCCGGTCGGCCTTGCGCTTTGGGGTCACCTGGGCCCGGACCTCGGCCGACATTTTGGGGTTGGTGCGGTAGCCGTAAACCTCGCCGGAGCCCACGGTCCAATTCCACAAGTTCACCTGGGCGGCGGTGCTTCCGCGAAGATAGATGCCGCTGTCGAGCTCCTCGATTTCGACAAGCTCCGGTTTGCCATCCGCCCCGGTCTTGTTGCTCCCGTCCGGCAGAACGAAAGGCTGCATTTTGCGCGGGCCTCTGCCACTCCAACGCCAATCGAAGACCAGCGTGCAATCACCGAATTCCGTCTCGGTCCAGAGGTCAGCCGGTTCACCGCGGCGGCCGCTGTGCTTCAGGATTCGGTTGGAAACGCTCCATTCGGGGTTTCGTCCGTGTTTCCAACCAGTGAGGGATTTCCCATCGAAAAGCCGCGTGTAGCCCGCTGCCATCGCACCCTCGACATTGGCCGCAGGTGGCGTTTCGGTGATCAAGATGTTTCGGAAAGCAACCTTGTCGCCATGCCCGAGCCAGGCGATGTGGCCGGCACGGCGCTTCACGCCTTGGTGCTTGGGATGTTTTTTGGCGAGCTCGTCGAGGTTGGCCTCGAGGATGATCTCGCCGTTGAGCTCCACTTGCAGGTCGGGGCCTGACACTGTTACCCGCTGGCGGTTCCACTCGCCAACCGGCTTGAGGCCGCTCTGCTTCGCCGGGGCAAGCACGTAGAGTGAGCCGTGGAACTGATAGTTCTCGAGCTCGCGGTATTTCTCCGCGGAGTTATCGAGAATTTGCAGTTCCATGCCCGCGTGGGCACCATCGCCGCTGCCTGGGTAGTGAATGCCGAGCCCGTTGTTTCCACCGGGTGGGAGCTTGAATTCAAAATCGAGGATGTAGTTGGAAAACGTTTCCTCGCTCACGAGGGTTTTGCCTTCAGGGGTGCTGACTATCGCGCCGTCTTCCACCAGATAGCCATCCCCGGACCAGCCGCTCAGATCCTTGCCGTTGAAGAGCGAGCGCACGGCGGGTGCCTCTAGCGCCAACGCGCAGGCTCCGAAGGAAAAGGTGATCAGCGGGACAAGTAGATGGTGCATGGAGTCAATGATTCGTGTTGCCGAAAAACCTTGGGTCAGGCAATCGATGTCTAGCCACGCTGACGCGGACCTTCAATAAAGAAGATCCGGAACTCAACGGTTGGCAGCCAGCGCGTCAATCAAGTAACGGGCTGGGCGGAAATTTTCGATGAGAATCTCGCACCGATCACCTCGCCGCATCCGAACTTGGCTGATGTTGAAGTTCGGCGTCTTGTGCGGCGCGAACAGGATGTCGTCGTGGGTGGAATTCTCGTGCTTTTTGAACATACTTGGCAGGATGTCTCCGCCGAGGTGGTCGTCGCGCCCGGTGGCGAGGTGGCAGGTGCCGAGGACTTTTTCATCCTGAATGTCCGCAAAGGAAACCGGCAGCACCTGGGTGCCGAAGCCGAGCTCGCCAAGTGTCCCGGTCATCGGGTCGTCAGCAAGGCGGGCATTGTGCGCGTCGATGGTGGCTTGGTTTCCCTGAATGAGGGTGGAGCGGATAATGCAGCGATCGGTTACCTCGAGCACACCAAGGGTGCCGTCCTCGTATTTCATCGGGAACTGGCCGCGGGCGTCGGTCGGCACGAAATAAACTTCGCCAGCAGGTAGGTTGGCAATATCGGGCGTGCGCCCGAGGCAGAGACCGTGGGACTTTTGCGCCTCTTGGCCCGCCAGGCCAAGCCATGCGGTCAGCACGCGGCCGTCTTCCAAAGCGAAGTCGATTTCCATCGAATCCGCCTTAGTCATTGCGAGCCGCAGTCGTTCCGAGTCTTCCGACACCTCATGATAGTCCACGGCGAGGCCGGAGTTGAGAATGATCTCGTTGAGGCCGTGCAACGTCGCCCCACGGAAACCATATTCCTTGCACTTCGCGGTGAGCGGCGCGGTCGCTGAAAATGTCGAGATACAGAGGACGAGATCGTAATTCGGGTAGATGTCGGCGTTGAGTGATAGAAGCCTTCCCTGGGTGTCCCAAACCTCATCCGCTAGATCGAGGTTAGATCCACGGGTGCAGCGGAACGCATACATTTCCCCGCCGGTCATGCCCAATTCCTCAAGCACGCCATCTTGTAGTGCCTGATAGAAAAAGCGATGGGCGTTCTTCTGGACTGGGAAACCATCTTCCTGAAGATAAGCATGATCCTTGATGTGGGCCTCGGGCGCGTCGAAGTCGATGAGGATGCAAACCCGGCAGCCCTCCGTCGGCGCGAAGACGGTGCCCAAAAGCCGGCTCAGATCAAACGGCGGGAAGACGCGGTTTTCAGGATGCAGAAGGATTTCCTCACGGAAATAAGCGGGAAGGGAGGGGGTGGAAACGTTGGACATAGGAAGGCATCGTAAAACTGCTTCCACCTGCCGCAAGAAGGGAATTGTCAAAATTTACATCCCCCCAAAACCGCGAGATTCCTCCTCACCCGACTCACCCTCCTCCCGCATCGCAGCGAGCACGCTGCTCATGTCCTCGAGCTGGTCCCAAAGCTCCCTGACCACGAATAAAGGGGCACCACAACGCGCAATCAGCCCCAAACAGTCGGAGGGACGGGCATCGAGCTCAACGATCTTACGCTCCATGATCTCGTTTTCTGCCTCGATGATCAGCCGGGCGTAGTAGATATCGTTCTCCATCGCCACAATGACAGCACGCGAAATCTTCCCTCCAAACGCCTCCAAACTAAGCAAAAACAGATCGTGCGTGAGTGGCCGTGGCGGCAGTTGGCCGCTGAGGGACGCATTGATCGACGCACCGATTCCCGGATCAATGTAAAAGACGATCGCCTTGTGCCCGTCCCCTAAAAACACGGCACACCCAGCCTGAGTCGGCAAAAGGGCGATGGGCTCTACACGAACTAAGTCAGGCATTTACAGGAGCATCCACCAAAACCCTGCGTTTTCCAAGTCCAAACACGCACCGGCACCACACAGCCATGCAACACCAACCGAAAATCCGGCGGCGCTCCCCTCCCAGAATGAGGGCAAAAACATCGTGCCGGCCCGTTTCTCGTGAGCGAGACGACGTTGATTATCAACGAATTGAGATTCATGGCGAAAAATACTCAAAAAACTCATCAAAATGAATTGACCCGTATCGATGGCCGGGCATAGGTTCTCCA
>JBBEEL010000120.1:7447-12728 GCA_040880785.1 Akkermansiaceae bacterium | reverse complement strand
TGGATCACATCCACCTTTTCTACGAAACCTCACAAAACAAGGTAATTAACTAAGGATTATGCTTCCCGAGCACGCCCCATTCAATTCCGACCAGCGCCGGGCGCTGGATTTGCTCCTCGTCGGCCTCGATCCCGTCCAACGCGGCTGGCTGAGCGGCTTCCTCGCCGCACCCGGTGCCCCCGTGCTTGCCGCCGCGGCCCCGCTTGCCGCCGGGAAGCTCACCGTCCTCTACGGCACCGAGTCCGGAAATTCCGAGGCGCTCGCCGACCGCGCGGTCAAGGCGGCCAAGAAATCCGGTTTTCAGGCGGTCATGAAAAACATGTCCGACATTTCCCCCGCGGATCTCGCGAAGGTGCCGAATCTCCTGGTGGTCGTCTCCACCTGGGGTGACGGCGACGCGCCGGAAACCGCGGTTTCCTTCCACAAGGAGTTCATGGCGAGCGATCTGGATCTTTCAAAAACCCGTTTTTCCGTTTGCGCGCTGGGCGACACGTCCTACGAACAATTTTGCAAAATCGGCAAGGATTTCGACGTCCGCCTCGAGCAGTTCGGCGGCACCCGGGTCGCGGCCCGCGTGGACTGCGATTTGGATTATGAGGAATTGTTCGGCACTTGGTTGAGCGCCTCGCTCGCCGCGCTGGCACCCGCCACCACGGCACCGGTCGTGGCGACTTCGGTCGTTTCCACCGCGGTTACTTCGGTGGAATTCGGTAAAAAAAATCCCTTCCCGGCCGAAACGGTCGAAGCGCTTACCTTGAATGGCGAGGGCTCGGCCAAGGAGACCTTGCACGTGGAGTTCTCACTCGCCGGATCCGGCCTGGTGTATGAACCCGGCGACTCGCTGGCCGTCCTCCCCGTCAACGCCCCGGACACCATCAAGGCGATTCTCGGCGCGGCCAAACTCACCGGCAACGAGGAAGTGGATGTGAAAAACGTCGGTCCCAAGCTCCTCGCCGATGCGCTGCGGGAAGATTACGACATCACCGCCTTGTCGCGGAATGTACTGACCAAACTCGCCGCCGCCAGCAACTCCGCGCTACTCCAGGAACTCCTCGCCGAGGACGCCAAGGAGCAATTCAAGAAATACACCGAAGGCCGCGAAATCATCGATGCCCTGCTGGAATTCGCCCCGCACGGGCTCTCCCCCGAGGTGCTCGTCGGCATCTTTCGCAAGCTGCCGCCGCGGCTCTATTCCATCGCTTCCAGCCCGCTGGCCCACACCGACGAAGTGCATCTCACTGTCGCCGCCGTCCGTTACAACACCCACGACCGCGACCGCAAGGGCGTCTGCTCGACCTACCTCGCCGACCTCGTGAAAACCGGCGATCCCGTGCAGGTCTTCGTCCAGCCAAACAAGAATTTCCGCCTGCCCGCCGACGGATCCACCCCGGTCATCATGGTCGGCCCCGGCACCGGCGTCGCGCCCTTCCGTTCCTTTGTCGAACACCGCGCGGCCATGGGCAGCCCGGGGAAAAACTGGTTGTTCTTCGGCGACCAGCATTACACCTACGACTTCCTCTATCAGCTCGAATGGCAGGACCACCTCAAGGACGGCACGCTGACCAAACTCGACGTCGCCTTTTCCCGCGACCAGCCGGAGAAGGTCTATGTGCAGGACCGGATGATCGCGCAGGCGAAAGAGTTATACCAATGGCTCGAAGAAGGCGCGCATTTCTATGTCTGTGGCGATGCCAACCGGATGGCGCACGACGTGCATGAAGCGCTCATCTCCGTGGTCGAGTTCCAAGCGGGCATCACCCGCGAAGCCGCTGAGGTCTATGTCGAGGACCTCAAGAAGACCAAACGCTATCAACGCGACGTTTACTAAATTCCAATCTCAAATCTGCTACTACCATGAGTGACAAAAAGCTCTCCGCCAACGAATACATCAAGACCCGCAGCAACTACCTGCGCGGCACCATCGCCGAAGGACTTGCCGATCTTTCCACCGGCTCGATGGTCGAGGATGACCAGCAACTGCTCAAGTTCCACGGAACCTATCAGCAGGACGACCGCGACCTGCGGCCGAACCGCCGCAAGCACAAGCTAGAAAAGGCCTACTCCTTCATGATCCGCATCCGCGTGCCGGGCGGAGTCGCCACTTCCCAACAGTGGCTGGAAACCGACCGCCTCGCCACCCAGTTCGCCAACGGCACGATCAAGCTCACCACCCGCCAGGCCTTCCAGTTCCACGGCATCATCAAGAGCAATCTCAAGCGCACCATCGCCGAGATCAACCAGGCCGCCATGGACACCATCGCCGCCTGCGGTGACGTGAACCGGAATGTGATGTGCAATCCGAATCCTTATCTATCAGAAATCCACGCGCAGGCACTCAAGGCCGCACAGGACATTTCCACCCACCTCACGCCGCAGACCCGCGCGTACCATGAGATCTGGCTGGACGGCGAGAAAATCGAAACCAGCGAGGAAGAAGTCGAGCCGATCTACGGCAAGACCTACCTGCCGCGGAAGTTCAAGATCACCATTGCGGTGCCACCGTCCAACGATGTGGATATCTATGCCAACTGCCTTTCCTTCATCGCCGTCGTCGAGGACGGAAAACTCGTCGGCTACAATGTCGCCGTCGGTGGCGGCATGGGCTCGACCCACGGCAACGAGGCAACCTACCCGCGCATCGCCGATGTCATCGGCTTCTGCACACCGGAACAAGTGGTCGATGTGGCGGAAAAGGTCGTGCTCGTGCAGCGCGATTTCGGTGACCGCACCGACCGCAAGCACTCGCGCTTCAAATACACCGTGGATGACCGCGGCCCGGATTGGATTCTCGCGAAACTGAATGAATACCTCGGCTACTCCTTGGAGCCAGTCCGCGCCTTCGTGTTCGAGGACAACGGCGACCGCTACGGCTGGGTGGAGGACACCAACGGGAACTCCCATCTCACACTCTACATCTCCGGCGGACGGGTGCTGGACACCCCGAGCTATCCGATGCGCACCGGGCTGCGGGAAATCGCCAAAATCCACGATGGCGATTTCCGTCTCACGGCGAACCAGAACTTGATCATTTCCAATGTTTCTCCGGCCAAGCGGCCGGAAATCGAAGCACTGCTAGAACAATACGGCATCAAGGACAGCCACTTGAAAAGCGCCCTGCGCCTCAACTCGATGGCCTGCGTCTCGCTTCCCACCTGCGGGCTCGCCCTCGCCGAGGCGGAGCGCTACCTGCCGGACCTGGTCACCCAGCTCGAAGAATCCCTCGAGGAAAACGGCCTGCGCCACGATGCCATCACCATCCGCATGACCGGCTGCCCGAACGGCTGCGCGCGGCCGTTCATCGCGGAAATCGGCTTCGTCGGCCGCGGCCCGAACCGCTACAACGTCTATCTCGGCGGCGGGTTCGCCGGCCAGCGCTTGTCCAAGCTTTACCGCGAGGATGTCGATCAGACGCAAATCCTGCCGCTGCTCGCACCGATCTTCGCCCGCTACGCGAAGGAGCGGATCGATGGCGAGCGTTTTGGCGATTTCTGCATCCGCAAAGGCTACGTCGAGGCGACCATCCAAGGCCCGGACTTCCACAAGAATCTCAAGCCCGAGGCTCTCGCCTCCGTTTGACCTAACGAATCCCCCCATGGTGATGGAAATAGTCAAAATCAAAGCTCCCGCGGCACCGTCTCAGGGCGTCGATTCCGCGGCGCTGTCGGCCGCGCTCGCGCCTTTGCGCGCCGGCGAGCGGCTTCGCTTGTTATATGAACAACACGGCGGGCGGCTCGTGGCATCCACCAGTTTCGGCCTTCAGGCCGCCGTGATGCTTCATTTAATCCACGAACACGCACCAAAGATTCCCGTGGTCTTCATCGACACCGGATTCCTCTTTCCAGAAACCTATCAGTATGCGGAGGCACTCACTTCCCTCCTGAATCTCGACCTGCGGATCTATCATCCCTCGGTCTCCGCCGCCCGCATGCAGGCCTTGTGGGGGAATCTGTGGGAAAACGGTAAGGAGGGCTCGGACCGCTACGGGCTGCTCACCAAGATCGAGCCGATGAACCGCGCGCTGCGCGAAACCGGCGGCGACATCTGGCTCAGCGGCCTGCGCCGCTCGCAGTCGCAGTCGCGGGTGGACCGCCCTTTCATCGAGCAGCAGAAAAAAACCGTCAAGGCCTATCCGATTCTCGATTGGGCGGATGCGCAGGTGGACCTTTATTTCCATCAAAACGGCCTGCCACGCCACCCGCTCGCCGACAAGGGTTACGTGACCATGGGCGACTGGCACAGCACCCAGCCCCTGTTGGATGGCGACGTCGCCGCGACGCGCTTCAACGGCGAAAAATTCGAGTGCGGCTTGCACCTTGACTCCGGAGCCCCGGACTTCCAGATTTGAACAACTTTTAATCCACAACTAACAAATCACCATGAACATCGCAGAAAACATGGTTGCCACCGTTGGCAACACTCCGCTCATCCGTCTCAACCACGTCACCAAAGGGCTTGATGCCGAGATTTGCGTGAAAGCCGAGTTTTTCAATCCACTTTTCAGCGTCAAGGACCGCATCGGCAAGGCGATGATCGAAGCCGCTGAACGCGACGGTTCACTCAAGCCGGGCGGCCTCATCATCGAGCCGACCTCGGGCAACACCGGCATCGCGCTGGCGTTCATCGCCCGCTCGAAAGGCTACCGCTGCATCCTGACGATGCCGGAGAGCATGTCGATCGAGCGCCGCGTCCTGCTGCGTTTGCTCGGCGCGGAGATCGTCCTGACACCCCGCGCCCGCGGGATGAACGGGGCCATCGCAATGGCAAAAAAATTGCTCGAAGAACATGGCGAAGGCTCATTCGGCCCCGGCCAGTTTGACAATCCCGCCAATCCGCAGGTCCACCGCGAGACGACCGCCGAGGAAATCTGGCGGGATACGGACGGCGAGGTGGACATCTTCATCTCCGGTGTCGGCACGGGCGGCACGCTGACCGGCGTGGGCGAGGTCTTGAAATCCCGCCGCGACGTGAAAATCATCGCCGTGGAGCCGGCAGCCAGCCCGGTCATCTCCGGTGGTGCCCCGGGTCCTCACATGATCCAAGGGATCGGCGCCGGCTTCATTCCGAAGAACCTCAACGTGGATGTCATCGACGAGGTGATTCAAGTTTCCAACGAAGACGCCATCGCCACCGCCCAGGCGCTGGCCCAGCTGGAAGGCCTGCCGGCAGGGATCTCCACCGGAGCGAATGTCTGGGCCGCGATTCAAGTCGCCAAACGCCCCGAGTCCAAAGGCAAGCGCATCGTCACGATCGGGTGCTCGTCCACCGAGCGCTACCTCTCGAC
>JBBEEL010000120.1:0-7347 GCA_040880785.1 Akkermansiaceae bacterium | reverse complement strand
GGCCCATCCGGAGTTTCCACCCCCGCTCCCAACTCGCGTTTCCGGCGTTCCAACCACGGCTCGTCAGGCCGGAAACGATCCACCCAGGATGCCCCGGCGGCTTTTCCCGCGATTTCCCAGTCGATGATCACGCCGACGTCCCACTTCGTGTTAGCCTCACGGTCCGGCCCGTCACTGAACAGCCGCACCCGGGTGGAATTGAGAATCTGATAGCGGATCGGCGCGTTCCATGGATCGAGGAACCCCTTCATCGCGCGCTTGGCCGCGGCCTCGGCGGGGAACGCACCATCCTTCAGCACGGCGTTTTCGACAAAATCCGCCGCCCGCTCGAAGGCGGGCTGGCCGGGGACTTCCAGCGACTCCGGCTCGCCCTTCTCTAGCCGCTGGATGAAATCGTCGTCGGTCCCGACGACCCCGTCATAGCCGGGCAGCAGCACCGTGCGTGGATCCAACTGCCAGTCCACCGGCAATTTCTCGATCGCCTCCCCGAGCTGCACGCGCGCCGCGTCCGGGATCTGGATGAAATGATTGACGCCCGCTACGAAGAAATTCCCAATCGCCACGGCCCCCAGATAGAAGCACATCACCAGGGATTTCATCGTCTTCGGTGCCTGAGTGTAGGCGAATTCGAGGGCGACGATCGAGACCATCACCTCCGCCGCGGTGAGCAGGGCGTAGGCGGCGATCTGCCAGGAAATGTTGGGCCGTCCGCCGTCGTCGATCCAGCGCTGGATCAACGCGACGAGCGCGAACGAGGCGACCATAATAAAAAGCCCCAGCCCGATTTTACGCAGCGGCGTGAGTTTCCAAACCTTGTTGATTAACGGATAGATCCCATAAGCGAAGATCGGGATGAACGTGAGCACGAAGACCGAGTTGAGCGACTGGACCTGCGAGGGCAGCCACTCGAAACCGAGGAAATTCCGGTCCATGTCCTGCGCTTGGAAAATCCAAGTCGAGCCGGTCTGGTCGAAAAGTGCCCAGAACATCGCCACGAACAAATAAAGCGGCAGCAGCTTGAGCATCGAGCCGAGACCTTGCTTGCTGAAAAACTCGTTGAAAAACCGCCCGCCGCCCGCCGGGACGTGGGCGAAGCGCTTGCGCCCCAGCCAGAACACAAAGGTCGCGATGGCCATCAGCACGCCGGGCACCCCGAAGGCCCAGTGCGGGCCATACCACTCTAGCAGCCACGGCGTCAGCATCATTGACACCAGCGCGCCGAGATTGATCGAGAAGTAGAACCAGTTGAAAATTTTCGATAACAAATGCGCGTTGCCCGGCCCGAACTGGTCGCCGACATGGGCGGAGACGCAGGGTTTGATCCCGCCGGAGCCCAGCGCGATGAGGCCGAGCCCCGCAAACATCCACCACGACGAGTTGTCGAATTTCCCCATGCACGCCAGCGCAAAGTGGCCGGCGCAATAGACGAGCGACAGCCACATGATGGTCCGGTATTTCCCGAACAGCACGTCGGCGAGGAGCGCGCCGAAAAAAGGCGTTAGATAAACCGCGCCGTTGAAAAGATGGACGTATTCCGTCGCCTGCGCCTGGTTCATGCCGCCGCCGGGCTTGCCATCCATCAGATGCAGGTAGTGCACCATGAAAACCGCCAGGATCGCCTTCATCCCATAGAAGGAAAACCGCTCCGCCGCCTCGTTGCCGATGATGAACGGAATGCCCGGCGGCATCTTGTCGGTATCCAGTGGGACGGTGCGGTGGGAATGGGACATGGCGGCTATTTTCTCTCCAGTTCGGCCACCATCCCCGAGCATTGGTTATTGTTCATCCAAGAAAGCTTACCCCGCTACCACCGAACGGCAGCCGCCGCCCAGGTGAGGCCGGCACCGAAGACCACGAGCACGATGTGGTCGCCGCGCTTGAAGGCTCCGGTCCGGTGCGCCTCGTCCAGCGCGATGGCCACGGCGGCGGCGGAGGTGTTGCCATATCTATCGAGATTGACGAAAACCCGCTCGTTGGGCACCGCGAGGCGGTCCGCGATGGCGTCGATGATCCGCAGATTCGCCTGGTGGGGAATGACGCAGGCGATGTCTTCCGGCTGGAGCCCGGAGCGCGAAATGACTTTTTCCGCCGCTTCCTTCATGCGGTTGACCGCGTGCTTGAAGACCTCCTTGCCCATCATGGTGAGCGTGAAAAGGTGGTCGTTGACGTTCTCCGTGGTGATCGGGCACGCGGAGCCTCCACCGGGGATGTTGAGCAACTGGGTCAGATTTCCGTCCGTGCCCATTTCGGTGGCGAGGATGGCCCCTTCTCCGGCTGCGGCGATCCGCAACACCGCGGCCCCCGCTCCGTCGCCGAACAGCACGCAGGTGCTCCGGTCATCCCAGTTGGTCACGGTGGAGAGTTTCTCCGCGCCGATGATCAAGGCGTTGGAAAACGCGCCGCTGGCAATCAAGCGCTTGGAAATTTTCAAGGCATACAGGAAGCCGGAACAGGCGGCGGAAATGTCGAACGCCACCGCACGATGCGCGCCCAGTTGCTGCTGGACGTAGCAGGCCGTGGCGGGCGTCGGCGTGTCCGGCGTGATGGTCGCCACGATGATCAGCTCGATGTTTTCCGCAGCGAGACCGGCCTGCGCGAGCGCTTGTCGGGCGGCGTGGGACGCCATGTGCGAGGTGAACTCCCCTTCCGCGGCGATCCGCCGCTCGCGGATGCCAGTGCGCGTGACGATCCACTCGTCGCTGGTATCCACCGTTGCGGCGAGCTCGGCATTCGTCAGGATGCGCTCGGGCAAATAGCTGCCGGTCCCTGCAATGCAAACTTCAATGGCGGAGGTCACTTCACTCATGCGGCGGAAGACTGAAACCGTCCTATCCCCGCCACAAGCGCGAAGTGGAATTTCCGGCTTACTAAACTAAAACCGAGGGCGGCACCACCTTCGAGACCGACGCCAGCGCCTCCTCGATCTGCGGGTTCACCCGGTTCTCGACTGTTTCAAGCCCCACCCGGATCGCGTTGCGCACCGCCAGCGCGGTGGACGATCCATGGGCGATGATCACCACGCCATTGACCCCCAAAAGAGGGCTGCCACCGTAGGTCTCGTAGCTGCTTTTTTCCTTCAGCGCCTTGAATGCCCCGTTGGCGAGCATCGCTCCGGCGATGCGGAGGGGATTGCCCTTGATCTCGGTTTTCAGCCATTTGGAAACCGCCTTGGCGGTCGCCTCGATGGTTTTGAGCATGATATTGCCGACAAAGCCGTCGCAGAGCACCACGTCCAGCTCGGTCTCAAAAAGGTCGCGGCCCTCCACGTTGCCGATGAAATTAATCCCCGGGGTGAGCTTCAGCAGCCGGAACGTTTCCTTGGTGAAAGCGGTGCCTTTTTCGTCTTCCTCGCCGTTGGACATCAAGCCGACCTTGGGGTCCTTCACACCGAGCACGCCCTTGGCGAAGGCGGTTCCCATCACCGCGTAGGCGACGAGATGGTCCGGCTTGGCCTCGGGATTCGCCCCGGCGTCCAGAATGTGGCAGATGCCGTATTCATTCGGCAGGGCGGAGGCGATGCCGGCCCGGTCCACGCCCGGCAAGGTCCGCAGCTTCAAGGTCGCGGCAGCCACGGCCGCCCCGGTGTTGCCCGCAGAAACGAAGGCTTCAGCACGGCCGTCCTTCACCATATCCATGGCGATGCTGATCGACGAAAGTTTCTTGCGCCGCACGGTCTTGGCCCCGGGCTCGGCCATCCCGATGATCTCCGGTGCGTGGACGATGCTCACCCGCGGGTCCTTCAAATCAAGCCCCTGCTTGCGGCACTCCGCCTCCAGCACATCCTGAACTCCCACCAAGTAAAGGTGTGTCAGCTTCGGATAGAAACGGAGCGCGTCGATGGCGGCTCCGATGTTGACGGCGGGGGCGTGGTCCCCACCCATGGCGTCCAGGGCGACTTTCATGCAGAAGGCTTGGGAAATGCGTTGGGCAAATCAATTTGGAAAAAACGAATACGAAAATTTACCGCTCAAGGAGTTTCCCAAGCGGTAAAATGGAAGGTTCAATCACGCCGGAAGCCTCAGAGGGCCTCGACGTCGAGCACCTGCCGGTCACGGTAATAACCGCAGGACGGACAAGCGATGTGCGACGGCACTTTGCTGCCGCACTCGGGGCAGCTCTTGAAGATCGGTGCACGCCAACGGTTTGCACCACGGCGCATTTTCTGACGGCTTTTGGATTGGCGGCGCTTTGGTACGGCCATGGTCTTGTGTTCGGTTAAGGTTGGTCCTTGAGGTCCTTTAAAATGTCGAGAGCTGACCAGCGGTCATCACTCCCGGCGCGGGGCGGAGTGGGTAGCTCATCTTCCGCGGGCTTGTCCACTGATAAATATTGGGAATCGACCTCACACTGCTGCGGCACGTCCCCTTCCTCGCAGCGGGGGTCCACCGGGAAGTGAATCAAGACCTCCTCGCGCAGCGCCTCGGTGGCGTCGATTTCTCCTTCTTTTTCGATCTCCAGGGAGGCCGCCGCGTTTTCCAGACGGATCGTTTGCACAAAGGGATGCAGCGTCCTCACGCAGGTGAACTCGAACGCCGCGGAGAGCGTTCCGGTCAGCAACAACTCGGAGCCGAAACGCTGCACCCAGACCTCGTATTCGAGCGGGCCGATCGCCTGCGCGTCGCCCTCCGGCAGATCGAAAATTTCTTTCGGCAAATCCCCGGAAAACCATTTCCCTTCGTCCGGCAGTCCGGCCAGATCGATCATCAAACGTCCTTTCATGGCCGGAATGTAACCGTACCCTGCCCGCCGCCAAGCCACAATTGCCCAAGCTGCGCGGGTATTTCCGGCTCGTATTCCCCGCGAATTCCGCTAGCTTGCCCGCAACATGGTCATCGACACCCAGCTGCTCGCCCGCATTTGCAAGGCGCCCGGACCTCCGGGATTCGAAAAGGAGATCCGCAGCCTCGTGCTCACCGAACTGGAAGGCCTCGCCGACGACGTCCGCGTGGACAACATGGGCAACGTCATCGCCCTCAAATACGGCCGCTCATCCAAGAAAAAATCCATGGCCGCCGCCCACATGGACGAGATCGGCTTCATCGTCACCTACGTCGATGACAAGGGCTTCGTCCGCTTCAACCCCGTCGGCGGCTTCGATCCCAAGACCCTCACCTCGCAACGCGTCATCATCCACGGCCGTAAGGATATCCTCGGCGTCATGGGCTCCAAGCCGGTCCACATCATGACTCCGGAGGAAAAAAACAAGGCCATGAAAATCACCGATTATTTCATCGATACCGGCCTGCCCAAGGACGAGGTCGATGAAATCGTCCGCGTCGGCGATTTTGTCACCCGCCACTCGCCGCTCGTCGAGCTGGGCGACTGCGTCAACGCCAAATCCCTCGACAACCGCGCCTCCGTCTTCGTCCTCATCGAGACCCTCCGCCAGCTGCGCAAATCCAAGCGCAAGCCCGCCTACGACTTCTACGCCGTTTTCACCGTCCAAGAGGAAGTCGGTCTCCGCGGCGCCCAGGCCTCCGCCATCCAGATCCAGCCGGATTTCGGCTTCGGGATCGACACCACCATCGCCTACGACGTCCCCGGCTCCAGCCCCGAGGAACGCTGCACCGCCCTCGGCCAAGGCGCCGCCATCAAGCTGATGGACTCCTCAGTCATCTGCGACTACCGCATGATCGCCTACATGAAAGCCGCCGCCGAACGCCATGAAATCCTGTGGCAGCCCGAGATCCTCGGCGCTGGCGGCACCGATACCGCCAGCCTCCAGCGCATGGTCGCCGGCGGCTCGATCTCCGGCGCGGTGTCCATCCCGACCCGCCACATTCACCAGACCATCGAAACCTGCCACAAAAAGGACCTCTCCGCCTGCATCCTCCTGCTCGCCGCCTGCGTCTGCGAACTCGACCAGCACGATTGGAAATTCTAAGAGGCGGTCTGAAAAATCTGAAACCCGCCGATCAGCAAGAAGGAAAGAGTATCTTAACCGAAGATGAACAGGATTGACGCAGATGGATGAGTGATGAAATCGCAGCACCCACGGCCAATCCTCACCTACTATCTAAAAAATTTACCACTGAATTCCAGATGCTTGTGGGAAGTTACCGGACAATGGAACCAATACTTCGCAAAAATTAACTGAATTTTTCAAATTTTTACCCGACCCGCTAAAATCACCCTCCAGCGAAAAAAAAATCAGCCCCAAGATTTTCCCCCGGCCACTCCCTCAAAACGCCGGAATCCCGCAATCCTGCTCGTTATTTACGATGTAAACACGAGCCCTAAATGTCCATATCTTGTATTGTGAATAATTTGTTAATACCACATGAAGGACCAAACCGGGAAATCGCATTGACCCGACCCGTCGCATGCTGACAGTCTCCACGACGCTGCTTCTGACTCTCAACAGCACAGCTCCACCCAACCACAAGTCATTTTTCACCATGTCCACCACCACCACCGTCGCCCTCGGAAACAAGACCTTCACCCTCGACCGCGAAAAAGCCGAGCTCGCCTACGCCGGCAAGCGCGTCATCAACGGCAAGGAAACCATGTTCTTCAACATCCTCCCGCTCAAATACCAGTGGGCGTATGATCTCTACAAGACGATGAAGAACAACCACTGGGAGCCCGAGGACATCACCATGCAAAAGGATGTCGAACAATGGCGCTCCAACGAGATTTCCGACGTCGAGCGCTGGATCATCAAAATGGGCATCGGCTACTTTTCCGCTGCGGAAGGCATCGTCGGCGACAACGTCCTCCACGTCGTCCGCGAGGTCGTCACCGCCCCCGAGCTTAAGCTCGTCCTCGGCCGCCACGCCCACGAGGAAAACATCCACGCCGACTCGCTCGTTTACATGATTTCCTCCCTCGGCATCAACCCGCACGAGTGCGAGGCCATGTTCGAGGACATCCCGTCCATCCAGGCGAAAAACAACTTCGTTGTCTCCAACAGCAAGGCCCTCCGCCGCGACATCGACCTCACCGTCACCGCCAACAAACAGGCGCTCGCCAAAAACATCTTCATGTTCGGCCAGGTCATGGAAGGCACCCAGTTCTACGGCCTCTTCGGCATGATCCTCTGCCTCTACCGCCAGAACAAGTTCCCCGGCATCGGCGCGATGTTCCGCTACACCCTGCGTGACGAGTCCAACCACATCGAGGTCTTCCGCAACCTCCTCATGGACCTCATCGACGAAAACCCGGAAATCTGGACCGAGGACTTCCGCGAGGACCTCCGCAGCACCATGAAAGAGGGCATCACCCTCGAAAAACAATTCATCCGCGATTGCCTCCCCGTCGCCGGCATCGGCCTCAACTCCGTCGATTTTGAGACCTACATCGACTACATCGCCGACCGCCGCCTCACCTCCTGCGGCCTCGCCCCAC
>JBBEEL010000119.1:0-12898 GCA_040880785.1 Akkermansiaceae bacterium | reverse complement strand
GGCGCCCGCGGCGGGAGTGCTGTGGAGCGTGAGGGATCTCCGGGTGAATGTCTGAACGTCAAAGATTTCCGCAGGGTAGCGAAAAATCCTGCTGCAGTCCCGGACGGGCCTGCGTTAGCGTGGCCCGCACATGAGCTGCATTTTCGCATTGATTCGGTGCTTTACGCTTGGCCTGCTGCTGCTTGCTGGTGTGGGCTCGGCTGCCGAGGTCGGCTGGGACGCGCGTCTGACGGCGACGTTTTCCGAACGTTGGAAGCAAATCCAGACGGAGCTGGCCACGCTGGCTCCGCGGCTGGAGGAGTTGCCGGGGATGCCCATCGATGACCAGGGTGGCACGGGCGGCTACGCGGGGATTTATCCTTCGGCCGCGCCGACCGGGGATGCTCGCTTCGCAGTGGAAGTCCGTTGGGCGGAGGACGCGGTGGTGGAAATGGTGGCGCTGGTGCCCGCGCGGCGCTACGATGCGAAAGGTTTGGACCCGCAGTATGGGCTACCGGAAGATTTTACGGTGGAGCTCATCGATGCGGAGGGCGCCGTGCTCTGCCTAGTGGTCCGAGAGCGGAATACCGGCCATCATCCAGTGCGCGGCGGGCATCCTTTTGTCTATGATGTCTCGCCGCCGGTCGCCGCCGCCGGCTTGCGGATTTCCGCGAACCGGCTCAACCCGGACTACGAGACGGAAGGGGCGTTTGTCCATGCTTGGGCGGAGGCGCTGGCATTTGAGGGTGCCCACAACGTCGCGCTCGGGGCGGATGTCCAGAGTATCGGAGGGCGGACCCAGCCGGTTCCCTGGCATTGGAATCCGGCGTTTTTGGTCGATGGCCAAACACCTTTGGGGTTGCCGGAAATTCCGGCCGGGCCGCATCCTCACATCGGCTGGATCTCTGAGGGGCGACCCGACGCTAGCGTGGCGGCGACCCTGAGTGTGGATCTCGTGGAAATGGCGGTGGTGGATGCGGTGCGATTGGTTCCTGCCAAGCGTCCGACATCCGACCTGCCGAGTGGATTCGGGTTTCCGCGGAAGCTGGTGATTTCCGTCTCTGAGACAGGAAAACCCGGCGATTGGACGACCGTCGCGGAACGTGATTTTGGGAACCCCGGGCACAATCCGGTCCGGATCGCTTTTGACGCCGTTGCCGCGCGCCATGTGAGGGTGGAGGCCACCGAGTTGTGGAAGGAATTCGATGGATACCCCGCGTTTTTTGCTTTGAGCGAGCTGGAGGTTCTATCCGGAGAAGAGAACCTGGCGAGGGGTAAAAGTGTGCAGTCGCCCGATGGGATGATGAACCTGATCGCCCCGGGCGGACGGATTTGGAATAGCGCCGCTCTGAGCGATGGTTTCGGGCCAGATGGACGGCTCGTTCCGACGGCGGAGTGGCTGATGCAGTTGGACCAGCGCCTGCAGCTGGCGACGCACCGACATGACTTGCTCGCCGAGGCCCGCCATCTTGTGGAGCATTGGCGTCGCAGCACCCAGCTCGCCCTTGCGGTGGTGGTCGCCGCGGGTGCGTTTCTCATTATTGCGCTGCCGATCCGTTACCGCCTCCAGACACGCCGCGAATTGACAAGAGTGCGTGAGCGCATCGCCGGCGACTTGCATGACGAGGTGGGCAGCAACCTTGGCAGCATCCAAATGTTTGCCGATTTGGCGGAGGGCCGGTCCGGCGGTTCCGACGAGCTGAAGCGCATCCAGCGGATCGCCGCGGAAACGGTCAGTGCGGTGCGCGACATCGTCTGGCTGTTGCGGCCGACGGGCGACCACCGCATCGGCACTGTGGAGCATTTGCGCGAGACCAGCTCGATCATGCTGGAGACGCTGGACTGGAAGTTCACCGCCAACGCGGAGGCGTGGCAGGTTGAGTTGTCTGAAGAATCTAACCGCGATTTATTCCTGTTTTTCCGCGAGGCCCTGCACAACATCATGCGCCATGCGCGCGCCACCACGGTGGAAATCCGCGCGGAGAAGAGTGAGGGAAAATTCCGCTTGGACATCGCGGACGACGGTGTCGGCATTGCCCCGGAGCGGCTGGAGCGCCCGGCCACGCTGCGCGCGCTGCGCCAGAGGTCGGAGGCGCTCAACGCGGATCTCCGGGTTGAGAGTCAGCCGGAGAAAGGCACCCGCTTGAGCCTCACGGTTCCCTTGGCGCGGAAGAAATCGAAATGATAATTCGTCGCCTTTACATGATCCCCGCGCTTTCCGAACCGGTGGGGATCGGTTTACATTTCCGTGCATGGCCCTGTCACCCGCATCCAAGGAAAAGCCGATCCGGCTGGTTTTAATCGAGGATCACGCAGATTTTCGTGAGTCCGTGTCGATGGTTCTCGAGGAACGCGGGGGCTACCACTGCGTCGGCGGATTTTCCACCATGGAAGATGCGCTGGAAGCATTCCGGGCCGGACTGGTCGCGGATTTGGTGCTCTCGGATCTGGGTCTGCCCGGGATGAGTGGCATTGTCGGCATCCGCCAAGTGCGTGAGTTGTTGCCCCAGGCGCGGGTTCTGGTGCTCACCGCCTTTACCGACAAGGCTAAGGTTTTCGCGGCCTTGGAAGCGGGAGCCCACGGTTATCTGGTCAAGGCCGGTAGCGCGAACCGGCTGATGGAGACCTTGGAGGAAGTCTTGGCGGGCGGCACGCCGCTCGATCCCAAGATCGCCGGCATGATCCTGCAAACCTTCCGCCAACTCAGCCCGATCCCGGAAGCCGAGTCGCTTTCCGCGCGGGAACGCGAAGTGCTCCAGCTTTCGGCGAAGGGTTTCAACCGCCAGGAAATCGCCGACGAGCTCAAAATCAGCCAGCACTCGGCCACCGAATACATCAAGCGCAGCTTCGACAAGCTCCACGTCCGGAGCCTGCCTGCGGCTGTTAGCGAGGCGATCCGCCGCGGATTCCTCGACTTATCCTAACCGGGAAGATGGTGAACCACGGAATGCAGGCTTATGCTGGGACGTAAACCTCGGATCCAGCTTCGGCGAATTCCTTGGATTTTTCCTCCATGCCTTTTTCCAATGCTTCCTCTTCCGATAGCCCTTGGGCGGCGGCGTATTGGCGGACGTCCTCTGAGATTTTCATCGAGCAGAAATGGGGGCCGCACATGGAGCAAAAGTGGGCGGTTTTCGCACCGTCCTGTGGCAGTGTTTCGTCGTGGAACTCGCGGGCGGTTTCCGGGTCGAGACCGAGGTTGAACTGGTCTTCCCAACGGAATTCGAAGCGGGCCTTGGAAAGCGCGTTGTCGCGGTATTGGGCACCCGGGTGGCCCTTGGCGAGGTCGGCGGCGTGGGCGGCGAGCTTGTAGGTGATGACACCGGTTTTCACGTCATCCTTGTTAGGCAGGCCGAGGTGTTCCTTGGGGGTGACATAGCAGAGCATCGCGCAGCCATACCATCCGATCATCGCGGCGCCGATGCCGCTGGTGATGTGGTCGTAGCCGGGGGCGATGTCGGTGGTCAGTGGGCCGAGGGTGTAAAAGGGAGCCTCGTGACACCATTCTAACTGTTTGGCCATGTTTTCCTCGATCATGTGCATGGGGACGTGGCCGGGGCCTTCGTTCATGACCTGGCAGCCCTTGGCCCAGGCGCGGGTGGTGAGCTCGCCCTGCACCTCCAACTCGCCGAACTGGGCCTTGTCGTTCGCGTCGGCGATGGAGCCGGGGCGGAGGCCGTCGCCGATGGAGAAGGACACATCGTAGGCGGCGCAGATGTCGCAAATTTCGTCCCAGTGTGTGTAGAGGAAATTCTCCTTGTGATGGGAGAGGCACCACTTGGCCATGATCGAGCCGCCGCGGCTAACAATGCCGGTCATGCGGCTGGCGGTCATGGGCACGAAGCGCAGGAGCACGCCGGCGTGGATGGTGAAGTAATCGACGCCTTGCTCGGCCTGTTCGATGAGCGTGTCGCGGTAGAGTTCCCACGTGAGGTCCTCGGCTTTGCCGTTTACTTTTTCGAGTGCCTGATAGATCGGCACGGTTCCGATGGGGACCGGCGAGTTGCGCAGGATCCACTCGCGGGTGGCGTGGATGTTTTTGCCGGTGGAGAGGTCCATCACGGTGTCCGCGCCCCACTTGGTGGCCCAGCGCATTTTCTCGACTTCCTCTTCGATGGAGGAGGCGACGGCGGAGTTGCCGATGTTGGCGTTGATTTTCACGAGGAAATTGCGGCCGATGATCATCGGTTCGCATTCCGGGTGGTTGATGTTGAGCGGGATGATGGCGCGGCCGGCGGCGACTTCCGAGCGGACGAATTCCGGCGTGATCTCGGCGGGGATGCGCTGCGGGAAACGTTGGAAAATGTGGGGTGTGTAGGGGCTGTCAGGTGTCTGGTGGGAACCGTTGTGCTGCTTGCCGAGGTGGTTGCGGACGATGTCGTCCTTTTGATCTGAAATCCGGGTCTTAAGATTTGAAATCTTGAGATTCTCGCGGATGGCGATGAATTCCATCTCGGGGGTGATGATGCCTTGGCGGGCGTAGTGGAGTTGGGTGACGGGCGTGCCGGTGGAGCGGAGTGGCATGCGGCGCTCGGCGGTGAGACCGGGGAATTCGATGAATTTGTTAGCACGCTCGGATTTGGAGGCGAATTCAGCGTGTTTCTCCGTTAGGTAGCCATTGTCCTGCGGCTGGACGGCGCGGCCTTCGTATTCCTCGACGTCATTGCGGGCGAGGACCCAGTCGCGGCGGAGGGCGGGCAGGCCTTCTTCTGAGGTGCCGGTGAAGGCGGGATCGCCCCAGGGGCCGGAGCAGTCATAGACGCGGACGGCTTCGTTTTTCTCGATACGCCCGTTGTAAGACTTGGTGTCTGAGAGGGAAATTTCCCGCATCGGGACGCGGACGGCGGGGTGGAGTTTGCCATCCAGATAGACGCGGGTGGAGGCGGGCAGGGGAGCGCGGGAGGCGTCGTGGCTTGCGGAAGTGATGCCGGTGGTTTCCTCGGGAGAGATCATGGTGGGAAGAGTGGTGAGTTAGAAGTTATTGGTTAGGAGACAAGAAAAAGGCCGTGCGGGTAAGGCACGGCCGGGAGAAGGGAAACGGACTGAGTTTCGACTTCCTACGGCGGCATGACCCGCGTCAGGTTCGGAGGGTTTTTTCCGCGCGTCGGAAAATCTCGGCTTCACGGGCGTGAAGCTCCCCTGTCGTGTGGCGGCAATGTGGCCGAGGATGCGGGATGTGCCAAGTGAGAAAAAGCTGACTTCAGGGGTCGCTGTCTCGGGCGGGTGGCCAGCGGCGCGCGGCTGGGGGTGGGTCGATCACAGACGAAAGCGCGTCGCCGGGGGGGTGTTGCGGGGGCCGGTTGATTTTCCGGATTTTCCGTGTCTGTAATATTCACCAGTTCAGCCGCCTCAAAGGGCTATTTTCCCCTGCCGCTCTTCCGGCGGGTTGTTTTGTGCCGCTTCTAGTGGAATCTCATAGAGGTATTAAGGGTTAGCCACGACGGTGGCTGCGTGACCTGCGGATGGACGCGAGGCGGCGATATCGCCATGGTGGCGGCCCGATGTTGCCCAATCCCGAGCCCCTGCCAACCATTGATCACGTTGGGACGCTTCTCATGAATGCCGGGTGGCTGAGCGCCTTTTCCTTCGTGCCCGAGCGCGGGTATTTTTTCCGGTGGAGCCGCAAGGGCGAGCAGCGTGTGGTGCTGGTTCGGTATCTCATCGATGACTTCAAACTGGCGGCCGATTCGGGTTTGCCAAAAAATTTCACGGACGCCTGCCTGCATGCCCCGCGGAGCATGGAGTCCGGCCTCTGCAAGGCGTGCCGGGCCTTTTGGCTCGCCTGTCTTGGCGAGCTTTCGCTGGAGGTTGAGGCGGATCCGCTCTATACTTTTGTAAAAATCATTGAGGCCGCTGACGAGGATGACGTAGATTTCCCACCGCCGGTCTTGGAGCTGGCCAATCTCTGCCCGAATCCTCAACTTATTTCTTATGCATTCCGAGACAGGAAATCCAGCGATGGAACATGATCAAGCCATCCTCGCCGCTGACCTGCCTGCACAAGCCGCCGGAGCCACGCTCAAAGGGGGTTTTGATCCGTCCAATGGATCGACACCGATCGTGGGTCTCGGCGGGTCCGCAGGCAGCTTGGAAACCCTGCAAAAATTTTTTTCCACGCTCCCCGCAGACACCGGGATGGCCTATGTCGTGGTGGTGCATCTTTCTCCCGAGCACGGGAGCGCGTTGCCCGAAATTCTCCAGCGCTGCGCCTCTATCCCCGTCATCCAGGTGAGCGAGCAGGTAAAAATCCAGCCCGATCACGTTTACGTGATTCCTCCCGGCAAGCATCTCGCGCTGAAAGACGGCACGCTTCAGTTGCTGGAAATGACCCGGCAAAAGGGGCGGCACATCACGGTGGATTTGTTTTTCCGAACCTTGGCGGACGCCAGCGGTTCCGGTGCCATCGCCATCGTTCTCTCTGGCGGAGATGGTGATGGGGCCAGCGGCCTGAAGCGCGTCAAGGAGCGGGGCGGCTTGACCATTGCCCAAGACCCGGATGAGGCATACGAGGACGGAATGCCGCGGGCCGCCATCGCGACGGGGATGGTGGACTGGGTGTTATCGGTCGAGGAGATGCCGCAGCGAATCATCAAATACCGTGAGGCCGGCCGCCGCATCAGCCTTCCTACGGAGGAGGTCTCCGCGGCCGCAGTCAGCAACGAGGAGCGGGACGAAGCCTGCTTGCGTGGCATTCTTTCGTTTTTAAAAGCCCGCACCGGCCATGATTTCAGCGCTTATAAGCGGGCCACTGTCCTGCGTCGGATTGGCCGCCGGATGCAGGTCAACGGCACCGAGAATCTGGAGGCCTATCTGGGCTTTGTGCGCACTCACCCGGGCGAGACGGGGGCCCTGCTGCAGGATCTTCTCATCAGCGTCACCAATTTTTTCCGTGACCCGGAGTCCTTCAGCGCCCTGGGAAGCATCCTGCCCGAGTTATTCCAAGGAAAGGGTCCAGAAGATCAGGTTCGCGTCTGGATCCCTGCCTGTGCCACGGGGGAGGAGGCCTATTCCGTTGCGATTCTTTTGTGCGAATACGCCTCCACGCTCGAACAAGCGCCGCAGATCCAGATCTTCGCCACCGACCTCGACCGGCTGGCCATCGAGTTTGCCCGTGAGGGGCGTTTTCCCAAGGCCATCCAGACGGACGTTTCTGAAGAACGCTTGCGGCATTTCTTCGTCGAAGAACAGGGCGGCTACCACGTCCGCCGCGGTGTCCGCGAAACCATCCTCTTCGCCGTGCACGACCTGATCAAGGACTCGCCGTTCTCGCGCTTGGACCTTGTCTGCTGCAGGAATTTCCTGATTTATCTCAACCGCGAGGCCCAGTCCCGCGTCTTCGACATTTTCCACTTCGCGCTGCGGCCCGGCGGGCGCTTGTTTCTCGGTTCGTCCGAATCGGCGGAAGAGGCCGCCGCGCTCTTCTCTCCCGTGGATAAAAAGCACCGCATTTATGGCCGCCGCGCGGTGCAGCGTGTCGGTCTCAGCGTGCCCTCCGGAGCTTCCACCATGGCCTTCGCGCTGCAGTCGCCGTTGGCTGGCGCGCCTTCGCCCATCGTTTCCGGGGGCACCACTTACCTGACCGGCCTTGGCGCGCCCGGCCGTTCCGAACCCATTCAGCGGAACACGTGGGGCGACCTCCACCTAAAGCTTCTTGAGTGCCTCAGCCCGCCCTCGCTGCTGGTCAGCTCGGACCACCACGACATCGTCCATCTCTCCAAGAGCGCAGGCAAATACCTGCAGTTTCCCTCCGGTGAGCCGACCATGAATCTCCTGCGCGTCGTCCACCCAAGCTTTCGCGCCGAGCTGCGGGCCGCCCTGTTCCGCGTCGCCAGGGCTGAATCGCCCATTCAAATCCGCGACGTGGCCATGGAAATCAACGGGATTTCCCGTCTCGTCGATGTCACCTTGCAGGCGGTGGACGAGGTGACGCAGGAGTTTATTCTCATCCTCTTCCACGAACACGATCCCGCGCCACTGCCCGCTGCGACCATGCCGCCCGGAGCCGCCGGCGGTCAAAAGCCCGGGGCGGGCGTCGTCCACCACCTCGAGGAGGAGCTCGACCAGATGAAGCTCCGCCTCCGTGACACCGTTGAACAATACGAGGCCTCCACCGAAGAGCTCAAAGCCTCCAACGAGGAACTCCAGGCGATGAACGAGGAACTCCGTTCCGCCACCGAGGAATTGGAAACCGGCCGCGAGGAACTCCAGTCCATCAACGAGGAAGTCATCACCATCAATCAGGAGCTCAAGGTGAAGGTTGAGGAACTCAGTCGCGCCAACAGCGACCTCCAAAACCTGATGGCTTCCACTAACATCGCCACCATCTTTCTTGATCGCGATCTTCGCATCAAGCGCTTCACCCCGTCCTCCACCGGACTTTTCAACTTCATTCCCTCCGACATCAACCGACCGCTTTCCGACCTCACCACCAGCCTCGACTACCCGGATATCAGCCAGGATGCCGCTGGTGTCCTCACCCTCCTCTCGCCCGTCGAGCGAGAGGTGCGCGACGCTTTCGGTCGTTGGTTTTTGGCCCGCATCCTTCCCTACCGCACCGCTGAGGAGCAGATCGCCGGTGTTGTCATCACCTGCGTGGACATCACGGCCCGCAAGGCCGCCGAGGAAAACGAGCGCTGGCTTTCCACCATCGTCGAGTCGTCTAACGACGGCATTCTGAGCTTTACCTTGGACGGCACCATCGTCAGCTGGAACAAGGGCGCAGAACGGATTTTCGGTTACACCTCTGACGAGATCATCGGCCGCTCCCAAGCCATCCTCTCCCCGCCAGACCGGCAGGACGAGAAACAGGAGATTCTTGCCAAGCTCCGCCACGGCGAGCCCATCGAACAATATGAAACCATGTGTCTCCGCAGTGGTGGCCAGCTTATCGATGTTTGTCTTACGGCCTCGGTGATGGTCGATGAAACCGACACGATTATCGGCGCAACCGCCATCGCCCAGGACATCACCATCCGCAAAGCGGCTGTCGAGGGACTCCGGCTTGCCAAGGAGGAACTCGAGGAGCGCGTCGCCCAGCGCACCGCCGAGCTCCACCGCCGCGCCGACCAGCTCGCCTTTATGGCCTCCGAACTCACGCTCACCGAGCAGCGCGAGCGCAAGCGGATGGCCCACGTCCTCCACGACCAGCTCCAACAGTTGCTCGTCGCCGCCAAGATGCGCATCAGCTGGACCGAGACCATGGACCCTGAGGCGCGGAAACTCGAAGTCGCGAAATTGATCGCGCTCGTTGACGAGGCCCTCGATAATTCCCGCTCCCTCGCCGTCGAGCTGTCGCCACCCATCCTTGCCGAAGGTCTCGGCCGCGCACTCCAGTGGCTCTGCGGCGACTGGATGTGGGAGAAGCACCACCTCAAGGTGCAGTGTCATATCGACTCCTCTCTCGACACGCCCCACGAGGACATGCGCATCCTTGTTTTCCTGGCCGTGAAGGAACTTCTTTTCAATATCATCAAACATGCCAATGTCATGGAGGCCTTTGTTGAAGTTGTCGCCCATGACTCGCGAAGCCTCCGTGTCAGCGTGAGGGATCAGGGAGCGGGTATCAGCCCTCCCGGCGATGCCAATTCGAATGGCTCGGGCTCCGGTTTCGGTCTCATGAGTCTTCGCGAGCGGCTTGAGCTGCTAGGAGGCAGCTTTGAGATCCAGAGCGCGCCTGGCGAGGGCACTGAGGCGGTCATTCTCGCGCCCCGCAAACAGAAAATCTTGGATTCTGAAATTTAGTATCTAAACCAGCTCAATCAAAGGCAAATCAATCTATCAGACAACACCTCCCCATTATGAAAAAAATATTTCTAGTCGACGATCATCCCATGCTCCGCGAAGGGCTTCTGCGTCTCATCGAACAAAAGCCAGACTGTCAGGTCTGCGGCGAGGCGGAGACCTCCGCCGAAGCCATGGAAGCCATCCCGCGCCTCCAGCCCGATCTGGTTGTGATGGACATTTCCCTGCCCGACAAGAGTGGCCTTGAACTCCTCAAGGACCTCCAGGCCATCGTCCCCGGCCTCACCGTCCTTGTCTTCTCCATGCACGATGAGATGCTCTATGCCGAGCGTGTCGTCCGTGCCGGCGCCAAGGGCTACCTGATGAAAGGCGCTCCCAACGAGCGTCTCTCCACCGCCATCGACCGCGTCCTCAACGGCGGACTCTACCTGAGCAGCCGCGTTTCCAATCACATCCTCAATGGTCTTTCCAGCAGCCGGTCCAACGGCCAGCTCGGCCAGGTCGGCCTCGAGCGCCTCACCGACCGTGAGTTGGAAATCTTCGAGCTCATCGGCCGCGGTAAATCCAGCGGCCAGATCGCCGAGCAGCTCTTCATCAGCCCGCGCACCGTGGACGCGCACCGCTGCAACATCAAATCCAAGCTCGGCCTCCCCGACGCGCCCGCCCTCATGCGTGAGGCCGTTCTCTGGGTCGAGCTTGCCGACCGCCAGCCCTCGTGATAGCCCCCCAGCTCTAACTACCTGTCAGGTTCTTCGCCATCCGCGGGAACAACAGGATGTGGAGTGGCAGCACCGCATACCAGTAAAGCCGCCCCATCAGCCCCCGCGGCCGGAATGTCGCCGTCTGCCGCAGCTCGGTGGCCGTGATTTCGAAATCCAGCCATGCCTCGCCGGGAAGTTTCATCTCTGCGTAAAGGATCAGTCGTGCCGCCGCCGCGTCACTCTCACGGTCAACCATCACCACCCGCCAAAAATCCAACGCGTCCCCCGCTCGCAGCTCACTCGGATGCCGCCGCCCGCGCCTCAACCCGCAGCCACCCGCCAAGCGGTCCATCCAGCCGCGGATCCGCCACGCCCAGTTCATCGACGGCCAACCGTAAGCACCACCCAGCGACCACACCGCATCGATGACCCGCTCGCGATCCGCCACCAGCGGGACGCATTGCCGGTCGCGCAGCACGCCATGCTCCGGCACCTGGATCGACCGCAGGAAATCCGGGTCCAACTGCCCCGACGCCAGCGAGTCGATCCACGACGAGGGCACCCGGTTTTGCGCGATGATCGAGAAGGCCAGTCGGATCGCCTCGCGATAGGGAATCAACTCTTGCGGGATCCATTTCTCAATCCGGTGGTCGCGGCAAATCGTCTCATTCCGCAGCGACTCGATCAGCGACTTCGCCAGTGGCAGTGTGGTGGCGGTGACGAAGTGCAGCCAGCGTGCCGACAGCCGGGGCGTCAGCAAAGGCACGGAAATCAGCCACCGCCGCAGCCCCCGCGTCGCGGCGTATTGCAGCAACAGGTCGCGGTAGCTGAGCACTTCCGGCCCGCCAATGTCGAGCTCCTGGCCGGTCGTTTCCGGTGTGTCCAGACAGCGGGTCAAGTAGGCCACCACATTGCGGATCGCGATTGGCTGGCAGCGCGTGCGGGTCCAGCGCGGCGTGATCATGAATGGAAGTTTCTCCACCAGATCGCGGATGATTTCAAACGATGCCGAACCCGAGCCCACGATGATCGAGGCCCGCAAGGTGGTCACCGGGATCGCGCCCGCGCGGAGGATTTGATTCACATTCTCCCGCGACTGGAGGTGGTGCGAGAGGGGGGCGGCCGGCACCAGTCCGCCCAGGTAGAGCAGTCGGCGGCAATCGGTCGGCGCGATCCACTCCACCAGATTCCGCGCGCAGGCCGCCTCCCGCTCCTCGAATCCGTGGCCCGCCCCCATCGAGTGGAGCAGATAATATGCCGCGTCGATTTCTCGCGGCGGAGCCGGTAAGTGGGCCGGATTCAGCATGTCGCCCTCCACCAGCACGAGTCGCCCGTCATCCAGAAACGCTTGGAACTGCGCGGAGGGAAAACGCCCCTTGTCGCGCACCAGCCCGCAAACCCGGTGCCCTTCTTCCAACAGTTCGGGAAGCAGCCTGAGGCCGATGTAGCCGTTGGCACCTGTGAGGAGAATATTCAAGTGGCAATTCTAGCTCTGGATTCCCGTCATTCAAGAGCCGTCGTCGTTTGGCCATCTTTAACACCCATGAGGTGGTGATTGGCAGGGCGCAGGCTGAGCTCGGATTTCAGACTGTCAAAGATGGATTGGAATTTGGACTTGCCATCTGGGGCAGGTGGGACCAAAAATTGACTATACAAGCTCATGAAGCATAGCCCTCAACCCGCCGAAGCTGAACCCATTTTCATCCAACCACGCAAGCATGGTATTTGGCAGTCCTTGGGCGGAGGCGCGCTGTCTTTCGCCATCATTTTCCATGCAATCATTCTGGTCATCGGCGCGGTCTGGGTTTTTCAAATCACCATCGAACCCGACAAAGTCGTCGATTTTCTCCCAGGAAACGGCAAGGCGGGTGGTAGCGAACGGGGTGTCCAGCACCAGGTCCAGCAAAAAAAGATGACGCAGATCACCCCCGCCACCAACGTCAAGCGCGTCTTCGCCGAGGGCGCAGTCTCGCCTTACGCAATCCCCGCTTCGGGCGATAATTTCGGCCAAATGTCCTCCCTGAGTTCCCTCGGCGGCGGCGGGTTGTCAGGCGGCCTCGGCGGTGCCGGCGGCGGGGTGGGCTTCGGCACGGTGGGTGGCCTCGGAGCGGGCGGGGCCGGCCTTCAGCCAATCATGATGTTCGGACTCCAGCTGGAGGACTCCAAGAAGATCGGGGTGGTGATGGATGTTTCCCGCTCAATGACGAGATATCTACCGATCGTGGCAAACGAGCTGGACAAGGTGGCCGCCAGCGGCCCGCTCATCCTGTATTTTGGCTGTGGCCTCGCCAACCCGCCGAAAAAGGGCAAGATCGTCGATGATGTGCGACCGGCGAACGGGCCCGGCTTCGACCGCTTCTGGCAGCTCTGGCAGGGGAAAATGCCCTTGAACCTGAACCTGAAGCCCGACGAAATCAAAAGCTTGAAGTTTGACCCGGATGTCAAAATGCCACTGGCTGCCATCCACGAGCAGATGT
>JBBEEL010000118.1:0-12980 GCA_040880785.1 Akkermansiaceae bacterium | reverse complement strand
TCTTCGCCGCCTTTGGCATTCCATTCTTCTTCCGGATTCGTGAGTTCAAACGGCTGCGTGAAATGCGTAACTGGATTTCCGGAGACCTGCATGATGAAATCGGAAGCAATCTCGGCAGTATCCAGGTGCTGTCCAGTTTTCTGAAACAAGAATACCCCGAGACTCATGAAGAAGCCTCGACCATCGAACGGGTCGCCGCAGAGACCGTCAATTCGGTAAGGGACATCGTTTGGCTCCTCAGACCGCAGACCCGCGAGACAGCCCACACGATTGAGCACCTCCGCGATACCGCTGCCATTCTCATCGAGCCGGCCGGATGGTCATTCACGACCGACATCAGAGGAGAAGATCTGCTATTGGATCACGAGGCACGCCGTAACCTCATGCTCTTTTTCCGCGAGGCACTTCACAATGTTTCGCGGCACGCGAAGGCCGATCATGTTGAAATTCACCTTGGCGAAACTGAAGAAATGTTTCAACTTTCCATTGCGGACAACGGCGTGGGAATCCCTGTCGAAATCCAACGTCTCCCGCGGTTTCTCCGCGCACTGAAAGAGCGGGCCCAGCGGCTTGGTGGCAGGCTCAAAATCCAAGCGTATGTAAGGCAGGGAACCAAAATTACTCTCACCATCCCCCAACGCCAGACGATCCGCACCAGCATCCAGTCCGCCATCTCGCGGTCCCGGTCCAAGACACAGTGAGTGCCGGAAGCCATCTCCTGCCATGAAAAATCCTCACGTCCGCATCCTATTGATAGAGGATCATGCCGTCTATCGAAATTCAATCATCAAGACTCTCTCAAAACACCCCTACTACGAAACCGTGGACTCATTTTCCACCATGGAGGACGCACTGGAATCCATCGCCTGCGGCCTTCGGGCGGATATCGTCTTGGTCGATCTGGGCCTGCCCGGAATGGATGGAATCAAGGGAATCCCGCTGCTGCGGGCAGCTCTTCCTGATGCGAAAGTGCTTGTGCTTACAGCCATGACCACCCGTGAAAAGGTTTACGCGGCTATCGAGGCCGGCGCGCAAGGATATCTGGTAAAATCCGCGACCACCGCCCGCCTGCTCGCAACTCTCGATGAGGTGGCTGATGGTGGCACTCCTCTGGATCCAAAAATCGCGGGTATGATCCTGAGCACCTTCAAGCAACTCAACCCGATCCCGGAACCGGAAAGCCTGGCACCGAGGGAACGTGAGATCCTTCAGCTCGTCGCACGCGGCTTCACCAAAAAGGCGGTTGCTGACGAACTGGGCATCAGCGTGCATTCCGTTACCGAATATATCCGCCGCATCTTCGACAAACTTCATGTCCGCAGCCTGCCCGCCGCCATCGGAGCAGCCATCCGCCGCGGCCTTCTGGACCTCTCGTAAGGCGGTAAATGATGACACGCCATCATGCCTACCGGATCTCTCGTTAGGTCGCACAATAATGCGACTTACGCGCCCCAGCTGTTCCCTTCACTATTGTAGATTGTAACCCATGAGATGCTCCATCAAACCCACCCGAATTGCCTCACACCGAGGGCGTGGTGCGATTCTTTCCAGGATCAAGCGACTTTGCGCCGTCATGCTCATTTTGCCAGCCTCCGCTGGATTGCTAGGAGCAGCGGGAATCGAACGTGTTGCCGTCTCGGATCACGCAATCACGGTCTTCCCAAGCCCGGAGTCCACCGTCACCGCCAAGGTGGTGGCAATTGAGCCCTACGATACCTATCAGTCCTCGCGCGGCTGGGGACTGGGAAAGACCAGCAACGGCGCAAACCTCGCTCTCGACCGTGACGAGGCCGCGGTGCTCACTTTTACGGCGACTCCCGGACCCTTTGATCCGCAGATGGAAAATTCCACGGATCCGGTGGACGCGGACAGCGTTCAACATCTGACAATACGCGCCAAAGTCCTCAATCACACTGCGACCATTCCTGCGACGGTTTTCGTGTTTGGAAACGGGGGTTACTCTTCCGGGAACTTAGAACTTGTGGCAGACGGTGAATGGCATCTGGCTCGCTTCGACTTGTCCTCGATTTCGGGTCAGGCTGAGTGGGAGGGGCTAAAAACGTTAAGGATCGACTTTCCCAATGACACCAATATCACAGGCTATGAGAACACCGAGATTCTCATCGATTGGATCGCCGTGACCCGGACCGCTAATTTCGAGAACCCTCTGACAGTGGGCCGCGCAGACAAGTTCTGGGACCTTGGTTACCAGCCACCCGTTGGCACCGTCAATGGTGCCACCTCTCTTTCGATCCCCCGCTTGAGTGGCCTCAAAGATCTCTACTATCAGAAGTTTCTCATGGTCGAGGGCTTCACCCCGGTGGGATCTTACCAATGGGTCTCGGATTTCTCCGGCTTATCCTACAAGACCACCACCAATCACGGCTTTAAGCCGGCCGGCAATGGTGCGGACTCGGGAAATATCGAAGCGGGGATCTACAAAATGGGATTCACGAGCTCTCCCGGCCTGTTTGACCCTCAACTTGTCAATTCCAACTCGGAAATCGATGGCAACCAATGTAGCCACATCCATGTTAGAGCCCGATTCACTGGATATACGGGGAACCAGCAGACTGTCAAAGCAACGGCATTCAGCACTGGAAGCGGGCTTTCATTCGCCAGCACCACCATCGACCCTACGGGCGATTGGCAAATCCTTCATTTCCCAATGAATTCCCACCCGGCCTGGGGCGGGCAGGAAAACCTCCGGCTTGACCTCCCGGATGACCTTGCAAATGTAAATGGCTTTGCCGAAGCCACGCTTGAAGTGGATTGGATGGCGGCGACCAAAACTCCGGACTATGACGGGATCCGCCCCTTGGATGGATACGAAATCAAATATGACTTCGAAATCGACAGACTCCAGACACCCATCATCCAAGCCAAGGGAAGACAGGGCATTGATGCATTCGTGCCTGGAGATTTCGCGATTCTGGAACCAGACGTCGGCAAACTCAATTTCACAATCAACCAGCTCCTCGATAGTTCGCCAAACCCTAGAGTCCATTGGGAAGTGGATGGCATTCCATTCGGACTCAACCCTGGTCCATTCGACTCGATTCATCACCAAGTCACCGAGCTTGGAAAACAGGGTATCAACACCTACATGGTATTGCTAAATGCCGCCAACCCTACGCAGGTCAACGATACCTCTTGGCCACTGATCAACCGACGTTCTTCCGCACAATCTCCCAATAGCCTCTACGCTTTCAACGTCGGCGATGCTTACGGGATGCGCTACACCCGAGCTCTCTTCGACTACGTCGCTCACCGCATGGCCCAGCCGGGCGTCACTCCCTTTGATCACTGGATTTATGGCAATGAGGTGGATGCCCATTGGTTCTGGCACAATCTAGGGGAGATCTCACCCACGGAATTCAAGGATTACTTCGCGATTGAGTTCCGGCAAGCGGCTTTGGTTCTTGCTCAATACCACCCAAAGTTCCGCCTTCTGCTTTCACACACCCACCACTGGACCGACCAAGCCAGTCCCGGAAATCCGAACCGCTCGCTGCCATCCAAAGTACTTATCGACGACCTCAATGCCACATGGACAGAGCAAGGAAACTTTTACTGGGAAGTGGCAAGCCACCCCTACCCGGAAAATCTGTTTGATCCAGTCTTCTGGGAGGACGTTGGAGCGACTCTTGATTTCAACACCGTGAAAGTCACCTACAAGAACCTCGAAGTTCTGAGCGAATACTTCGAACAGCCCAAACTGCGTTTTAATAACCGAAAACGCCCCATCTCACTCACTGAACAAGGCTTCCATACCCCGACAATCACCGGCCCGGGCACCAATCTGGATGGGCTTGACGGCCAGCGGCTCCAAGCTGCCGCGTATGCCTACCATTGGCACCGCTTCAAGAGAATCCCGGGCATTAAGGCGGACATCACCCACCGCTTCTCGGACACCTCGCTCGAAGGAGGGCTGCTTCTCGGACTCCTGCGCGACGAGGCCAATATCGCCAAACTCGCCTATGACGTCTTCAACGCCGCAGATCGCCCGGACTGGCGTCCGACCTTCGACTTGTATCTTCCCCAGTTGCCATTTGCCAGCTTTGACGACTCCCTCAGCCTCCCAGCATGGACCACTTTACGCCTGACCTTCGAGGAACCGGGCTTCAACGAAGGAATTCGGAATCTCAACAATGTCACAGGCATCACCCAAACCACCGGCGGTAGCCTCGCGGGAATCGTGGCAGGCAGCGATCCACAGATTGGAAACCCCAACTTTTTTGCCTACCAGCACGGATCTGACAGACTTTTCATCCGAATGAAAACAGACACCGGCAGCCGCCTCGATATCTTCTGGGGAACCCAGGCGAACAACTCCTTCGCGCCTGACCGAAGCTTCACCACCGTCACCCTGCCGGATAGTCGATTCCATACCTATGAAATCAACACCCTCAGCCACCCCCAATGGGACGAGACTCTGATCCGGCGACTGCGAATCGATCCTACCGAGGCAGCGAACGGAACATTTGAAATCGACTACATCTCAACTGGAAGGAGCGATGACTTCACGACCGACAGCGATGGTGATGGCGTGCCAGACGCAGACGAAAGATTATGGAATCGGAATCCCTACGTCTCGGAAAACCGCGCCGCCAATGCTGATGGAGACGCTTACACGGACCTAGAGGAAATGGTCATGGGCACCGATCCGGATGATAACAGCGAATTCTTGCAATTTCAGCGGATCGACGGAACCGAGGTTTCCGCATCTTTCAACGCCCGCCCAAACCGCACCTACACACTGCTCAAAAGCGCGGATCTCGGAGACGCGGAAGTTTGGGAAGAAATCGACTCGATAAGTTCGCTTGTGCCTGGGATGGCTAGCCTCCGGGACACCACCGGGCTCGAGCCCCGGATGTTTTACCGGATCCGGGTCCAAATGAATTTGCCAGATTCCTATTTAACACCGCTTGCCATTTACACGGACAACCTCATCAGCCACGACTGAACTTACCCCACACCACTTTTACAACTCCATCATACCACTACCATGAAAACCAAAAAAACCATCCGCTCGCTGTCGTTCTTTGCGCTCCTACTCACAGCAAGTCCGCTGATTGCAGCGAGCATCATCGTCAACGGAGATTTTTCTGCGAATGCCTCGTCCTTCACCACGTTTCCAGGCTACCGCGGATTCGGAGCAAACCCGGAAATCGAATCTTGGAATTTCATAGATCTCTCAGGTGGCACAGGTGGCAACGCCGGAATTAACGGACCGGATGCAGTAGGAGTTGGGGAACCCTTTGGTCCAACAACTACGGTTGATATCAGCAACTACGCTTTCGTCCAAAATGGCACGGCATTGATCGCACAGAATCTCCCCACCATGCTCCCTAACCAAGAATACAGCATTTCAATCGCTGCTGCCAACCGCGCCGGAAATCCTGACGCAACTGGCAGGATCCAGATCGGTGACGGGGCTATGACATTTTATAGCTCCGGCGATCAATCCTTCACCACTGAATCATTCCAGACGATCACGGCCACCTTTACGACGCCATCGTCCTTCAACGGATTTCCGAGCATTCAATTATATGGATTCACCAGCGGAGACAATACCGTGGCATACTCCAACGTGGTGCTCGAAGCCATTCCTGAGCCCACCTCGGTCACCCTGTTGGGAGGAGCTCTCCTATTCAGCGTTTTGCGCCGCCGCCGGTAAACCGAATCGTTCCGAGGGTTCCATTAACTGACCCGCTCGTTCTCAAGCTCCCATCACAAATCCCAAACCAAAAACTCATGAAAACTCAAAATCCATTCAACTCCGGCAGCATCCGGCTTGCGTCCACATTGCTGCTTCTCCCACTCGGTGCCCTTGCCCAAACCGTGGAAATTGATCCCGCAGGGCCCATTCCGGGCACACACACCGAGGTGTTTTCATCCGATTGGAACACCGATGGTGACACGGAATCGTGGACGACCAATGGTTTCACTCTGGAATCGGGCGCACCCATCTCTGGGATCCTCACCGGAGTCGCTGACAATGGCGATCCACAACTCATCCGCACCGGCCTTTCAGTGGCAAGCAGCTCTGACACGATCATAGAATTCAGAATCAAAAAGGAATCCAGCGATGACTCACGCATTGATCTTTTCTGGGCCGATGACAATCCGGGGATATCGGGAGCACGCTTGGTGGCGATTAACAATCCGCCATACATCGCCGCCGACGACTTCCACGTGGTTCGTATTACATTTTCCGGTCAAATCACCGGCAACCTCACCGGGTTTCGTTTCGATGTGACGGCGGACGAACCCGGCACAGGCAAGAATGTGTCGGTGGACTATTTCAGAGTTTACTCCGCTTCCCCTCCTTCGACTTTCGCATGGGATCCCGGAATGACAGGCACCGGAACTTCCGGAGGCTCGGGCAATTGGAATACAAGCTCGAATTTCTGGTGGGACGGGTCATCACAAACCTCCTGGCCAAGTTTGAGTTCCGGTCAGAACGAGGCGTCCTTCGCAGGAACGGCTGGCACCGTGACCATTGATCCCACGGGAGTCACCGCAAGCGCCCTCAATTTCAATAGTGGAGGATATCGGCTTAACGGAGGACCGCTGACGCTTGATGGCAATGCCATCCTTCGCAGCCCAGCAGGCCTTACGACCATCAATGCTCCACTTGACGGCATTGATCCCATCACTTTCAACTCAGGCTCATTCATTATCAATCAACCGGGTCTTCAGACCAACTCCACACGCCTTAACAACATTGCCACCGGAACGAGCGTGGATGACGCATTCGGCACGGGGACCGTCATTCTGGGCAATGGCGGAAACGTTTTCCTATCAGCACTCGGGAGCCCCCGATCCTTCAACAACGACTTCGAGTGGCGCGGCAATCGTTTCATTTTGGACGGGAATGACTTCGGAACAGGGACGTTCGCCTTCCCACTGGTGATTGGGGGCAACCTGCTCCTTGCAGGCACTTCCCCGTCGGACTTCGTTCTCCGGCGCTCCCTCACGGTAAATGGCCAGGTTAGCGGCAGCGGACCTGACGGAAGAAGCCTGTATTTCGCGTTGGATGCCAACACCATGACCCTGAACTCGGATGCCAACACATTCACCGGAACGATCACCTGGGACGTTGGCACTACTCTTGAGGTGGTGGCGGACGGCAGCATGGGCGATTCTTCCAATGGACTCTCTTTCAACGCGGACAACGGCACGGTAAAACTTCTAAACGCGTTTGACAGCGCACGGGCCATCTCGGTAGTGGGCGACACGGGATTCAACATCGATACCAATGGCTTTGATTCCATCTGGTCGGGCGGGATCAACGGCCAGGATGGCATTAACACCCGGTTTTCCAAAACGGGTAGCGGAGTCTTGACTCTCGGAGGAGCGAACTTTCTAGGCGGTGGCACCAAGGTGCAAGCTGGCACTCTCGAACTCCCGGCGGGGGCATCCCTCACCCATGGCAACACATGGGATAACAGCCACGGGGTAGCGGGAGGCGCCACCTTCCACCTGAACGGAGGATCGATGCTGGTTGATAGCTCTTTCTACGCCGTCGGTAATTCGGTAAATCCCGCCTCCGAGGCTCTGTTCCTGATCAGCGGCGGTGACTATACCCACAACGGAGGAGCGATTCTTCTAGGTTTTGGCGGCAATGCTAGATTCATCATGAATGCCGGAACCGCCACCATTAATCAGCTCGCCTACGGCGACGGGGACTTGGAACGGACCGCCATCGCCGAACTCAACGGTGGAACCCTCTCCCTTGCCCGCGCGGACCGCAGGGGTGGCGACGCCACAGCGACCATCAAACTCAATGGCACTATCTTAACGGCAACGGCTGACGAAACCGACTTCCTGCGGGTTGGCGCTGAGGGCACCACCGAGTTTCTGGTTGGATCCGGCGGAGCGAAGTTCAACACGGACGGATTCAGTATTGCGATTATGAGTGACCTTGATCACGACAGTTCCCTGGGCGGTGCCGACGGCGGTCTCGAGAAATTCAGTGCTGGCACACTTACCCTGTCAGGAAACAACACCTACACAGGCGACACGGTGGTCAATGGAGGAGTCCTTGCAGTCAACGGCAACTCTATACCGAATACCGGCAAGCTTGTCATCAACGCGGCAACAGTGGATGCCACCGGAGTCGAAACCGTCGCCACCCTGTTTTTCGGAACGACCCAGAAAGCTGCTGGAACATGGGGCTCCACCGCATCGACAGCCACCAACAAGGATGACACCCACTTTTCCGGCGCGGGCGTCATCAACGTGACGAGCGGTGTTGCCGGTTATGCGGCGTGGATTGCCGGATTCACCGTCGCCGACCCAACCCCAGATGGCGATCCGGACTACGACGGCTCATCCAACCTTCTCGAATACGTCCTCAACGGAAACCCTGCAACCTCTGACCTGTCGATTCTTCCAACCGTCGACAGCTCGGGTGCTGCGTTCGTTTTCAGCTTCAGCCGCCGCGTCGAGTCGTCTGGGGATACCACCCAGGTATTCCAATACGGCTCCACACTGACAGGATGGACGGACATTCCGGTTGTCCCGAGTCCGCAGGTTTCCATCGGTACACCATCAGGCGGAGTTGAACTCGTCACCATAACGATACCGAAATCCGGTGCCAAACTTTTCGGACGTCTAAAAGTATCACAACCATAAAACACACGCCTGCCTGGTTCCTACTGCTAACCATACTGGGAAGTCGATTCGGCTGCAGTTCCAAACTACTGATTTGCAGCATCCACTTCTCGCAATGATTGCACTGTCGAATACCACAGCATTAATATCCTTGTCCGCCACCTCTCAAAAAACTGTTTCCATGAACCATCCTTGTGCCGAATGGGAAGCATGGATTCCTACATTGTCGCTAAGTCCATTTCGAATATGAAATTGATCTCACTGTTCACAATATCCAGTATCGTGCTGATTTCCATCTCTCGTGCCCTTCCGCCCGCTCTAGAATCGGTCGCCCAGAAAAGCGAGCTTTCATCATTCATCATCCCACCAACGCGGATTGTGTGGACTTCCGAAACCGGCGTGGAACACGCTGACAACCTGCTAAAGCCGAAGTCCGGCCAGGTCGTCTTGGCCGAGCCGGTTCCCCCAATGACTTTGAAACCCGGCAGTGGGGTCATCATCGATTTCGGCATCGAAATCTCCGGAAACCTCGAGCTGTTCACGCCTCAAACGCAGTCCAAGGACATGCCGGCTGTCCGTCTGCGCTTCGGCGAGTCGGTGGCAGAGACGATGGTAGAAATCGGTGAACGCGGAGCGCAGAACGATCATGCCGTGCGCGACCAAATCATCAGATTGCCGTGGCTGGGAAAACAGACCGTGGGCCCAAGCGGTTTCCGGTTCGCCCGCATCGATAATGTGGATCCTACGATCGACCTTCAACTCAGTGAAGTCCGCGCGATCCTCCAGCTGCGCGACATTCCCTACGTGGGTTCCTTCAAATGCTCCGATGAACGGCTCAACCAAATCTGGGAAACAGGTGCTTACACCGTCCATCTCAACATGCAGGAATATCTCTGGGATGGCATCAAAAGGGACCGACTTGTCTGGCTTGGTGACATGCATCCCGAGGTGGCCGTCATCAACGCCGTTTTCGGCCACAATCCCGTCGTTCCGAAGAGCCTCGACCTGATCCGTGATGTCACACCGGTCACGGAGTGGATGAACGGTATCAGCTCGTACTCGATGTGGTGGATCATCATTCAGGAAGATTGGTATCTGCATCATGGCAATCTCGAATATCTCAAGGAGCAAAACACCTATCTCACTGCCTTAATCAAGCGCCTTGCGATCTTCGTCGACACGGACGGCAAGGAAACTCTCGATGGCATGCGTTTCCTCGATTGGCCTACCTTTGAAAACAAGATGGCGGTCCACGAGGGACTCCAGGCCATGATGAAGCTCGCGATGGAAAGCGGTGCGAGATTGTTCGACATTCTTGGCGAGCCGGAAACCGCCACCCTCGCCAGGTCCACCGCCGCCCGACTCGCCAAACACGTGCCCGCACCCAGTGGTCGCAAATCCCCCGCCGCGCTTCTCGCCTTGGCCGGTCTGCGGGACGCCACCGAGGTTGCCAATGGGGTATTAAAAAAAAACGGGCCACAGGATCTCAGTACCTTTTATGGTTTCTACGTGCTCAACGCGCTCGCCAAGTCCGGAGATATCGAGACGGGCCTTTTTTTCATCAGCCAATACTGGGGCGGCATGCTTGATTTCGGAGCAACCACATTTTGGGAGGATTTCGATCTCGCATGGACCAAGGAAGCCGGCAAAATTGATGAACTACCCGTCGCTGGCAAAAGGGATCTTCACGGTGACTACGGTGCGCATTGTTATGTGGGATTCCGCCACAGCTTCTGCCATGGTTGGGCGGGAGGTCCTACCGCCTGGTTGAGCAAGAACGTTCTTGGAGTCGTCCCGGTGGCCCCCGGCTGCGCCAAAGTGAAGATCACCCCGAATCTTGGCCACTTGGAGTGGGCCGAGGGCACCTTCCCAACTCCCAAAGGCCTCATCAGGGTCAGGCATGAAAGGCAGGCGGATGGCAACGTGACGAGCAAAGTCCAACTGCCAGTCGGAATCGAACAGGAGGAATGATCCACGCGTCTCTGGGGTCAGTAGTATCAGAGTGAATCAAGGTGTTTTTTTGATTTGTTTTTCAGTTTGGAATTGGGCGCGAGGGTGCTCGCCAGGTCGAATGAATCGATTTGACGGATCTACTTTTGGGCTTTGACCGGATGGCGGCTGCTTGGACTAAAGGCGGAAACGGGTGCGGGTGGTGGCATTCACCGGTTGCCTGAAACATGGGTTTCAGGCGATGCCCCTTGTGCCTGGCTGACTGGTGTGACGAGCCCTCGACAGTTTGCCGGGGCGGAGTATCTTGGTGCCATGGTCCGGCCTGGGGAAGGAGTATCCCCCAAGTCGGATCGGGGGCGCCCGGTGTCTTGGCTTACTGACCCAAGCCGTCGCGTGAAAGCGCGGCATCCTCGCATGAGCCATCCGGTCGCCCCGTCTCCGTTTCTATCAGTCCCAGGTTTGCGCTTCATCGGGGTTGAGGCCGCGGGTTGGTGGGAAGTGGTTTCATTGACGCTCTGGGAGGTCGATGCTGTGGAGTTCTAGCATGACCTTGCGCCAGAAGCCCAGCGGGTGGGCTTCGTCGACTATGAGATCGAGGCCGCCGCTAATGGCCCGCCATTTGCGCTGGAGAACGGCCCAAGTGGCGTGGGCGGCGCTGGCGATCTGCTCGGGGGTGGCCTGACGACCGCGTCCTGAGGGGGCAAGATAGGGGTGTTCGTTTTTTACCAGGGTGCTAACAAGCCGGAGGTCGTGGCGGGCGGCGGCAAAGATGCCGTGCTTGCCTTCGGCATTCCAGCGGGTGATGCGGTCTTTGAGTTCGGGCGGGCCGTAGAGGTGGATTTTCTGGGCGCTCTGGACGGTCCAGTCCTTGAGGATGCGGTTGCAGCGCGGGGAGGCGTGGCCTTGGACGGCGGGCGAGTCGGGTCCGCCGCTTTGGAGGGTGCGCGGCACGATGCCGGCGTAGGCGCAGAGGGAGTCTAACTTGCCGAGACGCTTGGGGTCACCGAGTTCTCCTGCTAGACCAGCCGCGAGGACGAAACCGATGCCTGGAATGCTTGTTAGCATGACGTAGGGCGTGGTGGCGAGGGTCAGGGCGGCATCGTGCCGGAGTTCGAGGGCATTGCGCTTCAGACACTGATAGAGATCCACGGTGGCGGCTAAAGTGCGCTGAAGGGTGGCGACGCGGTGGGCAGCGGGTGGCAGGGCTTCGCGGGCTAACAAAATTATTTTCGACGCGGTTTCGTCAGGGTGATGGACGCCGTGGCGGCGCAGAGTGTTGGCCAGAGAAACGGGTTTGCGGCGGGCGATTTCAGGGGCGCTGAAGCGGTCGCGCATGAGTTCGAGAGAGGCGTCGGTGAAGGGCGTGAGGGCGCTTTTGGAGCCGTTGAGGAAGCCGGGGAAGAGCTGATCTGCCAGGGCGTGAATGCGGTTGGAGACGGCGGTCTGCTGGCGGACGAGGCTGCGGCGACAACGGGTGATTTCCCGGAGATGATGATAGGCGGGGTCGATGGTGCCTGACTCGCCAGTGAGGCGGGCACGGCGGGAGAGCAGGGTTTTGGCGATGCCTAGCAGATCAAGGGTGTCGGTGCTGGCAAGGAGGTTCTCGCGGTTTTCCTTGGCTTCGTAAGCGTTGACTCTAACAACGAGGTAGCCTTTGGTGCGAAGGGCTTCGGTGAAGTTGGCGACGTAGGCGGCTTCGTCTTCGCCACCGAGGAAGATCTGGTCTTTGGGGATCTGGCGGCGGCGGGCGGTGGCGGAGATTTCCTTGATGAGGTGGGCAATGCCGGCGGCGTTGTTCTCGACCGGGAAGGAGTTTTTGAGGACATCGCCGTTGCCATCACAGATGAGTGCGACATGCTTGCTCTTGGCGTAGTCGAGGGCGACGCAAAGCACCTTGCGGGTGTCTCCGGCCCGCTCGAAGACGGCACGGACGAGGGCGTTCTGGTTTCGATAGACCGATTGGATCTTGGGAGATGACTTCTTCATGGCGGCACGAAGATGTCATGTGAGCCATCTCCGGAAAGTCCGCCGAAGCAGTCGTGCGAGCTAGAGCCTTACAGGCTCGCCCGCCTGCTTCGGACGACGTGGAAATGGTACCAGTCCCCGCACTGAAACAAAACGGCGTTGACGCGGCGGCTGGAAGTTGCAAGGGGTGGACGGAGTCGTCCCTTGGATTTGAATATTTCTGAGTTCTTCGCTTCATCGCGCGGAATGTTCCCGAGAACCTGCCGGGAGTCAATCGAATGAGCCGATGAAGCTGAGAACCAGAAAATCCAGCGCCCCAAGACTGCTAGAAAAGGAAATAGCGCTGGGCCATCGGCAGCACGGCGAGCGGTTCGCAGCGGAGCGCCTCGCCATCGGCGGTGACGGTGTAGGTGTCGGGATCCACGGTGATCTTTGGCAGCGAG
>JBBEEL010000117.1:0-13039 GCA_040880785.1 Akkermansiaceae bacterium | reverse complement strand
AAGTCGACCGGGCGGACCGGTTTGAGTAGGAAATCGACCACGCCATGGCGGATCTCGCGGAGGGCGGCACTGGAGTTGAGCGCGGCGCTGCACAAAATGACCGGTATTTCGCTGCCCTCGTTGCGGAGGGCCTTGATGACGCCGACGCCGTCGAGTCCGGGCATCCGCAGGTCCAGGACCACCACATCAAAGGTTTCCGAGGCGAGGCGATCGAGCGCCTGCTGCCCGGAGGCCGCGGTCTCGACCACGGTTGTTTTGTTGGAAAGGGCGTAGGCAAAGCCAAGCCGAAGCGTCGGCTCGTCGTCAACGACGAGCACTCGTAGCTTGGGGGCTTCCGCGTCTCCGCTGTCAGGCCATGGGAACATCGATATAAAATTCGGTTAGGTCTTCAGTGCGCTCGCGCAGGCCGATGCGGCCTTCGTGGGCGATCATGATTTCGCGGGAAATGAACAAGCCGAGGCCGACGCCCTCCGCGTTTTGCCCCGGCGCGCGGTAGAAGCGCTCGAAAATCCGGCTTTGGCTACCTTCTGGAACGCCCGGGCCCTCGTCGATCACCGAGACGCGGAGGTATTCGGCATCCGGCTTGGTGACGCGCATCCGGATTTTCCCGCCCGGCGGGCTGTGTTTGATGGCGTTGGAGACCAGGTTGTTGATTACCTCGTCGAGGCGGACCGGGTCGGCGAGGATTTTGGGGCAATTTTCCTCGTTTTCGATTTCGAGCGTCACCTGTTTGTCGGCGGCGCTGTGGTTGTAGAGTCGGGCGGCCCGCGAGACGCTGTCCTTCAGTTCGAGCGGCACGCGTGAGAGGTGGGTGGCGCCGCTTTCCGCCCGCGAGAGGTCGAGCAGGGTGTTGAGGGTGGTGAGCAGTCGCTCGCAGTCTTCGTTGGCCGAGGCCACCATGATTCCCTGCATTTCATCGAGCTTGTTCGAGCGTTCTTCTAGCAGCAGGTGCAAGACCATGCGGATGCCGGTCAGCGGTGTTTTGATCTCGTGGCTGACGGTGGAAATCAGGTTGGTCTTCATGTCGTCGAGCCAGCGGATGCGAGTGACGTTGTGAAGCATGACCGCCCAGCCGGACTGCGACGAGTCCTCGGACTCGAAGCGGAAGATCCGGGGTAGGAAATAGAATTCCTCCTCGTTGATCCGGAACAGCAAGGCCTCGCGCGGATCTTCCGGGAGAAAGTGGGTCCTGTTTTTCAGGCAATCATCGAGGATATTCTGGATCTTCAAGGGCAGCCGCCCGGTGACGCCGAGGTTTTCGCTGAGCTGTTCTCCAGCCGGGTTGATCTGGACGATGCCGGAATCGTCGCTCAAGACGAAGACTGGCGAGGGGATGGCTTCCAAAATCGCGCGGTTCACCATGTTGGCACGCATCAGGGTTTCATCGGTCAGGCCGCGGCGGACTTTGAGCTCGGAGGCCATCGCGTTGAACGAAGCAACCACCTTCGCGAACTCACTCCCGGGGCCGGGCTCGGGCAGCGTGAGTTCGAAGTTTCCTTTGCTGATTTCCTCGATCGACCGGTGTAGCGCCGCGACCGGGTCCACCAGGTGGCGGACGAGCTGGAAATAAATCAACGCCGCGACGCTGGTGCCCAGAAGGACGAGCGTGACGACGAAGAGCGTGTTCTTCCCCCACTCCTCGCCCAGCTGGTTGGCACCGGAGAAGAGCTTCTCCTCGGACAGCGTGATGACGCTCTCCGATAGATCGACGATCCGCTGGGTCTGCCCGCTCATATACTGGAGGAGCATTTCCCGGTCGGTGCGGAGGAGTGTGGTGCCGTCGAAGTAGCGTTCGTAGCCCTCAAAATAGGTCGCGAGGACCTGCTCCAGACGGGCGGTCACACGGATGATGCGGACGTCATCGTCACCCTCCTTCAGGCGGATCAGCGCAAGTTTTTCCAGCAGCTGGGGCTTGAGTGTGTCATAGGTGGTGCGGTCCTGCGGCTGAGGGGGTGGGGGACCGGCGAGCGTGGGGAGATAACGCACGTTGATGGTGGTGCTGAGCGTGCGCAGCCCTTGGGCGGCACTGATGGCCTGATAATCGGTTTGCAAGCGTGCGTCGAACCGGTTGACCGAGTCGCGCATCAGCAGCAAGGCGGCGGCACCGACGCTCCACAGGAGAAGGACGATGGTGAGGAGCCCGTAAAATAACCGGATGCGAAGCATGAGAAGAGGAAATCAGTCGATGCCGAACCGCTTGCGCTTGCGGTAGAGGGTGGCCTTGTCGATGCCGAGCACGGCGGCAGCATCATGAAGGGAGGGTGCCCAGTCGAGCACCTTGGTGAGATGGGCCTGTTCGATCTCGTCGAGACTGTGTTCCCCACCGATGCCGAGGGAGCCGGGTTCTTGGGCGGCCGGGGAGGTGGGCATTGCGGTGGGGCGCGGCAGATCTTCGGCCTCCAGGGTGGTGCCGCGGGTGAGGATGGTCGCGCGCTCGATAGCATTCCGCAGTTCGCGCAAATTTCCCGGCCACGGGTGGCGCATCAGCGCGCTGCGTCCGCTGGGGCTGAGGCCATCGATCTTGCGGCCGAGCTGCTCGGCGAAAAACTCCAGGTAGTCCTTGGCGAAGCGCGCCAAGTCCGCCGTCCGCTCACGCAGGGGCGGCACGGTCACGCTGATCACGTTGAGCCGGTAATACAGGTCCTCGCGGAATTCCCCGGCGGCGATGCTTGCCTTGAGGTCGCGGTTGGTGGCGGCGATGACGCGGAGGTTAGCCTCGCGGACTTTGTTTTCGCCGAGCCGTTCGTATTCGCGCTCTTGCAGCAGCCGCAGCAGCTTGGGCTGGATTTCCAGCGGCAGCTCGCCGATTTCATCGAGGAAAAGCGTGCCGCCGTCGGCCGCGTGGACCTTGCCCCAGGTGTCGCGGACCGCGCCGGTGAAGGAGCCTTTCATGTGGCCGAAAAGCACGCTTTCCAGCAGTTCCTTGGAGAGGCTCGGGCAGCTGACGGTGACGAAAGGCTTGTCACGAAGATGGCTGCGGTCGTGGATCTCGCGGGCGATGACGCTTTTTCCGGTGCCGCTTTCGCCAAGGATGAGAATGGATGCCGAGGTGGCGGCGGCGCGGAAGAGGATATCAAACTCCTCGCGGGTCTTCTCGTCGTCGGAGGAAAAGCGCAGCGGTGGCGAGGCGTGGCGGACCTCGCTTTTGAGTTCCTGCACGGTTTCCTTCAGCCGGACCACCTCGCCCTGAGTCTTGAGCGCCTTCTGCGCCTTGATCAGGATCGCCCGCAGTTGGTCCGGGGTGAACGGCTTTTCGAGGTAGTCGAAGGCACCGAGCTGGGTCGCTTTCACCGCGGTGGAAATCGAGGCATGGGCGGTGAAAATCGTCACCAGTTGCTGCGGTTTCAGCAGGAGGATTTTCTGCAGGATTTCCAGCCCGTCCTCGTCCCCGAGCCGGAGGTCGAGGAAGACGAGATCGAAGTTTTCCTCTTTGATCCGCCGCATCGCGAGGCTGCCATCCTCTGCAGTTTCCACGTAATGCCCCTCCGCCTCGAGGGCGAGGGAAGTGGTGAGCCGGATCGACTTTTCGTCGTCAACGATCAAGATGTCCATTCAGGTGGGTAAGTAAAAGCTGCAGGGAGGGGCGCATTCCCTTTACCATTCCCTGTGCCGCACGCCGCTTAATCTTTAAGCCTCTTACTGCGAGTCCCTTAAACGGATCATTCGAGGACAGGGCGCGGGAGTGATCGTGCAATAACCTAGGCCCGATCCATCGGCGTTGCAATATGCAATATCCGAGCTCACTGGCAAAAGAACCAGAATTGAGATAAATCGCTCATTATAAAAACAATAGAGGGTTTTACTAGAGCTGGCGCGGTGGCTGCAACTCTGGCTGCCAGTATGAACCCAATCCTCATCGCAAACACCGGCTGCAAATGCCATGGTAGCAATCGATCGACCTTCCGCTGGTTTGCCTTTCTTGCGGCTGGGTTGCTGCTTGTGTCCGCTGCGACCTCCTGTCACACCGCCGCCGGCCTTGGTCGGGATGTGGAAGTCGCGGGTGAAAGCATCCAAGATGCGGCCACTCCCCCCAGACGCTAAGTCCGCCTTTAATTTTTCGGAAGCTGCTCAGCGGTCGTGAAAGTGCGCCAGCACTTTTGCGGCCGCTGTTTCGGCGGTTAGGCCATGCATTTCACGGAGTTTTTCGGGCTTCCCGTGCTCCACAAACTGGTCCGGCCAACCGATCCTCTCGACTGGCGTGTGCACGCCTGCGGTGTGGAGGTTCTCGATCACCGCCGCGCCGAAGCCATGGAAAAGGACGTGATCCTCGAAAGTGCAGACGACTTTGCATTTGCGGCCGTATTCCTGCAAGACATTGGAATCCAACGGTTTGATGAAACGCGGATTGATCAGGGCGACGGAAAGCCCCCGCGCTTCGAGAATCCGCTTCGTGCGCTCGGCCATCTCGAACATCGTGCCCAGGCCGATCAAGGCAACGTCCGTGCCGTCGGCCACAATCTCGGCCTTGCCGATTTCCAAAAGTTGCGGTGCGGGCTTGACCGGGGTGCCCTTGATGACACCGCGCGGGTAGCGGATGGCGGAGGGGCCCGCATCGTAGTGGGCCATCGTGTGCAGCATGTCCACAAACTCGTCCTCGTCCTTCGGCTGCATGTGGATGATGCCGGGGATGTGGCGGAGGTAGCCGATGTCGAACAGCCCGTGGTGGGTCGGTCCGTCGTCGCCAGAAAGCCCGCCGCGGTCCATGCACAGCCGGACCGGCAGCCCTTGCAGCGCCATGTCGTGGATGATCATGTCGTAGGCGCGCTGCATGAACGTCGAGTAAATCGCGAGAAACGGCCGGAAGCCCTCAGTGGCCAGCCCGCAGGCAAACAAGGCGGCGTGTTCCTCGGCGATGCCCACATCGAAATAGCGGTCTGGCAGTTCGTTTTTAAAAATTTCCAGCTTGGTCCCACCCGGCATGGCGGCGGTGATGGCGACGATTTTCGGGTCCTTTTTCGCGAAATCCGTGACCGCCCGGCCAAACAAGTCCGAGCAGGTGGGGGTGGCGGTCGCGTCGGTGGAGCCGTCGTGGATTTTGTAGGTGCCCAGGCCGTGGAATTTCCCCGGATTGTCGAGCGCCGGTTGATAGCCGCGGCCCTTTTCGGTGATGATGTGGAGGACGACCGGCTCGTGCAGCGTCTTCAGGTGCTCGAAGGTGCGGACCAGCAGCGCGATGTCGTGGCCGTCGATCGGGCCGAAGTAACGCATCCCGAATTTTTCGAACAGAACGTTCTGGAATAGCAGGTTCTTGGCCCCTTCCTCGACTCTGTGGGCGAGGGTGCGGACCGCCTTGCCGGCGATTTTTTCGACGAAATCCGCAGCTTGGCGGCGCACGGCGGCGTAGGTCGAGTGGGTTTGGAGCGCGTTGAAATAGGTGGCGATGGCACCCACGTTCTTGTCGATGGACCATTCGTTGTCGTTGAGGACGACGATGAATTTCCTGGTCGTTTCCGCGATGTTGTTAAGCGCCTCGAGCGTCGGTCCGCAGGTGAAGGCGGCATCGCCGGCGACGGCGACAACGTGGTTGTCACCGCCAGCCAGGTCGCGGGCGGCGGCCATCCCGAGCGCTGCGGAAAGCGCGGTCCCGGCGTGGCCCGCGCCGTAACTATCGTGCGCGGACTCACTGCGCAGCAGGAAGCCGTTGAGTCCGTCCTGAGTGCGGATCGTGTGGATCTGGCCGGCGCGGCCGGTGAGCATTTTGTGGACATAACCCTGGTGGGAAACGTCGAACACGAACTTGTCCTCGGGGGTGGAGAAAACCCGGTGCATCGCCACACTCAGTTCCACCACGCCGAGGTTGGGGCCGAGGTGGCCGCCGGTTTTGGAGAGCGAGTCAATCAGGGTCCGTCGGATTTCCGCGGCAAGCAAGGGAAGCTCTTCGTCGGCGAGTCTTTTAACATCGCTGGGAGAGTGGATCTGGGAAAGCAGGGGGCCGAGTGGAAGGAGATTAGAAGAGGCGGATGTCATCGTTGTCGTCGGGATCGTCCTGCAGGCCGGTCGGAGAAGGAGCATTTTCATTGTCGCCCGGTTCCGCATCATCATCCAGTCCAATCTCGTTTTGATTGCGGAGAGTGATCAATTCGATGCGACCGCGGGCGGATTGCAGGATCGCCTCGCAGCGGCTGAGGTAGGCGGCACCCTTCTCGTAGTGATCGACGAGATCTTCGAGCGGCAGGTTTTCATGCTCCATCGCCTCGACGATGGCTTCAAGTCCGGCCAGTGCTTCTTCGAAGTTCGGTGGCGGCGGGCTGCCCTGCCCTTCTTCGGATTTCCGGCGGGCCATGGCTACTGGTTCCCCCCCGGGTTGGAAAGGCGGATGAGGCGGTCACTGTAGTAAATCATGTCCGCGGTGAAAAGCGGCTGCCGGTGAGGGTAGCGGCGGGCGATGTCCTGGATCTTCGGGTCGCGGTCGAAGAGCGACACGCCGTTAGGGAAAAACGCCCTACCATCCATGACCATCATTATGAAGTCGCGGTATTGCAATGCCACCTCGCTGATCGGCCCGGAACCGTTCGACAGCGGGGAAATGAGAATCCCGGCAATCGGCGTCTGGAGGTCGGTGGCGTTTTCTTCAATTTTCACGAAGCCCTCGCGTGTCGGTGGCAGCCAGACGCTCATGCGGTCGGCATACCATGCGACCGCCCATGGTTGGTCTGAAACGACGATTTGTTTCTCAGAAACGAACCCCTTGAGGCCCATCTTGCTGCTGTTAAGCGCCGGCGCAAAGTAAGGCGGCCAGTGGGGGACGCCGGTGTTGCGGTGGTGCATTCCGATCCGAACTTTCAGCGGCAGGGAGAGGATCAGCGGCAGGGCACAAATACCGATGATCATGATATGGTGGACATTTCGCAGCATGGGTGTGCTCGTGACAATCTCCAAGCGGCTCCACAGAATCGAGATAAACGCGAGCCCGTAGGCGGTCATGATCGGCGCGAACAGCAGGTGAAGCTGGTTCGGGTCCAAGGGATTGCGCGAGATCCCGAAAAACGCCAGGCCGACGGTGCAGCTGATCCACATCAACAGGATCGCCCAGCGGAAATTCGCAATCGCCGCCCGCTTGAACGGGTGGAGCAGCGAGAGGAAAAACAGCGGTGCCACGACGATGCCGGCGAGGAACGGAATGATGTCCGTCAGCTGGAGCAAGGCCGTGCGCAGGATTTTCGACATCAAGCCTTCGAGGGCGAGCGGCTCGGCCTGCAAGTCGGTGTTGCGCATCACCGAGAGTTCCGAACCACTTCCCAAGCCACCGTAAAGAGTCAGAAACGCGGTGCCAAACGGCGAGCCGGTGATGCCGTAATTCCGGATCATCACGAAGATGGCCGGAACCAGCAGCAGCGCAAGGATCGAAAGGGCGACGATGCCACGCGGCCGGAATGCGATCGCCGCGAAAATGATGTAGCCCAGCGCAATCCACACCGTCATCCAGTGCGAGAGCGCCAGCAGCGTGAAAAACACCCCTGCAATGATCGCCGGGGTCATCGCGATGCGTTTTTCCGCGGCGGCCTCGACCGCCCGGTAAACAAAATAAATCGCGCAAGAAAACAGCAGTAACATCAACATTTGCGGCAGCCCGCTCAGCGAATACCTCCAGAAAACCTCGCAGAAAAGCATGAGGATCGCAGTCACCCCCGCGATCTTGGCGTCGAAAATCCGCGAGATGAGGAGATAAGTCACGCCGATGGCCATCAGGAAAAACAAGGTGGAGACCACGGCGATGACCCGGTCGAGCGGGAAAATTCTCTCCATCTCGTTCATCTGCCATGCCTCTGGATCATCCGCGCCGATGAGTTTGAGCACAGCGGCATTGAGCAGCGGGTTGAGCGGCGAGTGATAGGTGTCCGGAAACAGTTGGAATGAGATCGTCGTGTTCTGCGCACTTTCCGCCTGGTGATAGGCGACTGGCCGGATCATCTTGGTGGTGAAGCCATTGCCCCGGGCGATCTCGCGAGAAATCTGCGCCTGGTCCATCGCCTGCGGCGAGTTCAGCCCTTGGAACAACACGAACAAGTTGCCGAGGGTGAGGATAAGCAAAACAAGGAAAAACAAGCTGCGGCGGACGATGATACCGGTGTCGACCTGCGAAGAATTGATACTCATGAGTTTTAGTGTCTGAAAGCAGAAGAAAAATCAAAGGCCGAGCTCCTTCAGCTTACGCTGGAGAGTCCGACGGCTCAAACCCAGAAGCTCCGCCGCCTGCGTGCGGTTTCCTTGGGATGCGGAAAGCGCACTGCGAATCGTCTTGGTCTCAAGCGCATGCAAGTTGAAATTCGGCGCTGCATCAAGGTCGTTTTTGGGCATGGCCGTCACATCCGTACCAGCCCCTGACGCAGCATGCAGAAACTGTGGCAGATGGCGGGAATCGATCACCGGATCATTGCTCATCACCACCCCGTGCTCGATGGCCGTGCGCAGCTCGCGGACGTTGCCCGGCCAGTCGTAAGCCTGCATCAATTCCAGCGCCGCGTCGCTCAGCGGTTTCACCGGCCGCTCGTTTTCCTTGGCAAACTCGCTCAGAAAACGATTCGCCAGCAGGATGATGTCCTCGCGCCGCACCCGCAGCGGCGGCATCTTGATTTTTACCACGTTCAGGCGGAAATAAAGGTCCTCGCGAAACGTCCCCTGCTCGACGAGCTCCTTGAGGTTCTTGTTGGTCGCGGCGATCACCCGCACGTCCACCTGGATCGGCGAGTTCGAGCCCACCCGTTCCAGCGTCCGTTCCGACAACACCCGCAGCAGCTTCACCTGGGTTGCCGCGTCGATCTCGCCGATTTCATCGAGAAAAAGCGTCCCGCCGTCCGCCTGCTCGAAGCGCCCGATCCGGCGCTGCGCGGCCCCGGTGAAGGCCCCCTTTTCGTGGCCGAACAACTCACTCTCCAACAACTGCGGCGAGAGCGCCGCGCAGTGCACGATCACCATCTTCGCCGTCGGCCGCCCCGATAAATGATGCAGCGTGTGCGCCACCACCTCCTTGCCGGTGCCGCTTTCCCCCTCGATCAGGATCGTCGCCCGCGTCGGTGCCACCTGCTGGATCAAGTCTGCGACCCGCCCGATCGCCCCGGATTTTCCGATCAAGCGGTCCAGCTTGTGGGATTTTTTCACCTGCTGGACGAGCTGCTGGTTCTCCGTCTCCAGCGTCCGGTTGCGCAGCGCGCGCTTGAGCAGCATTTCCACCTCGTCGAGGTTCAGCGGCTTGGTCACGAAATGCCATGCCCCCCGCCGCATCGCCTCCACCGCGGTGTCCACCGAGCCGTAGGCCGTCATCATGATCGAGACCGGTGGCTCCGGCAGGGCCAGCGCCGCATCGAGCACATCCATCCCCGAATCCCCACCCAGCCGCAGGTCGGTCAACAGCAACTTGACCGGCTCCGACTTCAAAATCGCCAGCGCCTCCGCCGTCCCTGCCGCCGTGTAAACCTCGAACTCCTCCTCCAGCGCGCTCCGCAAGCCCTCCCGGGTCGCGCGCTCATCCTCAACAATTAATAGGGTCGGTAGCATGGATACTGAAAATTGGGACTAAGACTGAATGAACCGCAGATGAACACAGATAGACGTTAATTTAAGAAACTTCAGAGGAACCCCAACTGCATCCTGAGGCGATACAGCTCTTTGATTATCTGTGTCCATCTGCGTTCATCTGTGGTTTTATTTCCTCTTTTTATCAAAAATTCAGTGCAGATCGATCACGTCATCCGCCACCGGTGGCCCCAGCAACCTGACCGGCCGCTCCGTGTGCGGCAGGTGGATCAGCACCCGCGTCCCTTGGTTTTCCTCGCTCTCGATGGCAATATCCCCGCCGTGCTCGCGGATGATCCGCCGCACGATCAAAAGCCCGAGCCCGGAGCCCGATGACTTGGTCGTCCGGTAAGGCTCGAAAATCGCCCCCATGTGCTCCGGTGAGATCCCCGTCCCATTGTCCTCGATGGAAATCACATACTCGTAATCGCTCACCCGCGTCCGGATGAAAATCCGCCCCTCGTCGCCGCGGATCGCCTGATAGGCATTGCGCAGGAGATTGTAAAATACCTGCTGGAACTGCCCGGGATCGATCATTGCCGAGGCCAGACCCTCGGCCAAATCCAGCTGCACGGCGACCTTCCGCGCCGCCAGTTCCGGCTCCAGCAAGCGCAGCGTGTCGTGCAGCAGCGCGTGCAAATCCTGCCGCTCCCGGTGCGGCGTCGTCGGCCGCACCGCGTGCAGGAATTGTTTTAAAATCATATCCAGTCGCTGGATCTCGCCGCGCGCCGTCGCCAGGTTTTCTTCCAGTGGCTCGCGCTCCGCGGGCCCCAGCTTGCGCAGCTTGCGGCCGAGGAGCTGCAGATGGATGTCGAGCGAATTCAGCGGATTCCCGATCTCATGCGCCACGCCCGCCGCCAGCAAGGTCAGCGCGTTGAGTCGCTCGGATTCCAGGTTCTTCTCCGCCTCCGCCCGCGTTGTCGTCAGGTCGCGCACCAGCATCACGAAGCCCAGTGGCTCACCCGCGGTCTTGCCGTCGTCGATCGGTGCCAGATAGAAATTCAGGTAGCGGTTCTCCGGATAGAATACCTCCAGGTCGCGGCTGATCGTGCGTCCCGGTTTCCCCAGCGTCGCCCAATCCAGCCCGCGGATCTGCGAGGAAATGTGCTGGCCAGTCGCCCGCTCCACTTTCAGTCCGAAAAACTGGCAGGCCGCGTGGTTGAGGAAATCAATGTCGCCGGCCGGGTCGAGAATGATCACCCCCTCGTGCAGCGCCTCGAAGACTTTTTCCAAAAACCCCTTCTCGCGGATCAAGCGCGTCACCAGCTGGTGGACATCCCCCGGCACCACGCGGTCCAGCCGCGCGACGAGTTTTTCTAAAAATCCGGATTTCACCTTATGTTTGCTTGTTTGGGGTTTCCGGTGTTCAGAAAGAGGCATGAGTGACGTGTTCTTAGTCCTATCCACCTTCCCGAATCCCGAGCAGGCGCGACAGATTGGCACAGCGCTGGTCGAAAGGCAACTCGCGGCCTGCGTGAATCTCATTCCCGCCGTGGAATCGATTTACCGTTGGCAGGGAAAAGTCGAGACCGCTGCGGAAATCCTCGCCATTTTCAAGACCAGCATCGCCGCGTATCCCACCTTCCAGCAAGTCTTGGCAGAAATGCATCCCTACGAGGTTCCGGAAATCATCGCCCTCAATCCTGCTGAAATCGCCGCCCCCTACCGCGACTGGCTGCTGGGTGCTGCGGCAGCCACCACTCCTGCCGCTGAACCTCCACCCGCGGCCTGAACATCGGCTCGTTAGAAGGAATACCTAACTTTTTTGACACCTCGTTTCCCGGATGTTACGCCCGGCGCATGCGTTTGCTTGAGCCACCCTGCCGGAATGACGATCGTGTTGCCCCGGCGGCCGAACGAGATGATTTCCTCGGTCTGCTATTCGAAGGGCGCAAGCCCACGCGCCTCGCCTTGCCTCGACGTCCAGCGGCAGTCAGCACACTCGTGTCGCCCCAGTCGCAACCGACAGCGCCCGATCAAGAGAGCGGTTACCCATCACCCAACCTCTCCTTTGTGCGGACGATGCTGAGCCTGGCCGGCTTGAATGCGTCCGGCTACCGGCTACCTCCCTTGATCCGCCGGATTCCAGCTTGCCTGCGCGCTCTCAAGACGGATTGCCTCGAAAGCGCCCTTTCGATGGTTCAATATGATTCGAAACAGTTGGAAACGGCAATCAATGCCTTGCTGATCGGCACCACTTCATTTTTCCGGGACGCATCGGTGTTTGCCTCCTTGGACCGATTCCAAATTCCCGGCATCATCCAACGCAGCCCCAACCCGAGGGTGTTGAGCGTGGCCAGTTCGGGCGGCGAGGAGCTTTATTCCATCGCCATGCTATTCGCGCGGCACGGTGCGTTGTCGCGGTCGCGCTTTGTCGGGCGGGATTGTCGGCCTTCGGCCATCGCGACAGCCAGTCGGGGATGTTATTCCGCTCATGCCGGGGACATCATTCCCGCAGATCTTGCGGCTGAACACGTTTCCAGCGTGGGAGGAAATCTAAGGATCCGTCCGCACCTGGCGTCAAAAATCGAGTGGGAATGCCGCGACAGCCTGGACAAACCTGCCCCATCGGAAAAGTGGGATCTGATCCTTTGCAGGAACCTCGCGATCTATCTGGAAGCGGAGGTGACCCGGGAGCTGTGGGCGAATCTCACCGACGCGTTGGCTCCGGGAGGATTCCTGGTTGTCGGGCGGGCGGAAAAACCACGGACGAGCGACCTCAATTGTATCGCGCCATGCATTTATCAAAAGTCCAATTTCTGATGAAACAGCCAACACTTTTGGAGAAAAACAGCCGCGCTTATTCTATCTCTGTCGCGCTTTGCGTCGTGCTCGCAGCCCTCATGGTCTGGCTGCGCCTCGGGTTTTATGGCGACCGGATTTTCTCACTGGCCTCCGGACTTCCGCTGTTGCTCTGCCTTTGGAACCGGGACCTCCGCCTTCTCTATGCCATGGCGACTGTGTTCGCCGCCGCGGCGCTGCTCAAGTCCATCTGGATGTTCCCGACACTCGCTGGCGGCATGATGTATTTCTATGTCTACGTCACCTCGCAGATGATCAACATCTGGCTGGTCGCGGGAGTCATCCACTACCTCATCCTGTCCAAAAACAAAATTGAGCAAATCAACCAGTCGCTCGACCTGATGAATGTCGAGTTGGAGGCGAGCAATGAAGAACTCGCCGCCAGCAACGAGGAGCTAACGGTGCGCGAGGAGGAGATCACCTGTCAAAACGAGGAACTCCAAAGCCAGACCGAGGAGCTCGAACAACAAGCCGAGGAACTCCGCCAACAATCCGAGGAAACCGAACATCAAAGCGCGGAGCTTCATGAGCTGAATGCCGAACTCCAACGCAAGGACCGCGGTCTCCAGATCTTGTTGGAAACCGGAAGATGGCTGCGGGGGGAAATGAGCGAGCACTTGGTGATGAACGGCATTTGCCAAGCGACAGTGCAAGTCTTTGACGATGGGGTCCACGCTGCGGCCGTCGCCATCAACCAGGATGGCAATCTCTCGTTCAAAGGTGC
>JBBEEL010000116.1:0-13136 GCA_040880785.1 Akkermansiaceae bacterium | reverse complement strand
ATAAAAATAGCCAGACCGTGAAATTTTTTCAACTCGGTATCGAATGGAGTGGTCGTTACTCAGATCGGCTCGGTTCATCAAAGCTGGAGCTTTCACTCACCTACAGCCCTGGCCAAGGCATCCTAGGCTCGAATGATGAGGACTTTATCTCACTCGGTGGTTCCGGGGCGGAAGCGTTCATCGTACACCTCGACGCGGAACGCACCTTAAGGCTAGGTAATCACGGAAACCTGTTAGCTCGGCTGCACAGCCAGTGGTCGGATTCCGACTTACTTGCTTCTGATCAAATTTCCGCCGCCGGTGCCACGCGGGTTAGAGGATTCGACGAAGTGGTGGGCTATGCGAACCGAGGACTGGTCGGCACGCTGGAAGTGCAGAGCAAGGCTTGGAGAACCTCCGCCGCCGGCAACTTCGTCGTTGCTGCGTTCTGTGATGGTGCGCTGCTGCACAAGGACACTCCCACGGATGTTGGCGATTTGCTTTCGAGCGGCCTCGGTCTGCGTTGGAGATTTGGCGACCATTTCTCCGGCAGAGCGGACTTAGGCATTCCTCTAAGCGCTCCTGAGGGCGTGGATGACGATCCGATGCTTCATTTCTCGATCCTGACAATCTGGTGATGCGGGGGTGGGACAGCCGTTTAAGTCCCCATTAAGGACCGCCGGGAGCCGGTCCTTGAAGGACGATATTCGAGCCGGAAGGAGGCGCCGGCTGATTGACCTGACCCATTGTAAGGACGAATCTGGATGGCAGGATGTTGGTGGAACCGAGGTTGAAATCAAAGGAAGCTGCGCCTTCTGAAGTTTCCGGGAGGCTACCGACATGAATCGGGGTTTCGCTAAACTGGGTCGTCACCCAAAGGTGGTAGGCGCGTCCCTCGTCAACTGCCGGGAGGTGACTAATCACCAGTGTGCCTAAGTCACGGGCGGCATCATAAATCGGAATCGCACTCGGTGTGGTCATTGTGGGAGCCGTTACGGCGGATTCAGCCAAGGTGGCACTCAATGAAGCCGTGGGACCTGTGGATTCGATAGCCGCCCCTTCGGCCCCCATCAGGCTCTGTGTGTAAGTCAGCTTGAGCGCATCGCCTAGCATTGCGGTAATCGATAAGTCCAAATCCATTTGTGCTAGAATCATTTTGTCGTGGGGGTCCAAATTCGGCGGGCGCATCGTCATAATCACAGGCACCGCTACACCAGGTATGGGTTCAAAAAGCAAGCGGTCGCGGCGCTGGAATTTTGCCAGATTTTCGCGCAGCACTTCGATTTCTTGGATTAAGGGCACAGTTTCTTTCTTCGCGTTGGCTTTCGTGATTTCTGCCGAGAGGGCCGCGCTAGGTGCCAATTCGAGAGCTGCCAACCGCGCGCTTGAGGCAGTGACGGCCAGGTCACCTTCGGGCGAGATCCCGCTAGTTTTCCTTCCCTGCGGATTCGAATGGAGAGCGGTTTTGTGAGTGTCCGCAACAGTGCCGAGTCTCGTTTCAGTTGGTGTCTGTCGTTCGATAACCAGAAATCCTGCTAACACGGCCGCCGCCGCCCATCCGGAGACGCCCATCCAGTGATGACTGCGTTTGACCCGTTGAAACCCGAGCTGATTCTGCAGGAGCGCAAGTTGACAGGCCCTTGGTTTGACAGGAGCCACCGTAGCCACGCCGATCGCGGCTGATAGCCGGTTCATCTCTTGATAGGCATTATGGAGTGCAGGATCCTGCCGCATCGCATCATCGAAGATGGCGGATTCATCGGCATCTAGCATGCCAAAGGCGCGCCATGCGGCGCTGTCGTGTGAGTCAGAGTTCATAGCGGGACCATTGGTTGCGCACTTTCTCCAAGGCGCGGCGCAGGCGGTTTTTAACCGTGCCGAGAGGCGTGGCTAGATGTTCAGCGATTTCGGAGTGGGTATAGCCGAGAAAAACGGCGAGTTCTAAGCATTTCCGCTCATTCGGCGAGAGCTGGTCTAAAGCATGGCGTAGTCTCCGCAAGTCATCCATTTCCATGACGCGCGGGTCCTCGGTCTGCTCTGCCGGCGCATGCAAGTGAATAGAAACTACGCGGGAGCTGTCGCGCTTGCCACGGTGCCGGAAGCGCAGACGATCGATACAGTAGCCGCGCATCAGCGCATAAGCCCACACAAAGGGTGGGGAGAGCTCAGGATTGTATTCGCCGGATCGATGCCACATTCGCACGAACGTGTCCTGCACAACCTCTTCCGCCTCACCGCGGTCTCCCAATATCCGGCAGGAAACTCCTAGCAACGTAGGACACCACATTTCATAAAGCTCTGCGAGCGCCCGGTCGTCGCCTTTGGCCATGCGCGCGATCAACACGGCCGCAATCCGAGTTGGGTCTTCGCAAAGTCGAGATGGCATAACTGGGATTTTAATGACATCTGCTTCGATCATGGTTGGTAGAACTTTACGACGGAACACTCATTCCTAATTTTCATAGCCCTTAGGGAACCCATTGTGATCCGACATAGCAATACAATCGGATCACCCTAATTCTTGAAAAATCATGAAAATTTGCGAGTGGCCTTCCAAGAACCTGCTACAGCAGCCCAAAGGTGCGGATCGAGGCCGCTGGCTTCCTTGATTTTTTGCGACTCGATGCGCGGGGCGTTTGGGACCTGCGCCGCGCAGGAGGGGGTGAGGAGGGCGAGGGTGAGAAGGGTGGCTTTCATGTGAAATGGAAAAATGAACCAGGCTTGGCCGCCGCCCTTCGGTGAACCTAAAAGGGAAGATGGTAACCACTGATTCCACTGATCACACTGATTTTAACGGGTTTGTAAGAAGTGTCTGCTCACCCACAGGGTGACTAAAAAACCTATCAATTCTTTCTGTGAAATCAGTTAAAGTGAAATTCGTCGATATTTTGGCATTTTCCTTTCAAGGGTGAAAGATCGACGACGGACGCTCGTATCGGGTGTTGGGGAAATTGCTTGTTCCTCTGTATTCCCGACATGCGCATTTCGAATTATTTCCCCATTTTTGTTCTCTGCCTCGGGGCTGCCGGGGCAGGTCAGGCGGCATTGAGCGGCGAGGAAATTTACGCGAAGCACTGCGCCGAATGCCACGGTGGGAACGGCGAGGGGGTGGCGGATGAATACGAGGACCCGCTCCACGGGACGCGATCGCTGCGATCGCTGGCCCGCTACATCGACCGAAACATGCCGGAGGAGGCCCCGGATTTGCTGGATGCGGACGAGTCGCAACGGGTCGCGGAATACATCATGGGCGCGTTTTACACGGTGGAGGCCAGAGCGAAGTCCGAGCCGCCGCCGAAGATGGCGTTCGCGCGGCTGACCAACCGACAGCACCGCGAGTCGGTGGCGGATTTGATTGGAAGCTTCGGGGAAAAGACGCCGCCGGGCGAGGGGCGGGGCTTGAAGGGGCGATACTTTGAGTCGAAGGGAATGAACAAGGCGGAGAAGTTTGGGTTCGAGCGGGAAGACGGGAGGCTGGAGTTCGATTTTGCGGAAAACTCGCCGGGCGAGGGGATCGGGGCGGAGCAGTTTTTCATCGAGTGGGACGGCTCGCTGCTGGCACCGGAGACGGGATGGTATGAATTCCGGGTGAGCACGCCGAACGGGGCCCGTCTCTATCTGAACGGCGACCGCTTGGAGGGCGATGACAACCGCCGGGACGACAGCGGGGCAAAACAGCAGCCGGCGTTTATCGATGCGTGGGTGGGCTCGGGCGACGAGGTGCGGGAAGCGGCGGGGCGGGTGTTTTTGCTGGGCGGGCGGGCGTATCCGCTCCGGTTCGACTACTTCAAATACAAGGAGCGACGGGGGATGGTGCGGCTGGATTGGAAGCAGCCGCGCGGCGCGTGGGAGGTGCTGGCGGCTCCGTATTTGTCCCCGGAACGGGCGTCACATGTGGCGGTGGTGAGCGCGGCCTTCCCGCCGGACGACGCGAGCGAGGGCTACGAACGCGGCACGGGAATCTCAAAAGCATGGCACGAGGCGACGACCGCGGCGGCCATCGAGGCGGCGAACCAGGTGGTGGCGCGGCTGCCGCGGGTGAGCGGGGTGCGCGATGACGATCCGGAACGGGTGGGGAAGCTGAAGAAGTTCGTGGCGGAGTTCGCGGGACGTGCGTTCCGGCGGCCCTTGGATGAGGGGCTGCGCGGGCGCTTTGTGGATGGGTTTTTCAGGGAGGGGATCGAGCCGGAGCAGGCGGTGAAACGGGCGGTGATCCTGATCTTGCAATCGCCGCGGTTTCTCTATCCGGAGATCGGGCTGACAAAGGATGATTTCACGGTGGCGGCGCGGTTGGCGCTGGGCGTTTGGGACTCGCTGCCGGATGCGGAATTGCTGGAAGAGGCGCGGGAGGGGCGCTTGCAATCCCGCGAGCAGGTGGCGGCGCAGGCGCGGCGGCTGATGGCGGACCCGCGGGCGAAGGCGAAGGTGGCCGGCTTTTTCAAGCACTGGCTGAAGCTCGATGTGGAGGCGGATTTGCAGAAGGACACGGAAATGTTTCCCGGCTTCGACCCGGCGCTGGTGGCGGATTTGCGGCGCTCGCTGGAGATGTTCGTCGAGCAGGTGGTGTGGAGCGAGGCCTCGGACTACCGGGAGCTGATCCAGTCGGACTCTTGGTTTGTGAACGAGCGGCTGGCGAAATTTTACGACCTGCCGGTGCCCGAGGGCGGCGGCTTCCAAAAAATGGTGATGGACCCGGAGCGGCGGTCCGGGGTGGTGACGCATCCCTATTTGCTGGCCCGGCTTTCCCATCACAACGGCACCTCGCCGATCCATCGCGGCGTGTTCGTGACCCGTAATCTGCTCGGCGGCTTTCTCAGGCCGCCGCCGGAGGCGATCGCCTTCAAGGACGACGACCTGGACCCCAACCTGAGCATGCGGGAAAAAGTCGCCCACCTCACCCGCGACACCTCGTGCATGACCTGCCACGAGACGATCAACCCGCTCGGGTTCTCTTTAGAAAACTATGATGCCGTCGGTCGTTTCCGGCTAACGGAATATAACCAGCGGCCGATCCTTTCCGAGTCCGACTTTGAAACCTTCGAAGGCGGGCAAATCCGGCTGCGCGGCGCCCGCGACCTGGCGCAGCAGGCCGTCGAGTCGGTGACGGCGCGGCGAGGATTCGTTAGGCAGATGTTCCAGGCGGTGGTGAAGCAAAACCCCGGCGTTTACGGACCCGGCGCGCTGAACGAGCTTGAGGAGAAATTTTCCGAGTCGAACTATCACCTCCGCGACCTGCTCGTGGAGATCCACACCCGATCCGCCCTGCAGGGCATCCAGCCATGAATCTCACCACCCGCCGCCACTTCCTCCGCCAGCTTGGATTGTCCGCCGCCGCACTGCCATTTCTGCCCGTGCTGCCATCGCTCGCGCAGTCCCCGGCGGGCAAAAACCCGCAGCGGATCATTTTCATGTTCACGCCTAACGGGACGATCCCGCCGGAGTTCTGGCCGGACGAGATCGGGCCGGACTTCAAGCTCAAGCGCATCCTCGCGCCGCTGGAGCCATTCAAAAACCGCCTGCTGACGCTCCACGGCGTCAGCAACAAAATCCGCGGCGACGGCGACGGCCACATGCGCGGCATGAGTTGCCTGCTAACAGCCGACGAGCTTTTGCCGGGAAACATCCAGGGCGGCAGCGACAAGCCGGCCGGGTGGGCGCGCGGCATTTCCATCGACCAGGAAATTCGCAATTTCCTTCAGGCCCGGCCGGAAACCGCCACCCGTTTCGGTTCGCTGGAGCTTGGCGTCGCCGTGCCTAACCGCGCCGACCCGTGGACGCGCAAGGCCTACGCCGGCAGCAACCAGCCGCTCGCCCCGCTGAGCGATCCCTACGCGGTGTTCGAAAAACTTTATGGCCAGATGAAGGACCGGGAAAACGTCGGCAGCGTGCTGGACGACGTTCGCGAGGACCTGCGGACCATCGCCGCGCATGTCGATCCCGAAGAGAAAGTCTTGCTCGACCAGCACGCGACCTTCGTCCGCGAGATGGAGCAAAATTTGCAAAGCGCGGACACCACGAACCTGCTGTTCCCGCCGCCCGCGCTGGAGGCGGGCGTGGCGCTCGACAACGACGGCATCCCGAAAATCAGCACGATGCAGGCGGACCTGTTAGTGAGTGCCTTCGCCAACGGCATGGCGCGTGTCGCGTCGCTGCAATACACCAACAGCGTCGGTCAGGCGAAAATGAACTGGCTGGACATCCACGACAACCACCACACGCTTTCCCATGAGCCGGACAACAACGCGGAGGCACAGGAAAAGCTCGTGAAAATCAACGTCTGGCTGTGCGAACAGTTAGCCTATCTCGCGCGCAAACTCGACGCCATTCCCGAGCCCGGCGGCCAGGGCAGTATGCTCGACAACACGACCATCGTTTGGACCAACGAGCTCGGAAAAGGCAACAGCCACTCGCTCGACAACATCCCGTTCGTGCTCGTCGGCGGTGGGCTTGGCTTCAAGTCGGGGCAGGCGATGAAGTTCGACAATGTCGCACACAACCGGCTTTGGCTTTCGATCGCGCATGGCTTCGGCCATCACCTCGCGAGCTTCGGGCGCGAGGAGTTCAGTCAGGGTGGTGCCTTGGTGCTCTGAGCCCCGAAGGATGCGCGAGGAGCCACCTATCACTGCGTGCTGTCACAGTCTGGCCGATCAAGCGGATTCTCGCCGAGCTGGGGCTCAGCGCTCCCACCAAGTTGCTTGGAAGGGTGGCGGGAAATCGGGCGCAATGGATTTCGCGGACCGTTAGAAGTGGATGGCGTGGCCTTCCGCCGCGAGGGTGGCCTCGTGGATGACCTCGCTCATCGTCGGATGGGCGTGGATGGTGGCGTGAATCTCCTCGCCAGTGAGCTCTTGGTCGAGCGCGAGGCCCATTTCGGCGATGAGCTCGGTGGCGTTTTCACCGATGATGTGGGCTCCCAGAAGTTCACCGTGCTTTTTGCCGAAGAGCAGCTTGGCGAATCCCTCGGACTCGCCGGAAGCGACGGCTTTGCCGATGGCGACGAAGGGGATTTTCCCAACCTTGTATTCAATGCCTTGGGCCTTGAGGTCGCGTTCGGTTTTTCCGACGGAGGCGACTTGCGGGTGGCAGTAGGTGCAGCCGGGGAAATTGGTGATCTGGCGCGGCTTGTGGCCTTCGACGTAGAGGCCTTCGACGCACTGGACGGCCTCAAACGAGGCGGTGTGGGCGAGCCACGGCGGGCCGGTGATGTCGCCGGCGGCGTAAACCCCGGGGATGGAGGTCTGATAGCGCTCATCCACGCTGATGTAGCCGCGCTCGGAGAGAGTCGGCTGCTGGCCGCCGGGAAGGACGGGCTGGATACCGATGGCGACGAGACAAACTTCGGCGCTGAGAGTGCCGTTTTCCTTGGGGCCTTCGACGGTGAGCTCGACGTGAGTGCCCTTGTCGGACATCGCGGTGATCTTGGTGGTGGTGAGGCAGCGGATGCCTTGCTTAATGAGGGATTTTTCCAAGGCGTCGCCCACTTCGTCGTCCTCGACAGGGAGGATGCGCGGGGCCATCTCGATCAGGGTGACCTTGGTGCCGAAGGCATTGTAAATGTAGGCGAACTCCACGCCGATCGCGCCCGCGCCGATGATCAGCATTTCCTTGGGCTGGGTCGGGAGGACCATGGCTTCCTTGGAACCGATGACGGATTTGCCGTTGAAGGGCAGGGGAGGCAGGCCGCGGGATTTGCAGCCGGTGGCGATGAGGATGTGCTTGGATTCAATGCTTTGGGTGGATCCATCAGCGGCTTTGACGGAGACTTTGCCGGTGCCCTCGACGGAGCCGATGCCGCGGATGTAATCGACCTTGTTCTTCTTGAAGAGGTATTCAATCCCGCCGGCGAGGCGCTCGGAAACTTTCCGCGAGCGACCGATGACGTTGGACCAGTCGTAAGAAAGGCCTTCGATTTTCATGCCGAACTCGGCGGCCTTGTGATTGAGCGTGTGGTAGAGTTCGGCGTTTTTGAGGAGCGCCTTGGTGGGAATGCAGCCCCAGTTGAGGCAGGTGCCGCCGGCGCGGTCCGCTTCGACGCAGGCGACTTTTTTTCCAAGTTGGGCGGCGCGGATGGCGGCGACGTAGCCGGCAGGGCCGCCACCGATGACAATGAGATCGTAGGCCATAATGAATTAGGGAGGTGCAGGAGTGCGGCGCGAAACTGCCGCCGCGACGCGGAATTGTCAAAGAGGGAAAGGCGGTATCGTCCGATTGCCGGGGATGTTGTTGGGTGGATCTCGGGGCGATGGCTCCCTCCGCCTCGATGATTGTTCGCCACGAATCTGAGTTTCGGTGAAATTGTTGGCTGATGCGTCGGTGCTGAGTCATGCGGGGATGGCGGATTGACAGGCCTGCTGCGGGAACGGCGTAGTCGGGAGCGTGATGCGTGGACTGATATTGCTGCTTTGCCTGGTGGTCCCGGTTCCTGTCCGGGGAGAGCGGGAAGAGTCGATCACTCGCGGGTTCTATCCTTTCCAGAACGGGATCAAGTTCGAGGCGGTGGAAGAGGGACTGCGCTTCATCAAAGATCTCGGCTACCAAGGTGTCGGCTCCGTCTATCCGGGCGACCTCGTGAAATTCAAGGCCGCCTGCGAGAAGGAGAACCTCAAAGTTTTCAGCATCTACGCGGGAGGAGCGGTGAGCGCGGATGGCTTCAACTACGGGAAGGAGGTCAGCGAGGCGATCAAGGCGCTGAAGGGGACCGATGCGCTGGTGGAACTCAACGTGCAGCGCGGGAAGGATCCGAACGACGAGCAGGCAGTCGCATTCGTGAAGGAAATCGCCGGCAAGGCGAGGGAAGCAGGCCTGAAAGTGGTGCTCTATCCGCACGCCAATTTTCATATTGAGCGAGTGGACCATGCTCTTCGGATCGCCAAGGCCACAGGGTGCGACAACGTTGGTGTCGCTTTCAACCTATGTCACTTCCTGGAAGTTCAGCCAACGGACGACCTTGCGGCGACACTCGAGGAAGCCAAGCCGCTGCTCTGGAGTGTCAGCATCTGCGGGGCGGATCTGGGCGGGACGGATTGGAGCAGCCTGATCCGTCCGCTCGACGAGGGGACCTTCGACCAGGCCGCTCTGCTGCGGGGCCTCCGCGAGATCGGTTTCGACGGCGCGGTGGGACTGCAATGTTACAATATCAAGATCGATCCCCGGCAGAACCTCACGCGCTCGATGCGGGCGTGGAGGAAGCACCTCGCCGCGAGCGGGGTTGAAATTTCAGACCCTTGATCTAGGACTCAGCACACTTGTGTGGGTGTCGGAGGATTCAAAATTCGCTGCGGAGGCCGACGATCACGCCCCGTGCGGAGAGCGGAGCGATGTCCTTGAGATACGACGTGCTGAGGCGGGCTTCCTGGTTGAGCAGGTTGACGCCTTTGACGAAGAAGGTGGTGGTCACAGCTCCGGTGCTCAAGGTGTAGTCGAGGCCGGCGTTGAGCATGACATAACTGTCCGTGGCAAGCTCCTCCTCCGCCGCGCGGTTCTGGCGTGCGGCCCATTGGGCATCGATCCGGGCACCCAGCTTGTCGATCCGGTAGTCCAGCGCAACGGTCGTGCGGAATGGCGGAATGCGTGGAAGTGGCTCGCCGCTCTGGCGGTTCTCGGCGCGGACGTAGTCGGCGAGGAAAATTAGGTCCAGCCGCTCGGACGGTTGCCGGAAGGCGGATGATTTGGCGTCGCTGGGGATTTGCACCGGCTCCAGCAGGTGGATGGTGGCTTCGATTTCCCCACCGTAGAAGTTGGCTCCGATGGCCCTGTAGTTGAAGATGGGCAGATCCTCATCGGGCTTGGTCTCGCCGGTGGGCAGGTTTGCCACGAAGTCGTTGAACCGATAGTAAAACCCGCTGACGCTGCCGGTGACACGGCCGGTTTTTTTCCTGACCGAGAGGTCGAGCGAGAAGGAATCCTCGGTGCCGAGGTCCGGGTTGCCGACCTCGAAGGTGCCCGTCGCGACGTGCGGCCCGTTGGCGAAAAGCTCCACATAGTTCGGCGGGCGTTGCGAGTAGCCGAGCGCGAGCGCGAGCGCGTAGTCTGCCGTCGGATTATAAACCACACCAGCGGAGGTGCTGAAGGCGTTGAAATCCCGGTCCAAGGCGGGGCCAAAGTCGGGAGATGACTTGGTCTTGTTAGACTGATAGTCATAGCGGCCGCCGAACTGGAGGGTGAAGGGGTTGAGTGCGATCTCCTCGAAGAGCATGAGTGAGTTCACCTGGTTGTCCACGGCTGGGAGAAATGCCTCGTCGCCAAGCGCGGCAAACTCGTTGCGCTGGAGTTCCACGCCGACCGCGCCCTCAAAGCCGCCGATTTTTTCATGCAGCAATTCGGTGCGGGCGTTGAAGCCGTCAATGGCGAAACGGGTGCCAACCTCGTCGTCCTCGAACTCGGTGTGATCGTAATCGGTGTAAGCGAACTTGTAGTTGATTTCCTTGATCCCGCCAGCCGGTTCGTAGAACGCGCCGCGGAGGTCCCAGCGGCGTTGGCGGAGGTCGATGGTGACATCCTCTTCCGCCACGATGCCGTAGAAGGAATTCAGGCCGGAGTAGGAAACGCCGGCGTAGCCTTTTTCCCAAATATAGGAACCGCCGATCGCCCCGCCGTCGGTATCGGTGAAGCTGTTAGGTAGCCTGCCAGAGGGCTCATCCGCTTGCGGGTCCTCGGCGCGGAGGCGGCTGGAGCGGGCATAACCGGGGATTTTAATGTCATCGGTCTCGCGGGTGAAGGCATCCAGATGGAAGGCGAAGGGCCCTGCGCCGAAATTCACCGAGCCGGCGAGCGAGCGGAGGGAGTCGGCGGATCCGTAGCGGGCGTCGATGGTGCCGTTGACGCCGACAATGCGTTCCATGGGAATCCGGTTGTCGATGACATTGACGACTCCGCCGACGGTGTTAGGTCCGTAAAGCAGGGTGGCCGGGCCGCGGACGATCTCCACCGAGTTCACGCTCAGGGGATCGGTGCCGACCGCGTGGTCCGGGCTGATATTGGACACATCCAGGACCGATGTGCCGTTTTGCAGGATGCGCAGCCGGTCCTCGCCGAGCCCACGGATGATCGGGCGGCTCGCACCGGGGCCGAACGAGGTGGCGCTAACCCCCGGCTGTCCTTCCAGCGTCTCGCCGAGTGTGGGTGCGAGTTTGAACATGAGCTCTCTCTCCTTCAGAACGGTGGCCGGCTGGACGAGCTCGAAGAGCGTGCGGTCCAACGGGCTGGCGGTCACGACTAACGCATCAAGGCGGTTAGGTAAAAGATCGGGAGACTGCGCCCATACGGGGGCGGTGAGCAAGAGCGGGAGCAAAATACGTGGTTTCATGGCCCGGCGAGAACCTCACAAACGCATAAAAGATGCAAGAGCTTATTTTAAACTGAGACAACAAAGATGTGTCCCAGCCCGTAAGGCATTTGGAGCGGGCAAGCATTTCCCTTGGCGAAATCCACTCGGCAGCCTAGAACCCCCGCGCCATGACCCGTTCCTCCATTGAACTTGCCGCGAAGATTTACATCGTCGTCTTGTCCGCCGTTTTTATCTGGACGGTGTATCTTGTGCTTAAGCAGATCGGCTGGATCTGACCTAGGCCGGAGATTTCAGCTCCATGGCACAGCGACCTCGACGATCCGGCCGCTCTTGTCGTCGTATTTGAGCAGCCCGTGCGCGAGCGCGTATTCGTGGACGCATTTGGTGACCTTCACATCGAAGGCACAGTATTCGGCGATTTTCCGCAGCGGGGCGAACTCGCCGGATTTTTTGTGCTCCTGCCACCAACGCAAGGCATCCAGGCCATCGGCGGTTTTTCCAGTCCCGAGACAGGCAGCGGCCACCGTATCAAGTTTGAGGCGAAAACCGACTAGGCTTTCCAGCTCCAGCATCATGTCGAGGTTCAGCGTTTGCTCGGCAAGCGTGTGAAACACATAAGGCTGGAGGACAGGGTAGTCGAACTGCATGTGGTTCCAGCCGACGACCAGGTCCGCCTTCACCAGCTCCTCACCCAGCTTCTCCATTTCGTTTTCACGGTAGATTTCATAGGTCCCGCGGGCGGTGCTGTAGGTGACACCCACCGAGACGCCCATTTTGCCTTTATGGGCGGACCCTCCGACGTCGCCGAAGCTGCGCTGGGTTTCCAGATCGAAATAGACGATGTTTCTTGCGGCCACGAGCCTTCTTAGCGGGCGGGCGGCCCTGGGCGCAAGCGCGATAGCGGGTTGCATGTGAATCCGCTTTGTCGGAAGCTGGCGGCAGAAATCCATGGCGACTCTTGAATCAGTGCGTGCCGACAAGTGGCTGTGGGCCACCCGGTTTTTTAAAACCCGCAGCCTCGCGGCGGACGTTTGTGCCCGCGGCATGGTCAAGCGCGGCGGCCATGCGCTCAGGGCCGCCGCATCCATCCGGCCGGGGGATTTGTTGGAAATCCCCTTCCCCGAGGGGCCCGGCCTGCGGGTCATTTCCGTGAAGGCGATGATCCCCCTGCGGGTGGGAGCGCCGCAAGCCCAGGCCTGCTATGAAGAACTCACCCCCACGGAAACCTTTGAGAATCTCAAGCTCTGGCTCGCCGCCAAACGCGAGGCGGCGAAAGGCCGGCCGACGAAGCGCAACCGCCGGGAAATCGACAAGATCCACGGCTTCTGGGACGAGAGATAAAAATCCGGCCAAGCGAATGGCCGCCGGGCCGAACTGCCTCTTTAGCACCAGAACCCGCGCCGCGCTGTGTGGAGATAGGGTGTAACTCTGGTTGGAGGGCTCAGGGCAGAATGCCCGGGCCACGGAGAGGAGCGTGGGCGTCTTGCCCGTTTGGTTGCGGCAAGGTGGAGAGCAAGCCGCTGCGAAACGAGATCCGGCGGATAAAGCCGGAACGGATAGTTAGTCGGAGCCGCAAAGCCAATGACGACGCGCCATCAACCCACGACACCCAGTGGACCGCCCGGCAGGCTGCCTTGGCGTGTCCGGCAGAAAGTTGTGGGTGTGGGCAAGGTCCCCGGGCGATGATCCACCGGCCGCGTGCCGCAGACAGCCGAGAATCCGGGTTTTGAACGAGTAACTGGAACCTACAGCCGCATGATTCATCCCACTTTCTTCTCATAATGAACGGGTTGTGGATGAATGGAAAAAAATTCGAAAAAACTCATCAAAATGAATTGACCCGTATCGATGGCCGGGCATAGGTTCTCCA
>JBBEEL010000115.1:0-13166 GCA_040880785.1 Akkermansiaceae bacterium | reverse complement strand
AAGCAAGAATCGAACGAGGAGCGGCAGGCTCGGGATACGCTGGCACCGCAGTCTCTTGGGCTCATCCTGATAGATTACTATATTGCCCAGAAGTGAGAGAACTTCGGTTTGTTCCGCGATCTCGATTTTTTGATAGTCTTTGCGCTCACGGTCGAAGAACCCGAGCGTGGCGCGGCTGAAGGCACCGATCCCGGTGATCCGGGCCGCGCTCAGGTTTTGTTGCCTTGCAAACTCGGCGAGAGTCTCGACGGCCTTCTCGTCGCGGTCGAGAATGACCGCCCAGGTGGTGTCTCCGATGTCATTGAGTCGTTTTGCTTTCATTATTTTCTTAGAATTCGGCGGATGACTGGAATCAGGACGGCGCTGCCAATCGCGGCCCCGGCGGTGAGGACGGCAAGCGACGCGACGAGTCCGGGCGGACGCGGTGCGGCCGGCAGATAGTGATTTTCCGGGCGTGGGCCATCCGGTCCCGCCGGACCTTCCCGCAGGGCCATTTGCAAGAGCTGCGCGATGTGCAAGGCGCGGCGGCCGTCGAGCTGCTCGATCTGCTGCTGACAGCTGAAGCCGTTGCTAACAATGAGCGTGTCCTGCGCCGCTTCGCGCACGGCGGGCAGCAGCACGCGCTCGGCACAGGCGACCGAGACATCATACTTTTCTTTCTCGAAACCAAAGGCACCTGCCATCCCGCAGCAGCCGGAATCGAGCAGCTCGTGATCGACTCCCATTCGCGTCAGCAGTTCCAGCTCGGCATTCAAATCCATGGTGGCGCGCTGGTGGCAATGCAAGTGAACCAACGCCTTGCGCTTGAGCACCGGCGCCTGGTAATCCTGCACCTCGTTGATGAGAAACTCGCTCAAGATAAATGTCTGTTTCGCCAGCCGCTGAGCGTCCGTGTCATGGGGAAAAAGATCCGGCAACTCAGTGCGGAAGGTTGAAACGCAGCTGGGTTCCAGACCCACCACCGGAACACCTGCACGAATGTCAGAGCGCAGCTCGCCGAGGAGCTCCTGCAGTTTGAACCTCGCCAGATCCAGCATTCCGAACTCATAGAGCGGCCGGCCACAGCAAAGCCGCGCCCGCGGAACCTCCACTTGGAAACCCGCCGAGCGCAGCACCTCCGCCGCCGCATGCAGGATTTCGGGATGGAAATGGTCGTTAAACGTGTCCGCCCACAAAATGACCCGGCCGCGGGGTCGGGGCTCGGGGTCGGGTTTGAAAGCTTCGTGAAAAGTCGTTTCTGCGAAGCGGGGCATCTGGCGCTGCGGAGCGATCCCGCCGAGGCGCTTGGCCATCGTGGAAAACAAAGGTGCCTGGGTGAAGAAATTCGCTACCTTCGGCAGCCGCGAGGCGAGCCGCGCCCAGATATGGATGAGGCCCATGCTGTAGGCAGGCAGCGGCCGCAGCCGGTTCTTGAAATAGTGTGCGTTGAACTCCGCCTTGTAGGTCGCCATGTCCACTTGCATCGGGCATTCGCTTTTGCAGGCCTTGCAGGAAAGACAAAGGTCCAGTGCCTCGCGGACGCTCTCTTCCTTCCAGCCGCGGTCGATCACGTCACCTTGCAACATTTCAAATAACAAGCGCGCGCGGCCGCGGGTGGAATGTTTTTCCTCCCGTGTGGCCATATAACTCGGGCACATCGTTCCCTCCTCGGTGCGGCGGCACTTTCCCACTCCCACACAGCGCTCCATCGCGAAGGAAAAACTGCCTTTGTCTTCCGGATATTTGAACTCCGTCTCCGGCTCATGCGGATGATAATTCTTCCCGTAGCGGAGATTTTCCTCGATTCGATACGGATCGACAATCTTGCCTGGATTCATTTTCCCAGCGGGGTCCCAGATCGCCTTGAACTCGCCGAAGGCCCGCACCAGTTCCGGGCCGTAGAGTTTAGTTAGAAATTCCGCCTTCGATTGTCCGTCACCGTGCTCGCCGGAAAAGGACCCACCATATTCCACCACCAGATCGCTGGCTTCTTCAATGAACCGGCGGAAGCGCCGCACCTGGTCGGCGGTTTTCATCCCGAAATCGGTCCGCGTGTGGACGCAGCCTTGGCCGAAATGGCCGTAAAGCGCGCCACTGTAGCCATGGCGATCGGTTAGTGCGCGGAAATCCCGCAGATAAGCCCCGAGCTTGTCGGGGTGGACCGCGGCGTCCTCCCAGCCTTCCCAAGTATCCGCCAACTCGGGCAACCGGGCCGTGGCGGGCAAGCCGGATTCACGAATCTCAAAAATCCGGTCCTGCGTTTCCTTGTCCTCATAACAGACCATGCGGCCGCGGGCGAACTTCCCGCGGAAATCACGCATCATTTTCTCGGCCTGTTCATTCGCCTCCTCGCGGGTGCCGCCACCGAATTCCGCCAGCAGAAACCCCTGGCCTTCCGGCAGCAGCGCGAAATCCTCGGCAGGATGGAGGCGCTTCTTCTGCAGGTTCCCGACGAGAATCGAATCCATCCCCTCCAAGGCAATGACACCATACTCCAGCACCGCCGGCACATGATCGCCGGCCGCGAATATGTCATCATAACCCAGCACCACCAGCGTGCGATAGGGTGGACGGTGGACGAGGTGCATCGTCGCCTCCAGGTAACCCACACAGGTGCCCTCGGTGCCTGACAAGGCTCGGCCAACGTGGAATCCGTTCTCCGGCAGAAGGTCGTCGAGATTATAGCCGGACACCCGCCGCGGGATTTTAGGGAAATGCTCGCGGATCAAGTCGGCGTAGCGGTCGCGGAGATCACGCAAACTCTGATAGATCTCCGCCCGCCGCCCGCCTTCCGCGATGATCCGGTGAAATTCATCGTCCGATGTCGCACCGACGCGCAGGCGCAAACCGTCGTAGGTGATGATTTCAAGCTCCTTGATGTTGTCGGAGGTCCGTCCTGATAAGTGGGAATGCACGCCACAGGCATTGTTTCCGATGCTGCCGCCGATGGTCGCCCAGGCGTGGGTCGAGGTGTCCGAGCCAAATGTCAGGTGATGCTCCGCCGCGGTGTCGCGGATTTGGTCGAGCACCACGCCCGGCTCCACCCGCGCGAACCGGCGCTCCGGATCGAGCTCGTGGATGCGGCGGAGGTTCTTTGAGGTGTCGATGATGACCGCCACGTTGCAACATTGCCCGGCGAGGCTGGTCCCGGCCCCGCGGGAGGTGATCGGCGCGCCATATTTCCGGCAGATTTCAAAAGTTTTGACGATGTCTTCCTTGGTTTTGGGGACGACCACGCCGATGGGGATCTGTCTGTAGTTAGAAGAATCGGTGGAATAGAGCGCGCGGTCGCCGCTGCCGAAGCGCACCTCGCCTTCGACCTGGCGCGTCAGTTCGGCGGCGAGACGAGCGGCATCCACTGCGTCGCCGCGGCCTTTCGGATGGGCATGGGTTTTCATAGGATCTGATAGTTCGCGGCGTCCGCGTGGCGGAATGTGAGCCCGTTTCCCGGAGCGGATAGATCGGGCCGCAGCGCGCCGTCCACCGGCTGCGGCAGGCCGTCGAGTAGCAGGGTTTCGATGCGGACGTGGTCGTGGAAATACTCCGCGTGGCGCAGGCCGGGAATCGCGCAGGCGGGATGCAGGTGCAAGGCGGGCGCGCAGTGAGTGGAAATGGGAATGCCCCATGCCGCGCAAATTTCCGCGGCTTGCAAAAGCCCGGTCACGCCGCCGCAGCGGGTGATGTCGGGCATCAGGATGTCCGCCACGCCCGCTTGAATCAGCTCAAGGAAATCACTGCCGATGGCGGCATACTCGCCATCGGCGATTTCCATCCCGTGAGGGGAGCGGTCCCGCAGCAATCGTGCGCCCGCACGGTCCTCCGGCGGCAGCGGCTGCTCCATCCAGTTCACCCCGGCCTCCCCGGCCGCGGCGTGCATGAATTCCAGCGCCTGCTTTCGGTCAAAGGCTCCATTTCCGTCCACCATCAACTCAGCGCCATCGCCCACCGCCTGCCGGGCCGCGCGGACCCGGCCGAGATCCTTCAAGGGGGCGGAGCCGACTTTCATTTTCACCCGCGGAATCCCAAGCTCCACCCAGCCGCGGAGCTGGTCGCATAACTCTACAATTCCATAACTGGTGAATCCGCCGCTGCCATAGACCGGGAGCGTCTCGCGGAGCTGGCCCAACAAGCGGACCAATGGCATATCGAGCAATCGCGCCTTCAGATCCCAAAGTGCGGCATCCACCGCGGAAACGGCCATCCGCGCGAGGCCCCCGCGGCCAAGATTGCGTATCCGCCGCATCATCGCCGCGTGAGTGGCGGCCACCTCCAGCGCATCCGATCCGCGGACGACGTCCGCCAATGCCTCAGCGACCAATCTCCCCGCGGCGGCGGCCGAGTAGGTATAACCGGTGCCGGTGTGGCCGCCGGCGGAAATTTCAACCAACACAAGCGTGGTCGAATCCCACGCGAAAGTACCGTCCGACTCCGGGGAATCGGTGGGCACCTGATAGGCGGAGGTTTTCACCTCCGTGATCGGGAATTCCCGTGGCATCGGCGCGGGAGATTAAACCAGTTCGCGGACGGTGTTCTTTGCCGAGGTGATGGCGATCTTGCCGCGGTTCGGCGTGCCCTTGGCGAGTGACTCCGCGAAATGCAGCGCCTGCTTCGCCTTCACCTTCGGCGGCATCGGCGGCTCGTGTGGATCGACGATGCAGTCCACCACCACCGGTCCCGGCGTTGCGAAGGCTTGGTCGAGGATCCGCGGCAGGTCTTCCGCCTTGTCCACCATGAAGCCGGTGCCACCGCAGGCGCGGGCGACGGCGGCAAAATCGATCGGTGCCAGGTCGCAGACATACTCGGGGTTGCCGAGGAATACCATTTGCTCCCATTTGATCTGGGCCAGCGAGCGGTTGCTGAAGACGATGACTTTGATCGGCAGCTCGTATTTCACGGCGGTGACAAAGTCCGCCATGAGCATGGAGAACGCGCCGTCGCCGATGACCGCCACGCATTGCCGGTCGGGAAACGCAAGCTGGGCCGCGAGCGTGTAGGGCAGGCCGCTGGCCATGGTGGCGAGTGTGCCAGAGAGCGAGTATTTTTGCTCGCCACGGGCTTTAAGGTAGCGGGCCCACCACGTGGTGATGCTGCCGCTATCGCAGGAAATGATCGCATTGTCGGTCAGGCGTTTATTTAACTCGTAGGCGACGACCTGCGGCTTGAGCGGGAAGTCGGTGCGGGTGCCGCGCCCTTTCATCAACTCCTCCCACTCTTTCATTCCCTTCTGCGCCTTGGTCAGGAACGAGCGGTTGTCCTTACGCTTCAGCCGCCCGCTGAGATCTGCCAGAGTGCTGTGGCTGTCACCGACGAGCCCGACATCAATGTCATAGCGCAAGCCAATCCGGATCGGATTGATATCAATCTGCACGGCTTTGGCTTGCCCCGGTTTAGGCATGAATTCGAGATAGGGAAACGAGGTGCCAACCATCAGCAGCGTATCACAATCCTCGATGGCCTCCTGTGACGGGAGCGTTCCTAACAATCCGATCGACCCGGTGCAAAACGGGCTGTCGTCGGGCACGCAGGCCTTGCCGAGGATCGGTTTGATGATGGGTGCGCCGAGCAGGTCGGCGATTTGTTCCAGCTCGGCTCCGGCGCCCAGTGCCCCGGCTCCGGCGAGGATGGCCACCTTCTTGCCGGCGTTGAGGATTTGCGCGGCGGCGTCCAGATCGCCCGCCGGCGGGAGCTTGGTGCTGCGGGCGAACACGTTGGAGGCGAAAGCCGGTTCGTTGCGCTCGGATTTGTGGCCTTCCTTCATATCCATCGACTGCATGTCCACCGGCATCGTGATGTGTGAAACCCCGCGATAGGCGAGGGCGGTGCGGCAGGCGAGATGCGTCACCGCCTCGACGTGCATCGGCCCCATGATCCGCTCGTTGTAAACAGAGACGTCCATGAAGAGTTTATCCAGTGCCACATCCTGTTGGGTGTGAGTGCCCACAAGGTCATGAAACTGCAAGCCGGTGATGGCGAGGACCGGCTGGCCGTCGAGTTTCGCGTCGTAGAGTCCGTTGAGCAAATGGATGCCGCCCGGGCCGGAGGTGGCGATGCAGCAGCCGAGCTTGCCGGTGTATTTCGCATAGGCGCAGGCCATGAACGCGGCGGATTCCTCGTGGCGCACCTGGATGAAGCGGATTTTGTCCTGCCGCTTTCGCAGCGCCTCGATGATGCCGTTGATGCCATCCCCGGGGATCCCGAAAATGATATCAACACCCCACGAGTGAATGGTTTCAATCAGAACGTCGGCAGCGGTTTTTGAGGACATGAGGGTGGGGGGATAAAGTTCGTTCAATCGTATCCGTCATTCTACGCGACAAATGCGGGGCCGCAACGAATCGCTTCACGAATCGCTTCAGGATGAACCTTGTCCTTCATCGATCTGCTCGCGTTCTGCGGCGTCGGTTGCCGGGGTTTCATGGCTTTGCAAGGTGGAAGCCTCCCGACTAACTTGTCTGTTAGCTCCGGGCAGGATGCCCGCGCCACGTGGCCCGGGCATTCTGCCCGGAGCCTCCATCCAAATCCATAACAGCTTTATCCGCACGGATCTTCGTTTAGTAGCGGCTTGCTCTTCACCTTGCCGCAACCAAGCGGGCGAGACGCGCACGCTCCTCTCAGTGGCACGGGCATCCTGCCCGGAGCCGTCAAAACCCAGACGATCAAGCGAAGGTGGAGCCTCAAGCTATTCGGGAACCGGCAGCTTTCCGAACATGGCGAGGTGTCGGTCCACCGACTTGCCCGCGGCGTCCGGCAGCGGGCGGGAGTCCGGGTGGCGCACGTCCCACAGCAAGGCGGCTCCGCGCGTGCGCAAGGCGGCCCTGAACAGCGCGTGCTCGTGGTCGAAATAGGAGGTGCAGGCGAGCAATCCACCCGGTGCCAGCGCGTCGAGCGCCTGCGTGAGGAGCCGGTCCCAGACGGCCGGATCGTGCCAGTAGTTCTGGTGCCGGATGAAAATGAAGTCCGCGGGCGGCAGCAATTTCATCTCGCCCAGCGCCGCCGCATCGCCGCAGCGGAACTCGATGGTGCCGCCGGGCAGCTCCCAGCGCCGCGCCGCCTCGGCCACCGCGTCCGGGCGAAGGTCAATACCGAGGTAGTGGCCAATTTCCGCCGGAGCCAGCGCCGCCGCCAGCGCGCCGGTTTCATCCGCCCGGCCACAGGCGAGGTTCAGCACCGCCAAGCGGCCGGGGCGGTGGAATTGCAGCCCGTCCAGCGCACGGCGGAGGAGCGTCTGCAAACGCCCGACATCCTCGGCGGTCCCGAAATAGTGAAATGGCAGCCGCTGGATCACCTCCGTGGATTTAATCTTGAAAGAGAAATGGAACCGCAGATGGACACAGCTTCACGCAGATCATCAAAGAAGTTGGACCCAACTTCTCGTAGGTTTCTTAAATCTGTGCGGTTCATCTGCGGTTCGTTTTCCTCTTCAGGTGCAAGGCTGGCACTGCGGGGCGTCCAGGGTCATCACGCATTCCAAGTGGCGGGTATGCGGAAAAAGATCGAAGGGCTGGACGTCGGCGAGGCGATAGCCGGCCTCGCTGAGTTGCTTGAGATCGCGGACCTGGGTGGCGGGATCGCAGGAAACATAGACGACGCGCGCCGGACCGAATTTCACTAACTGCTCGATGAACTCCGGCGTGCAACCTTTGCGCGGCGGATCGATCACCACCGCGGTTTCGCGGGCTGGAAAGGCGATTTGGTCGAAGATCGCCTCGGCGGAGGCGGTGAGGAAGGTGGCGTTGGTGATCTCGTTGGCGGCGGCGTTCTTGCGTGCCCATTCGCAGGAGGTTTCGGAGACCTCGACCCCGGCGACTTGCGCGAAATCCTTGGCCAGCGTGAGGGAAAACAGGCCGGAGCCGCAGTAGGCGTCGACCAAGAACTTCGCGCCGCCACCCGCGGCCTGCTTGGCGACGTAGCCGGTGAAGGCGGGCAGGATGAACGGGTTGTTTTGGAAAAAATCGCCCGCGAGGAACTGGAATTTCAAATCGCCCACCTGCTCGGTCGCGACGACGCGGAAGTCGGTTTCCACCCGGTCCTCGGTGGCGCGGAGGAGGACGGTGGCACCGCGCTTGAAGCTACCCGCCCGCTGGCGGAGCCCCTCGCGGATGGCGGGCAGCTCGCGGTTGATCACGTCCATGGCGATCGGGCACTGTGGGACATCGATGAGCTGCGAGCGGCGGCCGAAGGCGAGAAACCCGATCGGCCCGAGGTCGCCGTCCTTCGCCTTTTCAAAATGCGGCGTGATTTTCGAGCGGTAATTCCAGACTTGCTCGGAGGATAGGCAGTCGTTCACCGGAAATCTGATAGATGCCATGTGTTTCATCAGCTCGCCAACCTGCCGGGTCTTCCAAGCGAGCTGTTTCTGATAGGAAAGGTGTTGGTATTGACAGCCGCCGCACTCGCCGAAGAGCGGGCAGCCGGGAGCCACGCGGTCCGGCGAGGGGATCAGGACTTCGACCAGATCGGCTTGCGAAAAGCTTTTGTCATTGCGGAAAACCCGGGCGCGGATGGTCTCGCCAGGCAGGGAAAACGGGACGAAGACGACCCAGCCGTCGATGCGGCCCACGCCGGCACCCAGATTGGTCAGGGAGTCGATGGTGAGCTCGATTTCCTGATGATACTCGAACGGCGTGGGGACAAATTTCTTTGGCGGACGTGGCATGGCGGGTCGGCAGATTGCCCGGGGGAAGTGCGGCGGGCAACCGGTAAATCAGCGGGAGCTTGGCGCAAGACTTTCCCAATGAACGAGGAAAGCCAGGCACCGGATCGTCTTGAAAGCCTAGCAGAGTTTTCCCTCCGCCTCCTCGAAGCTGCAATGCTCGCGCGAGACGATCAGGCACAGGCCGACGGCGGATGGATAGTCTTGGCCGGCCTGCATGCGTGGGGCGACGTATTCCATCGCGCGGTGCAGCAGGTGGCACGCGTCTTCATACGTCTGCCCGGTGAAATGGACGAGGTAGCGGGTGGCCCGGTCGATGAGCTTTAAATTGCTAGGGACCACCCGGATCATGAAATTCCCCAGCACCCGGCCGAGCCGCACCATGGTGAGGGTGGAAAGCGCGTTGAGCAGCATCTTGGCGGCGATGCGCGTGCCACCCTGCAGCGGCAGGCGCTCATCCGGCATGGGCAGCGGCACCAGCACCCGGGTGGCGGGGACTTTCCAGCCGTCCAAAAACCGCTCCGCCTCCTCCAGCAGCGCCGCCGGGGCGAGGATCACCACGGCGGCCGCTCCGCCGGCCTGGTGTGCCGCTTCCAACTGGCGGCGGTAAAAACCCTCGTCTCCGGTGAGCGCTGCCAACTCGTCACCGGTCAAGATGGCGCAGGCGCTGTCGCCCGGGCGGGTGGGGCGGTAAGCGAGCCCGTCGAGCCCGATCCGGAACCGAAGGATCTCCTGTCGGCTGATCGTTTTCATCCACTGTTGCTGTCGTTCCAGCGTCGCGTCACCGGCCAGGCCGCGGAGGGTTTCCCGGTCCCACTCCACCGGCTGGAGTTCGCGCTGGAGCAGCGCGCGCCATGCGGATGCCGTGTCACGGTAGGGCAGAAACAGAAACGAACGGCTTTCCGTCGCCGCGGGATCGTCGAATTTCTTGAAACTTGGCAGGCAAAACGTCGGCGAACGCTCGGTGGTGTCGGTTAGGACGTCGATTGCCAGCCGGTCGGCGAAATAATTGTTGCGGCGCTGCTTCCGGTGTCCCTGTTCTTCCTGTGCGACCAGCTTGGCGAGCTGCCGCCGGACTCCGTCGCTTGCCAGAGTGCGCTGGATTTCCTCCAGCCCGGCTAGGAATTCCCGCGGGATGGCTGCCAGCTCGGCATCGTCGGCAGGCGCTCCCGCGAGCCGCGCGCGGAGCTCGGCGCACGCCACTTCCAGAATCGTCAGCATGACGCAGAGCTGGATGCTCGTCGCCTGCATCCGGGTGGAGCCGGTGATGGCCATCGGCCCGGTGGTCAGGTTAATTTTCTCAATCCGAGGCTCCTCGATCACCTCGCGGCTGCGGGCGACGGTCCGGCACAGGATCTCGTCCGGGTTGTTATAGACAAAGAAGACCCGGGCCCCCTTTTTCAGCCCCTGCCAGGCGCTGCCGATGACGAAGGAGGTCTCGCCGCCCTCGGTGATGGCGAACACCACATCGCCCTTGGCCACGCCGAGTTCATCGAGCTGCCGGGCTCCAAATGACGCGTAATCCTCGAAACCCTCGACCGACTTGATCAGCGCAAAATCACCTCCCGCCATCACGCTGAAGGCCCGGTCTTCCCAGCCGGGCTCCCCTGCCCGCCTCCAGAAGTCGCGCCAGATGGCGGTGAGCTGGATGCTCAAGCGGCCGGTGGCCCCGCAGCCGCTGAAAAAAAGTTTTCCGCCCGCGGCCAGGTGGCCGGCGACTTCCCTGCCGATGCGAACGGCCGCGCCGCTGCGCGACCAAGCGCGGTAGGTGTCCACCACATCGCGGTCCACGTCGAATAAAAGCGCCAGGGCCGCCTCCGGATCTTCCTTGGCGACCTCGCTCAAGTGCATGTCACGCGGGTGCGGCTGCTCGGTGAGCAAGTCGCCCAGCCTGAATCCCCCGGCGATTTCAAGAAACATCCGGGCCTTCGCATCAGCGGTTTCCGTGGCATTCATTTCCCGAACTCGTGGTGGGAAGTTCGCCCGCGAGAGCTTGAAGTAAAGCGAGATTTCCTCGTCGGCCGGATCGTGCTTGGTCCGGGTCTGCCGGGCGCAGACATCAGACATCCCGACTGGGAGAAATTCCCGTGAGCCGTGAATCATGCCGGCAGGATGTCCCCATTGTCAGCAAGGGCAACCGAGACGGGGGGTGATCAAGGCCATGGAAGCGTTGCGGCGTGGCTGGTATCTGGGTGAGCAAGGATTCAAGGACGCCTCACTCGGCGGGAGGAATCCACCTCCGGGCATCGTCTTCCACCACTCCGATCTTGCCCGCTGGGATGGGTTTGAATCCGAGCGCCCACGCGGGGGAATCACCGCGCAGGGCGAAGTTTCCATTCGGCGCATCCACGAAGTGGGGGTCGGTATCGACGAGGTTGTCGGCGAACACGATCCCGGGTTCCGCTTTCGATTCGACGTGTTTCCAGCGGCCCCCGAAGCTGATGTTGCGGAGGACCTTGTTTCCCCTGGGTGCGGCGGGGTTTTCCTCGAGGATCTTGGCGAGTTCCGGGTAGCGGTCGCTCCACGGCGACGACTGGTAGGGTAGTTCTTTGAGCCGCTGGGTCATGACGCCATCCGGGGCGACGTGGTTGTGCATCCATCCGAGGCCGCGGGCGTCGAGGTGGACCGATGGCTCGCACTCTACGAAGACGTTGTTTTCCACGGTGTTGTCCCGGCCGCCGCCGATGAAGACCGCGCGGGAGGCTTTGTAGAAGATGTTTCCGGAAACCGTCGTCCCGCTGGCGGCGTCGTCGAGGTAGACCGCCATGGCACCGTGGAGGCCGGGGCCGCTGATCTCGTGGAAAAAATTGTGCCGGATGAGGTTCCCACGCATCGTCCAATCGCGCCCCATGTAGAACGCGCCGACGTCGCCGGTTTCCTTGCAGACGTGGTGGATGTCGTTGAATTCGATGACGTGGTCGTTGCCACTCAGTTGGATGGCGTTGTGCGGGGCATCGTGGATGTGATTCTGTGAGATGCGGTTTCCCACCCCGCCGACCGCCACCGCGGGGCGGTAGGTGCGGACGAGGCGTGCGTAACCATGGATGTGGTTATTCTCGGCGAAGAGCCCACCTGGGCTGAGCGTTTTGCGGTCGCCCCCGGACAGGGAGATCCCGCCTTCGCCGGTCTGATAGATTTCGCAGGCGCGGACGCCGCTGCGCACGCCGGAGACGGCTACCCCATAGCCGCCGGTATTGCGGATGCGGCATCCGGTGATGAGCACGTGTTCGCCACCTGACACCGTGACCGCCGTGCCGCGCGTGTTTTCCATGAGCAGGCCGCGGATGGTGAGGTGGGATACGTCTCTGAGGGAGAAGAGTTCCGGCAAGACCGAGAAAGTGACGTTGTTATCGACCGGACCGGGAGGCCAGAAATAGATGGTTCCGGTGCCGCGGTCGAGGTACCACTCGCCCGGGGAATCGAGTTCGGCGAGGAGGTTGAAGGCGTAGTAGCGCTGGCCTTTGCGAAAACCGTAGCCGTGGTGCGGGGGCTGCAATTCGAGCGTCCCGGAGGCGGGGTCGATCTTGAGGATCTTCTGGCGTTCGTCGGCCCAGTCCCAGAACCAGTAGCCTGAAAGCCAGCCGTCGGACTCTTCAAGCCAGCGCTGTGGCCGGTCGCCTTCGTAGAAGAATTTCCCCCGGCGGTCCCCTTTGATGCCGTGGGAGGTGAATTCCTCGGTGTAGGGGAGGTCTTTGATCTTGGCAAAGTCTGCGTCCGGCCAGCGGGCGAGCGTCATCGGTGCGCCGCGGAAGAAGAGTTCGGCGCGTTTGCGGTCCTGTGCGACCTCTCCGAAATCGCTGATGCCGGCGTCATGGAGGTTTGCCTGGAGGACGTGGGGGCGGGCTTCGGCGGGAAGGCGGCGGAGGATTTCGGGATCGGCGACGGGCTTGAACGGTCCCACCGGCCTGCCGCCGGAGATGCGCGCCGTCTCCCTGGGGAAGCCGGACCAGATGACCGGATTCTTGGCGGTGCCGGAATCCTCCCGCCCCATGGCGACCGGTTTTTCTAACCAGTAGTTGCCCCCGCGGAGGAATACGTGAATGGCCCCTTCGGCCTGCGCCTCACGCACCCGTTTGCGCACGAGATCCCGGGCGCGACCGAGGGTGGCTACGGGGCCGTCGGTTTTGGCATCGTCGGGATCGGGCAACGCCCCCGACCAGGCGTCATCACCGTCCGGGGAAACGTAGATATCGGCGGCGTGGGCGGAAGCCGCAACGAGGAGCACGGCGGCGAGGGCGGCGATGGACGGGGCGGATGGGTAAGAAAGGATCATGGGAGTGGCCTCCATGGCGGGTTTGCCAACGGCGGTAGCGGTGCGGGATACCGGTTGCTAGGAGTTTGCTCTTGGCGGGAAGCCCCTGAAGCCGCCATTGCCCGGACCGGAGGGCGGGAGAAAAAGTTAAGTTAGCTATTACGTATCAGAACCATTGGCAGGCGCTAGCTTTTGTCAATTCTCATATGCGCATCAAACATCTGGATTGATTGTCAGCCAATGCGGCTTGAATGTTCTCGACTCCAAGCATTTCCCCGCTTT
>JBBEEL010000114.1:0-13456 GCA_040880785.1 Akkermansiaceae bacterium | reverse complement strand
TGATTTTTAGGGCATTCCCCCCCTTTATTCCGCCGGCAACGATCCTGGCGTCGATGGTGTCGGGACGTTGGGCCTTGTAGGTGCGCAGGCTCCAAGGAGCGAGGTCGGTGCTCGCGAAATCGGCGTTGGGGATCAGGTTGACGGGGGCGGAGGCGTTGGCGGTGGCTGGGTCAGACAAGGATGCGAGGACGAGGCCGACCGCGTGACGCCGCGCCGCGGCTTGCCACGCGTCGGCGACGATCGGATCGGCGAGAAGGGTGTCTTTGCGGGCGAGGAGGGTGGCGTGGAGGGCCCTGCCGATGTTCTCCGATGGGTTGACCCGGGTGAGCCCGATGAAAGTCTCGGCAAGCTGGCGCGGGTCGGCAGCGGTGATGACATTGTTTCCAATCAATTCGCCGGCAGTGGCCTCGTCGAGCGGCGCGGAGGTGACGGCGGCGCGAAGGAGTCCGCGGCTGCCGGAGCTGAGCGCGGTTTTCACGGTTTCCGGCTCGAGGGCGGCGAGGCCCTGGAGGGCGTAGAAGGCGTGCAGGGCGGCGGGGGATTTCGCGTCGAGCTTGATGAGTTCTTTCAGCTTGGGCACTGCGGTCGAGGAGCCTGACCCGACGATCACGGACTGGGCCTGGAGCCGCCAGAAGAGGTTTGGGTGGGCGAGGCCGGCGAGGAGGGAGTCGAGCTTGGCGGGGTCGAGCCGCGGGTTGACATCGTCGCGGCTGCCTTTCGGATAGACGCGGTAGATGCGGCCCATCGAGGTGTCGCGCAGCGGGGTTTCGTAGGCATTTCCGCGGCCGTTCTTGGCGTCGTAACCGGCGGAGCTTTTGTTGGGAGTCGGGTTGTGTTGGATGATGATGTTATACCAGTCGGCGATCCAGACGGCGCCATCGGGACCGGTTTCGGCCTGCACCGGGCCGGACCAGCCGTCGGCACTGGAGTAGAGATTATTCGGAAGCTGGTTTGACACAAAGCCGGCGCCCTCCCGGGTGACATCGAACTGGCCGACAAGCTTGCCGGTCGGGCCGCAGACGAAGGCGATGCGGTCGCGGTAGTTTTCCGGGAAGCGGGTGGAGGTGTAAAACGAGTGGCCGGCGGCCGAGGTGTAGCGGTCGTGCTGGTCGACCTGGCGGATGTCCACGGAAGAGGGGAAGAACCTCGGGTTACCGTCCTTGTTCGGAGTGCGAGGCTGTGGCAGTCCGGCATTTTCGTAGTAACCCTTGGCGAAGGTGAAATACCACGATGGGTTGCCGTTGGCGGTGGAGCCGAGAATGTCGAAGTCGGAGGTGAAGCCGAGGCCCCAGGTGTTGTTGGTGGTATTTTGGAGGAATTCCAGCTCGCTGCCATCCGGCTTGAAGCGGAAGAAGCCGGTGGAGAACTTGTGGGTCTCACCGCCGACGGTGCCTTCGAATCCGGCATAGCCGATGGTGGCGTAGATCCAGTTGTCGAATCCATAGCGGAGGTTGGACGGGCCAGCGTGGGTGTCGTTGGTCTTGAAGCCGGTGAAGAGGACTTGGCGGAGGTCGGCCTTGTCGTCGCCGGTGGTGTCCTTGAGGAAGATCATGTCGGAACCGTTGGTGCAAATGATGCCGCCATTAATAAAGACGGCGGAGGTGGGAATGGAGAGCTTGTCGGCGAAGAGGGTGAACTTGTCGGCCTTACCGTCGCCGTTGGTGTCCTCGCAGAGGCGGATGCGGTCGTTGCCGATGTTTCCCGCCTGCAGATTGTTCGGATAGTCCACGGTTTCCAAGACATAGGCGCGGCCGCGGTGGTCCCAGGTGATGTGGATGGGATTCACGATGTCGGGCTCGCTGGCGAAGAGGGAGATCTCGAAGCCGGTGGGGACCTGGGCGAGTTTCATCGAGTCGGCGGGCGACAGCGGCTTCTGGCCGCGGGTGATGGTTTTCCGCTCGAGGTAGCCGGGGAGGATCATCTCCTCGGTCTCCAGTTTCGGAAGATTCATCGCGGTGAGCTTGGCGCGGACTTCCGCACCGACGCTCCAGAGGATGGCGCGGCGGAGGAGTTCATGGAATTCCGGTTGGCCCCAGCAGCGCATGTCATGACCGTAGGCGGTGTAGAATACCTTGCCCCTGCCCTGATCTCTAACCCAAGACCATGGCTCATTTTCACGGAGTTGGAGAACCCTGCGGTCGTCGGTGAGGCGGTCGTGGACGTAGGTTTCATCCCAGGTTTCAAACCCGTCGTAGCCGCGCATGATGGGGTGATCGCGGTCGGTGATGGTGGTGCGGAAGATGCCTTCGCCGTGGGACTTGAAGCGACCTCCGACGAGTTTGATGAACTCCGGCGAGCCGCCGAAGCAGGCGGAGGCGCAGTGGATCGGGAGGAAGGCGCCGCCGTCGTTGACGTAGCCGAGGAGGGCTTCCTTGTGAGCCGGATCCATGGCCTCGTTCTGTTTCCAATTCGCGTAGAGCAGCACGCCATCGTAGCGGTCGAGCACGTCGCGCCGGAGGTCTGCGAGATCTTCGGTGTAAGTGAAACTGATGCCGTCAACACCGAGGGCTTTTTTCAAAACCCGGTAACGCTCAATCGGGTCATGCGCTGGACTGTTGGCGGTGGGGGCACCGAGAAAGAGGATTTGCACCTGGCGCGCTTCCGGGGCGCTTGGTCGGGAAGTTTGCGAAAATGCGACGGCGAGTATCCCGAGTGGGAAAAGAAGAATTTTTTTCATGCGCTGCGGAGAATGGTAAAGCGTCATATTACAAACGGGCGACAAGGTCTGCTTGTAGGATAGCGAGTTCTTTGTGTAGAATCCCGCCAGATGCACCGGGAAGAAGCACGCGTGGAATGGAGGGGGAATTTGTCGCCCGGGCAGTTCCGGCATTTGTTCGATCACCTGCCAGGAACGCTGTTCTTCGCCAAGGATAAGGAACTGCGCCTGATGGCGGGAAATCCGGCCTTCGTGCAACGCTGTGGATTTCAAACGGAGGCGGAAATCATTGGTATCACCGACAGCTCGATCTTCCCGCCGCGTCTGGCGGAAAAATACCGGCAGGGGGATCTCTGGGTCATTGGCACTGGGAAGCCCTTGCTGGGGACCATCGAGTTGTTTCCCAATCGCGAGGGGAAGGCGGAGTGGTTCACCACCGACAAGCTGCCGTTGTTCAATACCAAGGGCGAAATCTGTGGCCTCTGCGGGACGGTCCGGAGCTATGAGGCCCAGCGTGCGGCGATTCAGCCGTATCTGGAAATGGCGGCGGTGGCGGACCACTTGAAGGAGCATTTCCGCGAAAAACTCGACGTGCAAATCCTCGCGAAACTGGCTCACATGTCGGTGCGGCAGTTCGAGCGGAAGTTCCGCGCGGCGTTCCAGATGACGCCGCAGGAATACATGATCCGAATGCGCTTGATCGAGGCCTGCGATTTACTCGTCCGGACCAACCAGCCGGTGACGGCGGTCGCGCTGGACGCCGGATTTTACGACCACAGTGACTTCGCCCGGCAGTTCCGCCGCCACATGGGGCAGACGGCCAGCCAATACCGGCTGGAACGGCGGCAGGAAATCATGCTTGAGCCGCTGAAAGTGCGCTGAACCCGTCCTGCGCGGCGGAATCTTACACAAGAGCGGCGGGAATCTACAAGCCGGACGAGGGGATTGCGCTAGTCTGAACGCTGTCGCTTCGGGCGCGCTATTTCCACCAAAGCCTATGTCACAAATCAACATCGCCATCGTCGGTCTCGGATTCGGAGCCGAGTTCATTCCTATCTATCAGCATCATCCGAATGCCAATATGTATGCCATCTGTCAGCGGACAAAATCCAAGCTCGACGAAATCGGCGACAAGTATGGCATCGGAAAAAGATACACTTCCTATGAGGAGCTGCTGGCGGATCCAGACGTGCACGCGGTCCACATCAACTCGCCGATTCCGGACCACGGGCAGCAGGCGATCCAGGCGCTGAAGGCCGGCAAGCATGTCGCCTGCACCGTGCCGATGGCCACTACCGTGGACGAGTGCCGCCAGATTGTCGAGCTGGTGAAGGAAACTGGATTGAAATACATGATGATGGAGACCGTGGTCTACGCCCGCGAGTTTCTTTTCATGAAGGAGATGTATGACAAGGGCGAGCTCGGCAAGGTGCAGTTTATCAAGGCTTCGCACCAGCAGGACATGGAAGGTTGGCCGGGCTATTGGCCGGGCCTCCCACCGATGCATTACGCGACCCACTGCGTCGGCCCGATCCTCGGCCTGACCCGCGGCGAGGCGGAGTATGTTTCCTGCTTCGGATCCGGCACGATCGCGGAGGAAATGCATGCCTGTTATGGATCCACCTTCGCGGTGGAAAGTTGTCACATCAAATTCAAGAACAGCGATCTATCCGCGCAGCTTCACCGCTCGCTGTTCGACGTGGCGCGTCAATACCGCGAGTCGTTCGAGGTTTACGGGACGAAAAAGTCCGTCGAGTGGCCCTTGATCGAGCATGACCCCTTGGTGGTGCACACGGCGAAACTGCCCGAGCCGGAGATTCCCTCAGAAGTCGCGTGCCCGGACTTCGCGCACTATCTACCAGAGGAAATTCAGGTATTCACCACCGGCGGCGTCTATGGCGGCGACGGGAAAGAGGACCACCTTTCCTTCACTCAAGGCGGTGGCCACGGAGGTTCGCATCCCCATCTCACGCACCGTTTTGTGGAGATGCTCAAGACCGGCAACGACGCCTATCCCAATGCCGTCGAAAGCGCGAATATCACCTGCACCGGCATCCTCGCCCACGAGTCCGCGCTCAAGGGTGGGGAAATTGTCCGATTGCCAGAGTGGACGCATCGCGCGTGAGCGGGATCCCGATGGGTTGAATTCTTTGAGCTTGCGCCTGCGCGGCGCAAAGCACCCGGCAGGGACCGATCCTCCGGGCGGTCCGGCAGTGTCAGCGGATGAAGTAGCTGAGGTGCTCGAGTTCGAGTGCCAGATCCACGTTGTTGACAGTCACCTCGGGCGTGACTTCGAGCACGATCGGTGAGAAATTCAAGACTCCTTGGATGCCGGCGGCGACGAGGCGGTTGACCACCGCTTGGGCGAACTCGACGGGGACGCAGAGGATGGCAATCTTGACCGAGCGGTTGGCGATGAAGGGCTCCAGCTCCGAGTCCGGAAAAACGGGAATCTGGACGCCGCGGCTGCGGGCGGCTTCCGGGTTGGCATCGAAGGCGGCGACCACCTCGAAGCCTTCTTTTTCGAATCCATGGTAGCGCAGCAGCGCCGAGCCGAGGTTTCCCGCACCGACGAGAATGACCGGCTGGAGTTGCTCGCGGCCGAGGGTTTCGCGGATCGTGGTTGAGAGGAGCTCCACCGGATAGCCGAGCCCGCGGGTGCCGAACTGGCCGAAATAGGCGAGGTCCTTGCGCAGCTGCGAGGGCTTCACTCCGGCGGCTCGCGCGAGGGTGGTGGAGCTGACGGTGGCGACTCCGTTATCGTGGAGTTTTTGCAGACACCGGTGGTAGATCGACAGCCGGTAAATCGCCTTTTTCGGGATATCGATCTTGCCGGTTTTATCAGGAGGTTCCACGGGACGGCAATGAAATTGTTAGAGCGACTCCGGCATCTGCAACAACGCGGACACGCGGTTGAGCAAGACGCCCGCGCCACCGCCATCGACCACACGGTGGTCGAAGGTGAGTAGCAGATCCGCGACGGTGGCGGGAAGAAACACCTCGACCTCACTGCTCCAGATCGGTTTTTTCACACCGGCTCCGATGCCGAGGATCAGCGTTTCATTCGGCAACGGAATCGGCGTGCCGATGGTCAGCCCGAAGGTGCCGAAATTCGTCACCGTGGCGATGCCGCCGCTGCAATCCTGCTCAGTCAAGCGCCGCCGGCGGGCGCGGTCCACGAGATCGTCATATTCGGCGATGAGGTCGCCCAGCGATTTCTGGTCCACCTTGCGCACGACTGGAACGACCACGCCGTCCTCGACCTGCACGGCCACGCCGATGTCGAAGGAGCGGGGATGCACCACCTTGTCGCCGATCAGATAGCCTGCAGTCCGCGGATCCTCTGTTAGAGCGAGGGCGAAGGCGCGCAGCAAATAGAGCGTGAGGCCCGGCTTCGGCGAGCTGGCGCGGCGGTGGTCGAGGGTCCGGTCCAGCGTCACCGGCAGCCCGACGGTCGCCAGTGGCCGTGTCCAACTGCGGCGCATCGCGTCGGCCACCGCGAGGCGCATCGGCGAGGCGGCGGTGCTGGGCCAGGCTTCAAGGTAATCGAGAAATCGCTCCAGGTCCTCCACGGTCACGCGGCCGCCGGATCCGGTCCCGGCGATGGCGGAAATGTCAGCCTCGCGGATCCCCAGGTCGTCCATTCGCGCCCGCATCCGCGGTGAAATGTAGTGGGCACCCATGACGCCGGTGGGGACTGGCAAGCCCTTCACGCTGGGCACCACGGCGGGGGCCTCCTCGTAGGCGTCGTCGTCCAGCGCGAAGTGCAAGTTCGCTTCCCCCTGCGTGGGATCGTTCGCTTGGCTGGTGGCGCTGCGCTTCGTTTCTAACGACTCCAAGGTATCCACGCCGGTGCGGGCGACCTCTTCCGCGGTCACCTCGAGCAAGCCGAGCAGGGTGCCGACGGAGTAGGAAACCCCCTCCTGCGCCCGCAGTTCCGAGACGATTCCATCGCATAAGGTGGTCACGCCCATGACCGCTTTGTTGGTTTCCACCTCGATGATTTCCTGGTCGGTGCGGACCGCATCGCCCACCGCGACACCGAGGCGGATGACGGTGGCCTCGGCGATGGATTCGCCGAGCTGGGGCATGAGGATCGGAACAGTCATGGGGTAAAAGCTGAAAGGCTGAAAAGCTGAAAACTGAAATGAAGATAAATTAGATTGGAACGAGAGCGTTTGCGCAGGGCTCGCGATGGGGTGAAATCTGAAAGGCTGAAAACTGAAATGAAGATAGATTAAGATAGATTCGATTAGAACGAGAGCAGTTTGCGTAGGGCTTCGCAAATGGATTCCGGTGTTGGGCGGTGGGCGGCCCAGAGTTTCGGGTGATAGGGGACCGGTGTGTCGCGCGCGTTGAGGCGTTGCGGCGGCGCGTCGAGCAGGTGGAAGCCTTCCTCCGATACCCGCGAGACGATCTCCGCGGTCACGCCGCCCCAGGGAAACGCCTCGCCGACGGCGAGCAAGCGCCCGGTCCGCGCCACCGAGGCCAGGACCGTGTCGAGATCGAGCGGCTTCACCGAGCGCAGATCGACCACCTCGATTTCCCAGCCGTCCTGTTGGAGCCGGTCGGCCGCGCGCACCGCCTCGTGGACCATCGCGCTGTAGGCGACGACCGTGGCATGTTTGCCCGGCCGGATGATCCGTGCTTGGCCGATGGGCAGGTGGTCGCCGTTGATGGATTTCGCCTTGAGCCAGCGGTAGAGGAACTTGTGCTCGCAGTAGATGACCGGGTCATCCAGCGCCACGCCGTCGATCAACATGTGATAGGCGTCGGAAACCGTCGCCGGGGTCAAAACGACCAGCCCGGGGTAATGCGCGTAGATTCCCTCCATGCTCTGGCTGTGGAAGGGGCCGGAGCCGGGGGTGCCGCCGGAGGGCAGTCGCACCGTGAGCGGGATCGGCACGCCGGTGCGGTAAAAATGCGTCGCCGCCTGATTGACGATCTGGTTGAAGGCGACTGAGGAAAAATCTGCAAACTGCATTTCCACGATCGGCCTCATCCCTTCGATCGCCGCGCCGACGGCCAGCCCGATCATGGCGTCCTCGGAAATCGGTGCGTCGAAGACCCGGCCGGGAAACGCCTCCGCCAGCCCCTTGGTGGCCTTGAACGCCCCGCCGAAGGTGGCGATGTCCTGGCCGTAGAGAAAAACGCGCGGGTCATCTCGCAGGAGCTTTTCCTGCGCTTCGCGGATGGCGTCGATATAAGTCACACTCACTGGGCGCTGGTATGGGGGATGGGAAACCGGGTGGAAAGGGCGGTCCAGTCTTCTTGATACGGATCAGGCGCGGCTTCCTGCTGCGCCTGTGCCACGGCGCGCTGCACCTCGGCGGCGATCTCGCCTTGCCAGGCGGAAATCTCCGCGGTCGAGGCGAAACCATTCTCCACGAGTTGCTCTATCGCCACCTCGACGCAATCGCGGCCGTAGTGGTCGTCGCGGACATCCTGCGGGACGTAGGAGCCGTCGTCGTGCTCGCCGTGGCCGGAGAGTCGGAGTAAGCGGGCCACCACCATTTGCGGGCCGCGGCCCTCGCGCGCGCGGCGGACCGCCTCGCAAATGACCGAAACGCAGGCCATCAAATCCGTGCCATCCACCGAATACCCGCCGATGCCATAGCCGCGGGCTTTTTCCACCAGATCCGCGCAGACGAATTGCCTGCTGTTAGGCGTTGAGTAGGCGAACTGGTTGTTGCCCACCACGACGACGAGCGGCAGGCGCTCGACCGCCGCCAGATTCAGGCCCTCGTGAAATGCGCCTGTCGAGGTCGCGCCGTCGCCGATGCAGGTCGCGCCGACGCGGCCGGCCAGCGTCCCTTGCAGCCGTTTCGCGAAAAGCATGCCCGCCACCACCGGCACCTGCGCGCCGAGGTGGGAAATCATCGCCGGCATCCCGTTGCGCGGGCGTCCGCGGTGGATATTTCCGTCCCGCCCGCGCATCGGCCCCTCGACCGAGCCGAGGTAGGTGCGGGTGCAGTCGATGAGCGGCTCGCCGAAGGCGGTGCGCCCCGCCTGGTCGCGGATCAGCGGTGCGAAAAAGTCCGTGCCTTGGATCAGGGCGGTCCCCAGCGTCGCGCTGACCGCCTCCTGGCCGCGGCCGAGATACACGCCACCGACGATTTTCCCGGCCTTGTAGAGGCTTGAGAGCTTGTTTTCCAGGATTCTCGCCCGGAGCATCGACTGAAACACCGACCGCAAAAATTCGCGGTTCATCACCGCTTCATCGGCGAAAGATTGCATATCCATGTGCGGCACGCGGCGAGCCTAAGACAGGGCGCGCCAACCCTGCAACCGCTTTCCCTCGAAACCCCGGGGAGTGCGGTGGAGGGCACCGCGCCACCCTGCTTTGGGTGTGTTTTTGCGGTGCCCACCGGGCAAACCGTGCACGACGTCTCGCTCGGCGTGCGGGAGTCAACCGCCCCGCCGGCAGCGGATGGGTAGTTATGGATCGGCGGTGGCTGCTCCCTGGCGGCTCGAGCCCTGCCTGCGCCTCTCGCTCAACGAGTGGTTTTTTGTTGGGGATTGTGCGTGTTGGGGAGCAGGGCGCGGGCGGCGGTGAAGCCGGGCTTGATGGTCTCGAAAATCAGCCGCAGCCGCTTGTCGAAGGGGGCGAAGGCGCTCTTCATGGCGTTGAGGGAAAGTTTCTCCAGATCCTCCAGCCGCAGGTCGAAGAGTTCGGTGGCGAGAGTGGTTTCGCGGGTCATCGAGGTGTCGCTCATGAGGCGGTCGTCGGTGTTGAGGCAGACCCGGAAGCCGCGGCGGAAAAAGGTGCCGAAGGGGTGGTCCTCCAAGCTGGCGCAGGCGCCGGTGTGGAGGTTGCTGAGCAGGCACATCTCCAGGGGGATGCGCCGGTCGAGGACGTATTGCGCGAGGCTGCCGAGTTGCAGCGTGCCGTCGGGCAGGGTCTCGGTGTCGTCCCGTAGGCGGGTGGCGTGGCCGAGGCGGTGGGCACCGCAGTATTGCAGCGCCTGCCAGATGGATTTCGGGCCGTAAGCTTCGCCGGCGTGGAGGGTGATGTAGAAATTCGCGCGCTCGATGGCTTGGAAGGCTTCGACGTGCTTTTTCGGTGGGAATCCGTCCTCGCCGCCCGCGAGGTCGAAGCCGACGACGCCGAGCGGGCGGTTGCGGATGGCGAGCACTGCGGCTTCCAGAGAGTTTTGCATGTGGCGCATGGCACAGATGATGAGTCCCCACTCGACGCCGTAGGTGCGCTCGCCGCGCTCCAGTCCACGGATGACGGCCGCCACCACCTCGTCCTGGGTGAGCCCCCGCTCGGTGTGATAGACCGGGGCGAAGCGCACCTCCGCGTAAACCACGCCGTCGTCATACATGTCCTCGATGAACTCGAAGGCGACGCGTTCCAAGGCATCGTCGGTCTGCATGACGGAAGTGGTGTGGAGGAATCCCTCCAAATATTCCGGCAGATTGCCCCGCTGGGCACCGCGGTGGAACCAGCTTGCCAGATCCTTGGGGTCGGTGGTGGGCAGGCCTTGGTAGCCGAGCTCGGCGGCGAGTTCGATGACCGTGGTGGGGCGCAGTCCGCCGTCCAGGTGCTCGTGAAGAAGGACTTTGGGGAGCGTCCGCATGTCCACGGCGGCAGTGAGCGCTTGGCCGGAAAGTTCCCTAGGCTGTGCGAAAATGCTCATGTCCTCGCCAACTTAGCAGTCCCTGCGCCTGTGGGGAGAAGGAAATTCCAAATTCGTGGAATCCTCGCCGGGATCCCTCTTGATTTGTTAACTTTTACGAAATAGTCTCGCGGCTCTCGTATCCATGGCGAAGCAACGCACATCGAAGCCCCCCCCGGCCAGCCGTCCGCTGAAGAACCAGCTGCGGACGCGGCTTTCGTTTGCCGAGGCGCTGAGCGGCGCGAACCGGCGGGCGCACGAAAAGGCGAACCGCAAGGGTGGCCGGCGCGGCAGGAAGTTCATTTGGGCCGCCGTGGCGGCCTCGGACATGGACGGGGAAGTGGAGTCCGCCGAGTGGCTGAAGCGTCTGTTCCGCTGGAGCGTGGCCTTGCTGCTGCTGCCGCTTTGCTGGGTGACGAGCTGGACGCTGCTTTCCCGCTTCTCGCAGGCGGCGGTGTATCAGGATTTTTGGAAAACCGCGGAATTCTGGTATTTCGCGACCGGGGCGCTGGTGATGGTCGGCTGGTTCTGGTCCGGGCTCTTGCAGCCGTTCTTTCTTTACCTTTACGTGTTGGGTCACGAGCTGACGCACGTGGTATTCGTCTGGATTTTCCGCGGCCGGGTGATGGATTTCCATGTCAGCACGGGCGGCGGCTACATCACGACGAACAAGACGAATCTGCTCATCGCGCTGTCGCCGTATTTCGTGCCGTTCTGGGCGGTGGTGGGCGCGGTGTGTTATGCGGGGCTGCGCTATTGCGCCGGGCTCTCACAAGAGTGGGACCGCTTGTTTTATGCCATCACGGGCCTCACCTGGACGTTTCACATGGTGTGGACCTTATGGATGATTCCACGTGACCAGCCGGACCTGAAGGAGAACGGAACCTTTCTCTCGCTGGTGATCATTTATCTGGCCAATCTGGTGGTGCTGGCCGCGCTGCTGTGCCTGGCGGCGGAATCCCCGCTGGAAAACTCGCGGGAATTCGTCCAAGAATGGATCCGCCACGCGGCGACGTGGGGAGACGCCTTCCTGCGCTGGGCCCATGCCGCGGTGGCGGATTTCCGGGCGGCGACGAGGCTGTGAGCTTGCCTTTGCCGCGGACGGGCGGATGCTGCGGGTGTGATTTATCTCGATGCGAATGCGACCACGCCGCTGCTGCCGGAAGTGTTGGAGGCGATGTTGCCCTGGCTGCGTGACGGCTACGCGAATCCCTCCGGAGCGCATGCCGGAGCGCGGCTGGCGCGCAAGGCGATCGACCGGGCGCGGGAGCAAGTGGCAGAATTGATCGGCGCGGAGCCAGAGGAGATCGTCTTCACTGGCGGCGGCACCGAGAGTGTGAACACGGCGTTGAACTCGCTGAATCGGTTGGCGGGGGAGGGGGCCGCAGTGGTTTCCGCCATCGAGCACAGCGCGGTATTGCGCTACGTGGAGGCCATGGGCCGGGAGTGCTCGCGGGTGCCGGTCCATGCGAGCGGACGGCTCGATCTGGAAGCATTTCAAGTGGCCTTGGACCGGGCGGCCTTCGTTTCGCTGATGGCGGCAAATAACGAAACCGGGGTCATCCAACCGCTGCTTGAAGCGGCCGCAATGGCGCGCGAGCGGGGCTTGCCGATCCACACGGATGCGATTCAGGTGGCAGGGAAACTTCCGCTGAACGTGCGGGATCTGGGAGTGGATCTGCTGTCACTCTCCGCGCACAAATTTCACGGACCCAAAGGGGTGGGCGCTCTATTCATTCGCAGCGGGATCCGGTTCACGCCGCTGCTGCAGGGCGGTGGGCAGGAGGCGGGGCGGCGCAGCGGGACGGAAAACACGGCGGGCATCGTCGGCATGGGGGCGGCGGCCGCGGCGATGATGATCCCAGCCGGCGGGGGGCTGAGAGATGCGTTTGAAGGCATTGTTTCGCGCACCGTTCCCGGGGTCACGGTGAATGGCGATCAGGCCCATCGCTTGCCAAATACCAGCCACCTTTCCTTTGAGGGCTGCGATGCGGCGGGTCTGTTGATTCTGTTGGACGAGGCGGGATTTGCTTGTTCTGCTGGCTCCGCGTGCATGACGGGCAAGCAGAAGCCCTCGCATGTGCAGCTGGCGATGGGGATCCCGGAGGCCCGGGCGAAGAGCAGTCTGCGGATCAGTTTTTCTCGCCTCAACACGATGGAAGAGGCGATTTCCGCCGCCGCCGCGGTGGCCAAGGCGGTGGAAAAACTGCGGCGCGTGCAGGGAGTCGGGGTCGGGCCGGTGGTGGTTTATTCGCCTTAATCAGTCGTTAATTTCTTGATCAATGATTTGGGTCATTTTCCTTGGTAGCACCAGAATTTTGGCGGCGGGCAGGATGCCCGGGCCACGGGCCGTGTTTCATGCGCCGCCGCCGGCGGACTGGATGCGGAGCAGGGTTGCGCGGGGTGTACTCGATGGGCTTTCGCTGAGGGCGGTTTGGACCCGCTTGAGGAGGTCCGCGCGCTTTTGGCTCTTGCGGAGGATCTCGGTGGCGGTTTCCTCGGCGGCCTTCTTGACCGCGGCGTTGTTGTGGAACTGAGCCACACTCAGCATGGCATCGAACTGTTCGTCGCCGGCCCTCGCGCGGATGGCCGTTAGAACGGCGGCGGCGGCGCGGGAATCGTTAGTGGAACGGGCGAAATCAGCGAGCGGCGGAACCATCGCGGGAGTCATTCGTTTGGTGAGCACCTCGTTGATCAGGTCTTGGCGGGTCTCCGGTAGGAGGATGGCGGTGGCGGTATGCTGCACGAGGCTGGAGTCGAAGTCCGTGCTGTCATTTGGCTTGGCGAGAACCAGCGCGCGGTAGAGCAACTGCCGCTTGTCCTCCGAAGTCGCGTCGGCAGCGGTTTTAAGAAGGGTGGCAAGTTCGCTGCCGGACATCGGGATCTCAGTCGTCTCGGGCTTCCCCGCCTCGTTGAGGATCTGGGCGGGACGGTTGCCACTTCCGGCTTGCTTGATCCGGTCAATCACAAGAATTGCCAGCACGATGCCGATCACGGCGATGAGGACAGCAATCGCGATCTTGGGCCCAAGGCGCTTTTTCTTTTCAGACAGCAAGCCTCTGACCGTCGACACCGGTTGCCCTGAGGAGATGACAGTGGGAATGACGGTGGCAGTGGGAATGGCGGTGGCAGTGGGAATGGCGGTGGGAATGGCGGTGGGAATGGCGGTGGGAATGGC
>JBBEEL010000113.1:0-13971 GCA_040880785.1 Akkermansiaceae bacterium | reverse complement strand
GTGTCCTGCCGATACTTGCACTGGATGGCCCAGAATTCGCCTTCATGGGTTTCGGCAATGATATCGATGCCTTGGTCGGTGGCGGGGAGTTTGAGCTTCCGCGCGATGGCCTGCGGCACTTCTTGTTGGAGCCAGACGTGTTTGAGCTTGCTGGCGTATTCGGGTTCAAGCTGGAGGTAGGCTTTGACGAGTGCTTCGAAAAGATCGCCCTTTTGTTTCTCCGTGAAGACCCGCCATTTGGCTTGGATCTCCTGCCATGACGCGCAGCCGCGGATTGAGGCTATCAGACTGGAGGGTTGGTTTGCCTGCGTCATGGTGATTAGAAACGAAATCAGGAACTCGGCCTTAGGGAAAGTCCGCTTTTCCATGCTTGTCTAGGCGATATGCCAGAGACGGCTTCGGAGCGGAGGGTCTCGCTGTCGCGCTGGAAAACTTGCAGCAGGCGGCGGGACGGGTTTGGGTTACTGGCTTCTATTCACCCAGTTTTTCGGCGAGATCAGCAACAGGCCTGTAAACAAACGCTTTCCCGGTTTTTCCGCGGATGAGAAGCCCTTTGGATTCAAGGGCTGCCAGGTCGTTCTTCGCCGTCTGGTTGGAAACAGCGTGGGAAGTTTGATGGCTGACGACTGTGTAAGCAGAGAACGGATGCTTCAACGCGTGTTTCAGCAATGCGAGCTGCCGATGGTTGAAACCGCTATCCGCTCCCAAATGCCGCCTCAGCGTTTCCACCTCAGCCTGCTTGCGGCTGATGTATTCCCGGAGTGACAGGATCGAGGCGCGGATGATTTCCAACTGGTGATGGATGAAGTAGTTCAGATCGTTGCCGTCCGTCTCGGTGTGCAGAAAGGCGCGGTAATATTGCTTCGGAGCCTTGAGGATCTCATGGGAAATCGAGAAAAACTCCGCCAACCAGAACCCATGTCGGAGCATTGACCAATAGAACAAGGCGCGAGCGGTGCGCCCGTTTCCGTCCACAAACGGATGATCGTAGGCGATCCAGAAGTGTAGCAGGATCGACCGAATCACCGGATGTAGGAAGCCGTTCATGCCCGGTGCGTTCGCGAAATCACAAAGCTGCAAGATTCGATCGGTCAGCTGCCCCGCCGGAGGTGGCGTATGGAAAACTTCCCCGCTTTCCTCATCCTCGATCCGGACATCACTATCCGCTTTGCGGACTTGCCCTTCATCCTCGGAATTTTGAAGCGTGCCAGCCGTCACTTCCCGGTGAATCCGTAGCACCAACGAAGGCGTCAGTTCTTCATTCTTCAACTCCGCGAGCAAGCGCATCGTCCGGTAGTTGTTCATCACCATCCGTTCGTGCCCGGTCGCCGGTGGACGCTGCCGACGAATCATATCGCGTGCCTCCGAGCGGGTGACCACCGCTCCTTCAAGCTGGCTGGAGGTCAGGGCTTCCTCGGTGATCGAGTCGATGTAATAGCGATCCCGGTTGTCCTTCTGCACGATCCCGTCTTCCGCGACGCCGATGCCGCCACCGCAGTGCAAATCAATTTCATGGAGAATCTCGAATGCCCGTTGGGTGAGGAAAAAGGTGAAGGGCTTGCCTTGCAGATCGCACAAGGGAATCGGTTGCGAACGAAATGCCCGCGCCATCCGGATTGCCGCCCACTGTTGATCTGCGGTCAAATTTCCCTTGATTCTGGTCCGGTGACGAAAGTCATCCCAGTGGGGATAGCGGTCTGTCCGCAGGCTTTCTGCTTGGCCACACTGGAAGAAATCGTGAGCCCTTCCGTCTTTGAAGGCCTGATCCACTAACGGTTGCCAATCAGGCGGAATTTGAGGAAATTTCATAGTCTGCTCCTAAGTTTTGAAAAACTAGGAGCAACTTAGGAGGTTATCTTGCCACATCAAGCCCAATTCCTAATTTTTGAAAAACTAGGAGCAGATTAGTAGGTGGGGCGCAACCTATTGAAATTCAAGCGTGATACTCCTGGATGCTCTTCACCGTGAACTCGCGGGTCTTGAGTGAGCGGATTGCTTTCACCGACGCCTCGGCGGCGGAGAGGTTGGTGGCGTGGGAGATCTTTTGGGCGATGGCGGTGGAGCGGATCAGGATCTCGTCGGCGCGGGATTCGTGGGTGGACGGGGTGTTGATGATGAAATGGATTTCGTGGTTTTTCATCATGTCGATCACGTTCGGGCGGGCTTGCTCGAGGACTTTGTAAACGCGGTGGCTCGGGATGCCTTCCGCGGTGAGGCGGGTGTGGGTGCCGCCGGTGGAGTAGATTTTGAAGCCGAGGTCCACGAGGTCGCGGGCGACTTGGACGGCGCGGTCCTTGTCGAGATCGGCGACGGAGAGGAAGACGGTGCCCTCGGTGGGTAGCGGGTTGAAGGCGCTGATCTGGGCTTTGGCGTAGGCCATGCCCCAGTCGGCGTCGATGCCCATGACCTCGCCGGTGGACTTCATTTCCGGGCCGAGGACGATGTCGATGCCGGGGAAGCGGTTCCACGGGAAGACCGCTTCCTTCACGGAGAAATGCGTCGGGACGATGGTCTGGGTGTAGCCCATGTCGGCGAGTTTTTCGCCGACCATGACTTTCGCGGCGAGCTTGGCGAGGGAAACGCCGGTGGCCTTGCTGACAAACGGCACGGTGCGCGAGGCGCGCGGGTTGACCTCGATGACATAGAGTTGCTCGTCCTTCACGGCGAACTGGATGTTCATCAGGCCCTTGACCTTGAGCTCGCGGGCGAGATCGACGGCGGCGCGGGTGATTTCCGCCTTGATCGAATCGGATAGTGAGAACGAGGGGATGACGCAGGCGGAGTCGCCGGAATGGATGCCGGCTTGTTCGATGTGCTCCATGATCGCGCCGACGACGGAGGTTTCGCCGTCGCTGATGCAATCCACATCCACCTCGGTGGCGTTGTTGAGGAAGCGGTCGACGAGGACCGGGCGCTCGGGCGAGGCGATGACGGCCTCGCGCATGTAGCGGGAGAGCTCGGCGTCGTTGTAAACAATCATCATGCCGCGGCCGCCGAGGACGAAGGACGGGCGGACGAGGACCGGATAGGTGATGCGGTTGGCGATGACGATGGCTTCCGCCTCGTTGGTCGCGGTGCCGGCTTCGGCTTGCTTGAGGTTGAGCTTGTCGAGCAGGGCGGAGAAAAATTTCCGGTCCTCGGCTTGTTCGATGGATTTCGGCGAGGTGCCGATGATCGGGACGCCGTGGCGCTCGAGGTCGGCGGCGAGGTTGAGCGGGGTTTGGCCGCCAAACTGGACGATCACGCCGTAGGGCTGCTCTTGGTCGCAAATGTTGAGAACGTCTTCTAACGTGAGCGGCTCGAAGAAGAGTTTGTCGGAGGTGTCGTAGTCGGTGGAAACGGTCTCGGGGTTCGAGTTGACCATGATGGTCTCGTATCCGAGTTCTTTGAGCGCGAAGGCGGCGTGGACGCAACAGTAGTCGAACTCGATGCCCTGGCCGATGCGGTTTGGTCCGCCGCCGAGGATGATGATTTTCTTTTTATCCGACTGGCGGGCTTCGTTTTCGTCGCCATAGGTGGAGTAGAAATACGGCGTGTAGGCCTCGAATTCGGCGGCGCAGGTATCGACGAGGCGGTAAGTCGGGATGATGCCGTGGGCCTTGCGCTTGGCGCGGATCTCGTCCTCGGTGGTGCCCCACGCAAGGGCGATCTGGCGGTCGGAAAAGCCGAGTTTCTTGAGGCGGCGTAGGACAGGCGTCTCGCCTGTTTGGGACAGTGGGCGTCCCGCCTGTTGTGCGGAAGAGGGAGAACAGGCGAGACGCCCGTTTTCCGATACAGGCGGGACGCCTGTGCCCCCTCCGTAAACCGGCTGCGCCAAGGCCAGCAGCATCCCCAGTTCATATTTCTCCGCAGGCATGTTGCCGGGGTTTCGCGAAATATAACCGCGGCAGTCCAAGAGATTCTCCCAGTCGCGGACGATGCGATCATAACTTTCCTCCATCCAGATCGCCCCGCTGCGGTTCAGCGCTTTGCCAAATGCATGCGCGGTGAAGGATTTCCAGGAATGGAGGATCTCGCTGAGCTCATGGCCGGGCAGGGGCTTCACCAGCACATGCACATGGTTCGGCATGACGACGAAGGAATCGAGGATGTAGCGCTGACCGTCGAAATGACGGAGGGCGTTGGAAACCAGCGTTCTCAGCTCGGGGCGTTCCAGCAGGCACTCGCCATGTCCGGCATCGAGCCAACTTTCCGGTCCTTCGCGGAAGCGGAGTTCATATTCCCGAAGCGTCTTGTGATCCCAAGGAAGGGGATGGTGCTGGCGCCAGGTGGCGAGTTCGTCAGTCCATGCCCGGAGCTGGCCTTCCGGGATGGAGTCACCGAGGCGGAAGGTCACGAAGTAAGTGCAGCCGTCCTGCTGCCAGTGCGGGAGATTGCGGCGGGGTTTTGCGGTCGGGGCGTCGGGGGAGAAGGGAAGGAAGGTGGATGGGGCGAGGTTGGAGGGGTTTTTGGATTGGAGGACAGGCGTCTCGCCTGTTTGGGATAGTGGGAGTGTGGGAGAGGGAGAGCAGGCGGGACGCCCGTTTTCCGGGACAGGCGGGACGCCTGGGCTACGCATGGCCATGCCTTCGTCGGCGATTTGTTTGAGGTGGCCGAGGAACCACGGGTCGATCTGGGTGGCGTCGAAAATTTCCTCGATCGTCCAGCCGTTGATGAAGGCGGTTTGCAGCCAGAAAATGCGTTCCGCATTCGGGATCTGGAGCTTGCGGGTGATTTCGTCCTTGGTGGGATTTTGCGGCTCCTTGGTGTCGAAGCCGAAGCCCCAGCGGCCGGTTTCCAGCGAGCGCAGGCATTTTTGCATGCTCTCCTTGAAGGTGCGACCGATCGACATCGCCTCACCGACGGATTTCATCGAGGTGGTGAGGACCGGGTTGGCGGTGGGAAATTTCTCGAAGGTGAAGCGCGGGATTTTGGTGACCACGTAGTCGATGGTCGGCTCGAACGAGGCGGGCGTCTCGCGGGTGATGTCGTTCGGCAGTTCGTCGAGCGTGTAGCCGACGGCGAGCTTGGCGGCGATCTTCGCGATCGGGAATCCGGTCGCTTTCGAGGCGAGCGCGGACGAGCGGGAAACCCGCGGGTTCATCTCGATGACGATCATCCGGCCGGTTTTCGGGCAGGTGGCGAACTGGATGTTCGAGCCGCCGGTCTCCACGCCGATCTCGCGGATCACGGCGAAGGACGCGTCGCGCATGATTTGGTATTCGCGGTCGGTGAGTGTCTGGATCGGTGCGACGGTGATGGAATCCCCGGTGTGGACGCCCATCGGATCGAGGTTTTCGATCGAGCAAATGACCACGCAGTTGTCGGCGCAGTCACGCATGACCTCCATTTCAAATTCCTTCCAGCCGAGAAGCGATTCGTCGATGAGGACTTCGGAAACGGGCGAGAGGTCGAGGCCGCGGGTGATGATTTCCTCAAACTCCTCGCGGTTGTAGGCGATCCCGCCGCCCTGGCCGCCGAGCGTGAAAGCGGGGCGGATGATGAGCGGGAAGGTGCCGATTTCCTCCGCGACCTTCTTCGCCTCCTCCATCGTGTGGGCGATCCCGGAGCGCGGCATGTCGAGGCCGATCCGCGTCATTGCCTCTTTGAAAAGCTGGCGGTCCTCGCCCATGTCGATCGCCTCGGCCTTGGCACCGATCATTTTGACGCCGTATTTATCCAGCGTGCCGGACTTGAAGAGCGACATCGAGGTGTTGAGTGCCGTTTGGCCGCCGAGGGTCGGGAGTAGTGCATCGGGCTTCTCGCGGATGATGATCTTTTCCACCACTTCCGGTGTAATCGGCTCGATGTAAGTGCGATACGCGAATTCCGGGTCGGTCATGATCGTCGCCGGATTCGAGTTCACGAGGACCACTTCATAGCCTTCTTCCTTCAGGGCCTTGCACGCCTGGACGCCGGAGTAGTCGAATTCACAGCCTTGGCCGATGACGATGGGGCCGGAGCCGATGACGAGAATTTTCCGGATCGAGGTGTCTTTGGGCATGATGGTAAAGGGTGCGGGAAAATCGCCGGGCGGCTAAATTTCGAGGTGTGTGGCAGGGATCATCCGGCTTGTAAAGGGCCGGGTTTAGGGAATCCGAAAGATCGTTCGCCAGCCCCGGTAACCCACGCCGCGCAGAACGTCAGGCAGGGATCATCCGCCGGGCGGTTAGCCGCGTGCGGGGTGCATGGAAAGCAAATGAACAAGCCGGAATGCTCCGTTCAAAGTGGTCAAAGCCGTGCCAGCCGCAAGATCGATTGATAGATGTCTTCTGCACCGCCCACCGGTTCATCGGAGCCAATCACGACTGGCCGCTCGTCCTCGGAAACGACGTCCCGCCCGTGGGAACCCTTCACCAGCGACGCGTCCAGCGGGATCACATCCAGCAGAGCCCGTAGCCCGAGCTTTTTTTTCATGAGAAACTTGGCAATCCGCAACTTGGGCAAAACGATCTCCGGATCGATGAATAATTCGCAAGGATCATAGCCCGGCTTGCGGTGGATATCGATGGTCCGCGCATAGTCCGGGGCGAGTGCGTCGCGCTCCCAGAAATAATACGTGAACCAAGAGTCAGGCTCTGAGACCACGACAAAATCTCCTGCCCGCTCAGCCGCGATCCCTTCATCCCATATCTCACTGGCCACCCGGACCTCGTCCACTCCCGGCGTGTTTTCCAACAAGAGCCGGACTTCTTCGCGGATCGACGGATCGTTCACATAAACGTGCGCCACCTGGTGGTCCGCGATGGCAAATGCCCGCGATGCCCCGCAGTCGAGCGTCTCGTGGCCAAGCTCGTCCTTGATCTGGATCCAGCCCTTCGCGCGGAACAAGCGGTTCAGGTGGACCGGGCGCGTCACCGCGGAAATTCCATACTCTGATAAAACCATCACCCGGATGCCACGGGATTCATAGTAGTCGATGAGATCCGTAACCAGTTGGTCGATTTTCCGCAATTCCTCCGGGATGTTAGCCGCTGCGGGCCCGTCCTTTTGCAAGGGATAATCCAGGTGCGGCAGATAGACCAAGCTCAGTGTTGGCGAGTGTTTTTCCTCCACCCATTTCGCGGAGGCGGCGATCCATTCCGACGAGGCGATCCCCGCCGCCGGTCCCCAGAATGCTTGGAAGGGAAAGGGCCCGAGGTCCTTTTTTAACTCGTCACGCATTCCCATCGGCTGCGTGTGGATGTCGAATACCTTGCGTCCGTCCGCCGGGTAGAGCGGTCGCGGCGTGATGGTGAAGTCCGCGCTGGAGTGCATGTTATACCACCAGAACAACTTGGCACAGGTGAAGCCGGGAATCTCACGCCGCAGCGGGTCCCAGATTTTTTCACCGTGGACGATGTGGTTGCTCTGCTTCCAGAACCGCACCTCGGCGTTCTCTCGGTCATACCAACCGTTAGCGACGATGCCGTGGTCGGCGGGTGAGGTTCCAGTGACGATGGAGGCCTGCGCCGTGCATGTCAGCGCGGGAAACGCGGGGCGGTAGGATTGCAGCCCGTTTTTTTCCGCGAACTTTGTCAGCCCGGGCATGTCAGGCCCGAGAAGCGAACGGGAGAGCCCGACGAGATTGATGACAGCAAGACGCATAAACTTGATTAGGCTAAAGCGACCGTAGGTGTTAGCGTTTTTTAACGGCTTTTTTTTGTTCGAAGCTGACCCGCTTCGGATCGAAAGCCTCCGGATCATAGCCCGGGTGCGCCCATTCGATTTCCCCGTGGAGCGCTTGCATATACTGGAAATTCCCGCCGAAGTCTTCCGGTGGGCAGGCGCGCGCGCCATCGAGCACCTCAGGCCCGCCTTCGCCCGCGGTCCATTTTTCAAAAACGATTTCGTGGATCCATTCGTCGGCGAAGTCGTAGCGGTAAAGGATTCGGATCGGTAGCCGGCGCTTGCCGAGAAATCCCTTCACGGTGAGCACCGCCTCGTCCTGGAACTCGCCAGCGGTTTGGTCTTCCAGGCCGATCGGGCCGATGACATCCACGAGGCGCTTGCCCTTGCCATGACGGAACTCGTGCGGGCTTTTGTTGTCCCAGCCCATCACCGATTGCACGGCATCGCTGAACTGAATGAAAGTGATGTCTGCGGAAATCGAGAAGCGCCGCCAGATCTGCGGTTGGATGCCGTAGAGAAACACCTTCACCATCACCCGATTTTCGTCCTTTGCCTTAGCCATGAGTCAGCTTGTGGAGGGGCATGGCGGAAAAATCAAATGGGAATTTTGGATTTGGAGGGTGCGCGGCTGTGTGGCGGCTTTACTTGTCCGGGGTGACGATGACTTGGCCGATCTCGAGGCCGGAGAGGATCTCGGTCTCGTCCTTGGTGACGCGGCCCCGCTTGACGGGACGGCGTTCGGTTTTCCCATCGGCGAGCTTGATTTCCACGGTCCAGCCGTCGGCACCGAACTGGAGGGCATCGCCTGAGACCGCAATGGCTGCCGGTTGTTGATAGGAAATGAGGCGAATCTCCGCAGTGGATCCGGGGGCCGGGGTGTGACCCTCGGGCCAGGTGGCGGCGAGGTCGGCGCGGAATTTGCCATCGGGGCCGGGTGTGGCGGCGAGCGAGGTGACTTTAACCGGGATTTCCAAGTCCTCGCGGCCGGCGAGGATGGCATAGCCGGTGAGGCCAAGCGCGAGCGCGCGGGCGGTCCCTTCATCGACAAAGGAAATCAGCGAGATCTCGGCGGCGGCGGGAACGAAGGTGGCAAAGGCGGCGGTGGTGGAGGGACGGCCGTTGACGGTCAGCGACTTCACTACCTCTGAGGGACTCCATTTCCCGTCCTCAATGGCACCGTAGTAGAACCAGCCGGCAGCGGGGGCTTTGAACTCGAATTTTTTGCGGTCGTATTCGAGATCGGCGAGCGTTTCCTTCTCGCGGGCATGGGCAGTGGTGAGGGCGGCGAGGGCAAGCTGGTCGAGCTCGAGCGAACGCGGGATGTCGATTTCTCCCTTGGCCAGGCTGATGGCGGTGTCGCGCTCGCTGTCGGCAAGGGTTTTCGCCTCGCGGGGGAGGGAGACTTCCAAGGTGCGTTTGTGGTTAAGCACTTCCATGCGGAGGGCAAATTCCGCGGAGGCGACGGCGTCCTGCTGGCGGACGAGGATGATTTCCTCGGTCTCCTCGGTGATGTCGTCGGCCTCATACATGCGGGTGAGCTGTTTGAGTTCCTCACGCTGGTTGGCGAGGATTTGCTGGCTGCGCTTGAGCGATTGGGCGGCGGAGCCTTCAGCCGCCTTGCGGCGGGTTTGGGTGAAGTAGGCGTGCTCGTCGCGGGCGATTTCCGCGGCGCGGCGGAGGCCATCGAGCTTGTGGGGGGCGGTCTCGTGGAGGTGCTTGGAGCTCTGCTCGGCCTGGGCCAGCGCGAGGCGGCTGGTGGCAAGGGCGCGGCGGGCGTCCTCAAGTTTTTGGTCGATGGAGACCGGATCGAAACGGATGAGGATTTCGTCCTTAACAACGCGGCTGCCGTGGGCGGCGAGTTCGAGGATTTTAAAGTCGGACCAGGATCTCGGGTCGAGCTTCACGAGCACGCAATCCGCCCCGGGTAGGGCGGTCGCGGCGAAGGAATGCGCCACCACGAACGGACGCGGCTCGATCGTGATCTCTCCGGCATGGGAAGCGGCGGCAAGCAAGGCAGGAATGAGCGGGAGAGTGGTGAGTCGGGTCATGTGGCAGAGGCATCCAAGCACGTGACAAAGGAAAGATCAATCGACCGCTTTGCCTTTCCGCGCGAGCCATATCGGGAGAAAGCGCGGTCTTTTGGCGTTGGGGGACGAGGGGACGGTGAACTCGGCGACCTCGAACCCCGACCCTTGGAGGCGGCGGGTGAGCGTGGCGACGTGGCGCGAGCCGGCGATGGCAAGCAGCCCGCCGGGTTGCAGCGCTTCGTAAGCGGCGGAAACCCAGCGGCGCTCGTCCACCCAAGTGCGGTTGCGCGGGCCGGTGGGCGAGGCGTCGAGATGAAGGAGGATGGCGTGGAGTGTCCCGTCTTGGCGGGTGAGCGCGGCCGGACCGCAGTCGTTTTCCAGTAAAATGCGGCTGTCGGTGAGCAGCGGGCTGTCCGGGATGTGCTGGCGGTGCCACTCAGAGATGGCGGCGAGCGGTTCGGCGACAATGAAGCTGGCACGCTTCTGTGGCAGCTCGCGGCAGACGGCGGCGACGGTGTGGCCGAGGCCGAGGCCCATGAAAAAGATCTTCGGCTGGCGGGCGGGCCGGAACGGCGCGCAGGCAAGGCGGGCAAGTTCTTCCTCTGCGGCACGGGTGGCTGGGCCGCAAATCTGCTGGCCGTGGACGAGCAGAAATTTCCGCTCGTCGTGCTCTTGAAGGGCGAGGGTGTTGCCGTCCGGCAGTGTGGTTTCGGCGAGGGTGATGCGTGGTTTCATGGCGTGTGTGGCGGTGGCTTTCCGAGGAAGGCGGAAGACAAGATCTCATCGGACCGCCGCAAGGGACAGGCGTCGCGAAAAAAACCCCGACCTGGCGGCCGGGGTTCTTTGGTTTTTTCCTAATGAGCCAACGGTTTGGTTAGCTCATCGGTTGTTCACAGGCTTGCCTTGAGAACGGAGGATGGCTTGAAGCCGACCGAGCTGGAGGCGGCGATCTGCATGGCTTCTCCAGTCTTCGGGTTGCGGCCTTGGCGGGCCGCCCGGTTTTTGACTTCGAAAGTCCCAAATCCGATGATTTGGACCTTCTTATCTTTCTTTACACCGCGGGCGATGGAAGAGAGGACGGCTTCGAGGGCTTCGTCCGCGGAGCGCTTGGTGGCGTCACTTCCGAGGGCGGCTTGGATGGATTCAATGAGTTCAGCTTTGTTCATGGCAGGACCTTTGTGCGAATGCGCCCGGATCTTGGCAAGCGAAAATCCTTACAAGCCATAGGGAAAATTTCCTAAAGGCAGGGCGCAATACTGCTTAGAGACTGTCTTAAAAATCGAGAAAAGAGGTATTCAACCGCAGATGAACGCGGATGAACACAGATTAAGAACACAGATGAAAGCCGGAGATGCGGACCAGTCTTCAGGATTTCGTCACTCTTCCATCTGTGTCCATCCTGTTCATCTGTGGTTAAAATACGATTTCCTTCTTGGCGCTCTCGGAACGGGCCAGTAGGCATTGCAAAAGGCCCTAAAGCGGCTTTGACCGGGCATGGACGCAAATTCAAGCGGATGAAAAGCGCGCTGGTGGGACCCGAGTGGCCAACAAATCATTGAAAAAAGAAGCCCTTACGGGAGATTGTGAAATTTTTCACAAATTGAACTTGCGAAGTCTGCTGACGATCCTTTAAAGACCCCGCGCCCTCAACTCGCGGGCTTTTTGCATGCGATTTTTTCTTTCGACATCGATATTCTGGCTTTTGGGAATGCTCTCCGCCTTCTCGGCGACCGAGGGCGGGCACCATGCTCTGCCGCTCTACGCGCAGCGGCTCGAAGGGTTCTTGCCGATCACCAACTCCATGCTGATGGTCTGGCTCGCGGTTGGCCTGATCGTTCTTTTCTGCCGGATGGCGACCCGTAAAATGTCGCTGGTGCCGGTCGGCCTGCAAAACTTTGCCGAGTGGGCGGTCGAGTCGCTTTACGACTTCCTCGTCGGCCTGATGGGCCCCCACCTCACCAAGCGGACCTTCTGGTTTTTCGGCTCGGTCTTCTTTTTCATCCTGACTAACAACTACCTCGGCCTGATCCCCGGCGTCGGCACCGCTGGCTGGACGGTGGTAACGAGCAGCGGCAGCGGATTCCTGCCGCTCCTCCGCGGCGCGAATGCCGACATCAACATGACCGCCGCGATGTCATTCAGCTTCGCGACGCTGTGGTTTTACTGGGCGCTCACGGAAAACAACGTGAAGGGCTTCCTGGCGCACATCTTCGCGCCGAAGGGAGCCTTCAAGGGCCTCATGCTTGCCATGATGGTTCCGGTGTTCCTGTTCGTTGGCGTTTTGGAAATCATTTCAATCGCGATCCGGCCGGTGGCGCTCTCCTTCCGGCTCTTCGGTAACATTTATGGCGGCGAACAAACGCTGGAGTCGCTGATGGCATTGGTCCCCGAAAAACTCGCGTTCCTGCCGGCGCTGCCATTCTACTTCATGGAGTTGCTCGTCGGCTTCGTCCAAGCCCTCGTTTTCACTCTTCTCTGCGCCATTTTCCTCAAACTGATCTGTGATCACGGGGAAGAAGAACACCATTGATCCTTTCTGCAACCTGACCATGGCAAGACCGTGGGGGCTGCCGGATACACCAAACATTAAACTAAATATCAAACTATGATGACAAAAGCATTTGCAGTCGCACTCGCCGCCTTGGGTGGCGGATTAGGTATCGGGATCCTCGGCTCGAAAGCAGCCGAAGCCACCGGCCGCAACCCTGGCGCAGCCACACCAATCCTCGTGATCTCGATTATTCTTGCCGCTCTGATCGAGGGTATCTTCATCCTCACAGCCTTCGCTGTCCCATTCAACTAAGTTTCCCGCCACACGCGCCGCTTCCGGCGCGTGTGGCACCCTTTTCTCGCTAAGAAATTTTTTACAACATGATCACCTTGCTTGCAGCCACCGCCGCCGCAAATCCCGGCGTCTTGGAAAACATCCAAAGCACCTTTGGATTCAACTGGCCGTTCTTCATCGCGCAGGTGGTCAACTTTTTCCTGGTGATCTTCGTCCTCAAGAAGTTCGCCTTCGGTCCGGTGCAAGTCATCCTCGAGCAACGCCGCGGCCGCATCGCCGAGGGCGAGGCCAAGCTCAAGCAGATCGAGCAACAACTCGCCGAATCCAAGCAAACCACCGACGCGGCGATCGCCAAGGCCAACGAGGAAGCCATCCGCATGGTCAACGAAGCCAAAGAAGGCGCCGCCGCATTCTCCGAACAGAAATCGCAGGAAGCCATCTCCCAAGCCCAACAGATTCTCGCCAAGGCGGAAATGGCCGCCAAGGCCGACCGCGATCGCCTCTCGCTGGAGCTCAAGCGCGAGTTCGGACGCCTGGTGGCCGCCACCACTTCCCAAGTCACCGGTAAGGTCCTCACGCTCGACGACCAACGGCGCATCAACGAAGACGCGCTCGCCAAGGTCGAAGCCTAATCTTCCTCTCCTTTCCGTCACCCGCTCATGAAGATTTCCAAAGTCGCCGCCGCCACCGCCCGCCGCTTGTTCGGGCTCTGCCAATCCGGCGGCCGTCTCGACGAGACGAAATTGCGCACCGTGATTTCCGAGCTGGTGAAGTCCAAGCCGCGCGACTACCGCGCCATCCTCGCCGCTCTCCAGCGCCTGACGCGTCTCGAACTTGAGCGCCGCGAGGTGACCGTGGAAAGCGCCGTCGAGCTGGATACCCCGAGCCGTCAGCGCGTGGTCGCAGGTCTCGCGACCCAATACGGCCCCGACCTCATCGTCCAATACCAGATCACCCCCGAACTCCTCGGCGGTCTCCGCATCCGCGTCGGCAACGACGTGTTCGACGGCTCGGTCAAGGGCCGCCTCGACCGCCTCGCCAGCGCCTTCTAACTTTTTCTAACGAACACCGATCCACCCGCCTACTTTTTTATGAGCAGCATCCTCCAGGAACTTGAACAACAGATCGCCGGCATCACGTCGTCCGTCGAAAAAACTAACATCGGCACCGTCCGCATGGTCGGCGACGGCGTGGCCAAAGTCGAAGGCCTCTCCGACGTTATGCTCAACGAAATGATCGAGTTCGGCAACGGGGTCACCGGCATGGCGCTCAACCTGGAAGAAAGCGAAGTCGGCGTCGTCCTGCTCGGCAACTACGGTGCCGTCAAGGAAGGCGACGAGTGCCGCACCACTGGCAAGCTCCTCTCCGTTCCCGTCGGCGAAGCCGTTCTCGGCCGCGTCGTCAACGCCCTCGGCGCTCCCATCGACGGCAAAGGCGACATCGCCGCCGCCGCTTACTATCCGATGGAGAAAATCGCGCCGGGCATCATCAAGCGCAAATCCGTTTCCGTCCCTGTCCAGACCGGCATCATGTCCATCGACGCGATGATCCCCGTCGGCCGCGGCCAGC
>JBBEEL010000112.1:0-13995 GCA_040880785.1 Akkermansiaceae bacterium | reverse complement strand
AGCAGCACCGCCATGCGGCGGGAGAGTGGGCGCGGCGAGCCGACCACGCCCTACCCTCTGAGCGGACATCGCCTCAGGCGCAGCGCTTGCTCTTCCTATCTTGACACTGATCACTCGGCCATTCCTCCATCTCCCAGTGCACTTCACCATCATCACTCCCAGCTTGAATTACGGACGCTTTCTTGGCGATTGTCTGGAGAGCGTGGCCACGCAGGAGGGCGTGACGCTGGAGCACCTGGTGATCGATGGCGGCTCGACGGATGACAGCGCGGAGGTGGCGGCGCGCTTTCCTCATGCGCTGTGGACGCGGGAGGCGGACAAGGGCATGTCCGACGCGATCAACAAGGGATTTGATAGAGCAACAGGAGAATGGGTGATCTGGCTCAACGCGGATGATCGCTTGAAGCAAGGGGCGCTGGCGGAGATGCTGCCGTTATTGAGGAATACGCACGCGGATATGGTGTATGGCGATTTTGATTTCGTGAATGAAGCGGGGGATTTTCAACGCCGGGTGAGGGCTCCGGGGTGGTCACGTTTCGTGCACGTGCATCACCATTGTTTCGTGGGATCCACGGCGGCGTTTTATCGGAAGGCGACGGTGATCGATGAAGGACAACGGCTGCGCGAAGATTTTTGTTATGTGATGGACGGCGAGTTTTACGCGCGGCTGGATTCGCTCGGGAAAAAATTCGCGAAGGTGCCGGTGGTCGTGGCGGATTTCCGGATGCACGGGGGGAATGCCTCGCAGCGCCACCTTGGGAGCACCCGGGACATGGAAATGATTCTAGCAGCGGAGCGCCAGCATGTGGAGTCACGGGCGATCCGCAGGATGTATGGGGTGACCTTGTTTGAAGATCCTTACCTGAACGGGTTGGTCGATGGGATGTTATGGATCGCGGCGAGGGGCTGGAAGATGGTGAAGAAGGGGCTGAAGCTCTGAAGCTTGACTGCGTAGCTTGGGCGTCCCGCCGGAGAGAGAATGATGGGTGAAAGCCTGGATTGCGTAACTTGGGCGTCCCGCCGGAGAGAGAATGATGGGTGAAAGCCTGGACTGCGTAGCTTGGGCGTCTCGCCGGAGCTACTTAAGACTTTTCCTTTCGCTCCCCATTCTCTCTCCGGCGAGACGCCCAAGCTAATTAAGACTTCTCTCTCCGGCGAGACGCCCAAGCTACTTAAGACTTCTCTCTCCGGCGAGACGCCGGAGCCACGTAAGACTTTCAGACTTTCAGCGCCTCAGGTTTACCCCGGCTAGGAGTTTAACTTCGAAAGCGGTATTATCGTGAGCGGTGAGGATTTTGGATAGTCCTTGTCATTTGCGGTGATCAGCGCGTGCATTCCCGCCACTGCCGCAGTTGCGAGAATTTGCAAGTCATGCAATCTTTTGCCGTGAATTTGATATTTACCGGCCCATTTGATAAATAATTCCCCCGCTTGCAGGGTTTCCGCCACCAACGAGACTCTTTTTTGAAGGCGTGCAATGTTATCGAGGGCAAGATCCGTCGTCATACCCAAACCATTGTTTTCGATCGGCCTTGTTGCGACGACGAGATATTCACGCAGGACTTGGGTGCCTAGAAAAAGTTCCACGCCATCGGAGGAAGCATTGCGGAACAAGCCCAAAGCAAGGGCATGAAGTCGCCGCCCCTCGTCGGTTGCCTCCAGAAGCACGTTCGTGTCCACAAAAACCTTTGTCCCCCGCTCAATCTTCATAGATTCCCTCTCTGGACCAGTTTTGCTTGCCTGGAGTTTTGACCGTGTGAAGCGCAAATTCCGAACTGTCATCGAAAACGGTTTGTTTCGCGGCTTCCTCTAGCACGACCTGCAACTCACCTTGCAGCGAGCGGTGATGCAGGCTGGCCCGACGCTTGAGCCGCTCGATGGTTTGTTCTGGAACATCGCGAATATGGAGTGATTTCATAGTGGTAGCATAATGCACCCCATTCAGGTGAGCAAGTGAGGTTTTCATTTTTCAGTCAGACTTCGTAGCTTGGGCGTCCCGCCGGAGAGAGAATGATGGGTGAAAGCTTGGACTGCGTAGCTTGGGCGTCTCGCCTGAGCCACGTAAGACTTTTCTCTTTCGCTCCCCATTCTCTCTCCGGCGAGACGCCCAAGCTACCTAAGACTTCTCTCTCCGGCGAGACGCCCAAGCTACTTAAGACTTCTCTCTCCGGCGAGACGCCGGAGCTACTTAAGACTTTCAGCTTTTCAGCTTTTACCACCCCATGCCTTCCGAACTTAAAATCGCTGCGATCTTCGCGACTATGAACCGTGCGCCGACGGCGGTGGCTTGCGTGCGGGCTTTGGCCCGGCAAACACGACCGCCGGATCTGGTGGTTGTGGCTGACAATGATTCTTCCGATGACACGGTGGATGAGTTGGAAAATTTAGCGGGCCGGTTGCCATTCGAACTGATCGTCCACCGGATGAAGGAGAACCGCGGGAATGCGGGTGGGGTGGAAGAGGCGATGGAACTGGCGTTTACCCGTGGCGCGGACGCGGTTTGGATTTTGGATGACGACTCATGGCCGCGCGAGGGCGCGCTGGGGGCGCTGCTGGAGGGTGATTGGGATCCGCGGGTGGTGAGACATGCTTTGCAGATCGATCCACGGACTGGCCGCTTCACCTGGCCGCTGCAGGTCGCGGATGGGACCGGTGGCTGGCGTCTGGTGGATGCGCTCGAGGAAATGCCCGAGGGAGATTTTGTGAAAAGCCGAATCACCTGGACGGGGGCCTTGTTGCCGCGGGAAGTCCGGGATGCCGTGGGTCCGGTGAATGGCGAGTTATTCATCCGCGGGGAGGATGAGGAATACCCGTGGCGGATCGAGCAGGCGGGGTTTCCGCAGGAGGCGGTGCGTGGCGCGGTGATGGATCATCCCGGCCCGGACGATGTCGTGCATTGGAGGCTGCTTGGTAAAAACTTTTTTTTCGAGCGAGGTCTGGCCGACTGGAAATTCTATTACAAGGTCCGCAACATGGTGTGGCTGAAACGCCGGCAGGCCGGATGGCTGCTCTCACTCTGCATGGCTCTGGCTTACGCCGGAGCGGCCGTGGTCCTCGACGGGCCGCGAAGACTCCCGCTTCTGTGGCGCGCGATCCGCGACGGCTGGCGTGCGAAACTGGGGAAAATGAGCTGACCCCAGCTAGACAAAATACCGAGTGATCGCGGGTGGGGCGAAACGAAGCAGTCGATGGTAGGCCAGCACGCCGAGGGCGATCCCCGTGGCTTTCCAAGCCAGATCGAACATGTCCACCCGGTCAAACCCGTATCCAAACGCCACCTGCGCGCTTTCGATGGCCAGCGCGAACAAGATCATCAGCAAAACCGCGCGCCTGCGGCCCACGAGACAGGAAATTACAAGAGTCGGCGCGAACAGGAGCAAGGCGTGCAGCAACGGCCGCGCCTTGGCGGCATAGAGTTTGATACGGAGGCTGAGGTCCCCCTTCGGTGCGATTTCCCCGACGCTGGCGAGGGGCGGCGCAGGCGGCGAATCCACCTCAACGGGTGGCGCGGGCGGCGGAGTGGTGGCGGGCGCGAGCTGGGTGATTTCCTGCCCGAACTGAAACGGCCACAGAAGCGGCTTGATGATTTTCCAAGGTCCGGGCACGACAAAATAAAGACCGAGTCCAAGACAGATTGAGGCGGCCAAAAGCGGCCGCAGATAGCGTGATTTCGCGCCGGTGGGCCCGATCCAGAGCATCAGCCAGACGATCCAAGCCGCGCTGACAATCCAGCGCCCGATTTTCCATGCTGGCCTTTCCCGTAGGACGGTGACCTCGCACATTTCCAGATCCATCTCGCCGGCCACCCCGAGGTGCTCGAGACGCAGGGAGGGAATGGCGGGCGGGCGCTCCGGCCTCAGCACGGCCTCGGTGACGCCAGAGGACTGACTGAAGCGGACCGAGGCGAAGGGGTCGTGTTCGATATCCGCACGGTCTTGAAAGCGCCATTCGATGATCGCGCGACCGTCTTCCCACGCTTCGGTGCCCGGCAGGAGATGAGTCGCGGCAAGCCGGTAGCGTAGATGAATAAAATCGATTGGCGAGATGGCGGGAAACTCGAAGCAGGTGACGCTGCGGGGGTCTGCTTTGCCGACACGCAGGCGCAGTCCAGGGTTATCGACGGTCCCGGTCCACTCGACCCCCGGGCTCGGCACCGACTGCGAGCGGAGGTCGGAGAGTTGCCAGAGGGGAAATCCGGTTGCCCGCTCGAAACGGTATTGCCAAAGCCCGAGCACCGCCGCGACAAGAAAAATGAAGGATCCGGTGAGGACGAGGCGGCGCATGGTGGGGCCCAGTTCAACACCGGTAGCTTGGAGCTCCAGCTCAATTCTCTAAAAACCTGATTTTTGTGGGTTGGCACGCGGATAAAATGACGCAAATCGTTCTAACACGCAAATCTACGATTGCCGTCTCAAAAATTTTGCCGATTCTAGCACAGCCTTTGCTTCAGCCGCGGAGGTCTAAACCCAACTTATGCCTCTCAGTCGCAAAGATTCGTTCACCATCCAGATCCTTCAGTTGACCGACGCCTTGTTGGTCTGGCTGGCCTTTTTGTTTGCGGGATTTGTCCGCGCCGCAATCGGTCTGGGCTCGCCCGCAGAGGAGGTGTTCCAGTCGATGAACTGGGTGCTCTACATCGCGGTGCCTTTCACTCCGCTGGTCTTGGAGCGCTTCGGGTTTTATGATCACCCAAGGCACCGACCGACGAGCACGACGATTTGGCAGCTGATCCGGGCCTTGGTGGTGATCGTGCTGTTAGTCGGGGTTTTCGCTGTGTTCGCCAAAGTGGAAGGGACACGGCGTTTGATCTTGGGCCTTGGCCTGATTTTCATGTTCGCCTTGCTGTTCCTGCGGGACCGGGTGACCCTGCGATGGCTCAAACGGCGGAAGAATAACAACGCGATCCGTGAAAAAATCATCATTGCCGGATCAGGGAATGAAATGAATGAACTGCTCGCCGAACTGGATCCGGACATCGTCGCGCAGTGGGACGTGGTGGATCATTTTGACCTCGGGACACAAGAGGTGGCTGAATTGTTCGCCCTGTTGAAAAAGCAGTCGGTGAGCCGGGTGGTGTTTTCAGCGAAGGACACGGAATTCGAGAAGGTCGCGCGGGCGGTGGAGGCTTGCGAGCTGCAAGGGGTGGAGGCCTGGATCGCGGCGTCATTCATCCGCTCGCAGATCGCGCGGCCGGTGTTCGATGCCATTGGCAACAAGCCGATGCTGGTGCTGCGCTCGACCCCGGAGCTGTCGTGGGAGCTAATGAGCAAGGAGATTTTTGACCGGGTCGGAGCCGCGATCATCATCACCGTGTCACTTCCTTTTTGGATCTTTGCGGCGATTGGGATCGGGCTGCAAAGCCCCGGCGCTCCGGTGCTGTTCTCGCAAATGCGCGCCGGCCGCTATGGCCAACCGTTCCGGATGTGGAAGTTCCGGACGATGGTCGCCAACGCGGAGGAACTGCTGGAGCAAACCAAGGCAGATCACGGCAACCAGATGGATGGCCCGGTTTTCAAGTTGAACAACGACCCGCGGATCTTCCCCTTCGGCGCGCTGCTGCGTAAATTCAGCATCGATGAACTGCCGCAGCTTCTCAACGTGGTTTCCGGTGAAATGAGCTTGGTGGGTCCGCGGCCGCTGCCAGTTTACGAAGTGGAGGCGTTTTGCGAGCTCACCCACCGCCGCCGTCTGAGCGTGAAGCCGGGAATCACCTGCGAGTGGCAAGCGGGCGGGCGCAATACGATCACCAACTTCGAGGAGTGGGTCGCCATGGATCTCAAGTATATCGATAATTGGTCTCTCTGGCTGGATCTCAAGATTCTCCTCCGGACCATCCCGGCCGTCTTGTTCGGCAGGGGAGCGGCTTAAATCCGCAGCCTCCGCTTCATGCCATTGGTTTCATCTATCTTCCTCGTCACCGCATTGATACTCGCGGTGTTGATCGGTCCGCAGACGCGGCCATGGACTTGGGGACCGGCGATGCTGGCCCTCAGTTTTTCCGCGCTGGCAGCGCTGCCGACCTTCTGGAGAAAAGGGAAATTATCGGCAGATTTCGGGCTGCTCGCGCTGGGGGCCCTCACTGTGGCATGGTTTGTTTGGCGGGCTTGGAACTCGCCGGTGCAAGAACTGGGTCAAGCCGACTACTTGCTCGTCGGAGCGGTGGTGGCCAGCTTTATCAGCATCCGCGCCATCGCGGGAAACCCTCTCGCCGAGCGCGTCCTGATCTGGGGCATGGCCCTGCTACTGCTGGCCAATGTGGTGGTGATCGGGATGCAGCTCAAGGATCCCACGTTCAGCCCGTTGTTCCGGGAGCGGGCCGCGGGAAAAATGACCGGATTTTTCGCCCATTATAACGAGACCGCCAACTACCTGATTGGCGCATCGATGTTGGTCGCGGCCGCGGCGCTAACAGGACGCCACGCCACCGCCACCCGGGTCCTATGGATTCTCATCGCGCTTGCCGGACTGGCAGGCGTCTGGTTCACCCGCTCGCGGGGGGGTATCCTCGGGGCTGCTGTGGCCTGCGGGGTTTTCGCCGCAGTCCTGCTGATCATTGGCAAACGAAAGAATGCCAAATGGTTCGCTCCCGCGCTCGTGGCCATTCCACTTGTCGGCTTGGGTATCGGGGCATTTCTCTGGATGGGATGGCAGGAGGCCCAGGAAATCCGCCATGCGGGAAGCGGCATCAGGGGGCTGGTGGACAACAGCGCGCGACTTTATCTCTTGGGCATCGCCCTGTCGTGCATCGGTCTCCATCCGCTGGTCGGTGGCGGCAGCCAGAGCTTTGGTTGGGAGTGCTTCGGGTTTCTCGATGGCAAATCCCACGGTGGCCTCATTACTCATAAACCGGAACTGATTCACAACGAGCTGCTCCAGTCCGCCACCGATTACGGTCTCGTGGGAGCCGGGCTTCTGGTCGGGCTGCTCGGCACGTTTATCCTGATTTCTATTCTCAGTGTTGTCTTCGAGGAACGTTCCGCGGGTGGTGGCTCCCGCACCGGCGATGCCTGGCGCCTCGGAGGCCTCGCGGCGTTGGCGGGGATGTTGGTCCAGTCCTGCTTCAGTTTTGTCTTTCACCTGTTGCCCGGCATTGTGTTGCTCGGGATTTGTCTTGGCCAGATGTCGCGACCATCGAGGGACCCTGGCCGCGCCGCAAACCAACTGGGGGCGAAATTTTTGCTCTCCGCCGCGGCGCTTGCATGCGCTGTTCTGCTCATCCCGGCGGGCTGGAAAGGGACGCAGGTCACGTGGGTCCTGTGGCCGAGTTATTTCAGCAAGAAGCCCCCATCAACCGTCGAATCGAAAATAGACGCCTTGGGCGAGGCGATCCGGATTTGGCCGCAATCGGAGCTCTATCAGGATCGCGCGGGGATTCATCATGTGCTGGTGGCGAAAGGCGAGGGTGAAGGTCTTGAGAAAACAGCCGAACTGGCCATCCGTGACTACGCGCAAGCCGCGCTATTTCACCCCTACGATCCCGGCCCGGCGGCCAACCAAGCGAACCTGCTCAGTTACCTAGAGCGGGATTCCGAAGCAGAAGAACAGTATGAAAGAGCCATCGCGCTCCAAGGTGGAATGGAACCCGGGTTTCGAGCCCATTTCTGGTTCTCTAAGCACCTCTTGCGCAAAGGCCTGCGGGAGTTTCGCGCCTACGACCCGGCTCCGGCTCTCGCCGTGATCGAGGCCGCCGCGCAGCAAATGGAGGCCGCCGCAGAGAAAATGCACTGGATTTCCCAAGACATGCGGGAGCCGCGGGTGTCCGTGCACGAGAAGCTTGGTGCCGCGCGGGAGGCCAATGGCAACTACGAGGGTGCGCTAGAATCTTACAATTTCACGACCACTCTGCCCGGTGGAATACGGGCGCACTACCGCGCGGGACTCGTCCACGGCAAGATCGCCACGGCGCGGTGGGCGGAAAAAAAGCCTGCGGAAGCCATGGCACACTTCATGGAGGCGAAGCGCAGGATCGGAATGACACGGGAGCTGCCCAAGGGGGTCACTCTGGAGAAGCGCCTCGAATACGTGGCTTATCTCGACCAGATGATCGGCTACTTCAAGAAAACGAAAGTCGAGCCGTCACCCCTATCCTCCAAATAATTCAGCGGCCGATCTGATCCCAGTTGATTTGCTTCTCAGCGAATTCCGCGATGAACTCCTGGAGTTTTTCGTCCGCTTCCTCCTCGGTGATTTCATTCTTGATCCTTGGAACTTTTCCATACCACATGGAGGCCGAGACATAGGCCCAGCGCTGGTCCATGCCCTTCACGAGCCGGTCCTTCATGTCGATCAGCGTCCGCTCCAAGTGGTCGTTGCTCACATGGGAATGGCCGACAAAAAAGTAGTAGGTGAGGCAGTTGAATTTCACATAGCTCTCGCGTTCCCCGGGCCTGGCGGCATTCCTGGCTTGGACCGAAACCAGCCGCTTGGTGGGAAGCGCGCGGCCGTTGGTGAGTTTCAATACCTGACTCGCGGAAGAAATGATGTTATGCCCCTGGGCCGGCATGCAGCGCTCGGGACGGTGGATCGAGTTATTGATATCCGCGCCGGAGAGAACCACCGAGAGATCCACCCGGTCCGGAATCCGGTAGCCCTCGAAATCGAACTCCCCCGGGCGCGGGCTCAGGCAGACCGCCTTGGAAAACTGAGTGTCCGGTGACAAGGTTTTCAATTCCTCCGGGCTCGGTGGCAGCATCTGAAAATTCCAGTTTCTGGAAAGGATGGGTAACTCCACAGGCAACTCCATTTCCACCGCCGATTCTGCGACCGCGCCGACCTTGGGCAAAAAATAAATTGCGCTCATGGTTCCTCCGAGGAATAGGGGCAGCAGCCATGCGTTTCGTTTCATGATTCAGAGAGAGAGGATTTAGGTTCATCCGGCCGGGTGACCAGCACCCGCCGGAGCTGGCGTTGCCTGGCTTTCTTCCACGGCAGCCCGCCTTCGAACAGCGAATGCAGGACTAACAAAAGAATCAGAGAAATCGGGTAAAACAACAGCAAGCCCGACCAGTCGTGCCAAGTGGTTCTCCCCCACTCCGCGTTGCCGTATTCCGCAATGACGAAGATGGATGTGACGCGCAGGGCGTTACCGAGGATCGCCAGCGGAAACGCGGCGAGGAAGAGCAGCACTTTTTTCCACATCGCAATCTTCGCGACATAAGCCCAGGCGGCGGAAATCATCAGCAAAGCCATCAGCGAGCGGATGCCGCTGCATCCCGCAGCGATGTCCAGCGCCTCCCAATCCCCGTTGATCGGCAAGACCTTGGTGCCTTCCACATAAGTTTCCACACCAAACAACCCGGAGCCGTGATGCGCCATCGAAGTGGCCAGCAACTGCAAATGGGTCGTCGCCTGTTGGAAGCCCGGCAGCGGGATCGCCAGCCAGAAAAAGAACAGCGGAAAGCTCAGCATCCGCGCCACCCGCCACCCCCACAAATACCAGCAGGCGCCCCACAGGATGATCGGCAAGCCACCCATCGCAATCCGCGGCTGGAGCGTGCGGTAGGCAATCATATAACAAAGCGCCCCCGCAAAGACCAAGGCGAGCCCGATGAAACTCCCCTCACCCGCCGCCAATTTAAGATCCTTGAAGCGGTAGATAATCAAGCCCGCGATCACGAACGGGAAAAGCAGGCCATGCTCGTAGTCGTTCTCGCCGTTCCAAGCACTGTAAATCCACTCGAAGGCGGAGGCCCCGCGATGGGACCCAAAGCGCAGCTCAAAGCCATAAAACCAGACCAGCACCGCGACAGACAGAGCGAGAGAAACCCACAAAACCGGCCCTGAAGCGGCCCGCGTGGGATGGAGCGGCGGGCTGGCGGCGGGCGCAGAGGGAAGTGATGACATCGAGAAAATATAGGGTTTGGACGATTTCCGAGCAAAGTATTGCCGACCGCCCCCGCGCTGTCAACAATCCGCCCACCTTCCTGCCTATCGCATCTCTTGCCCATGAAAATCATCAGTGGAACCGCTCACCGCGCCCTAGCCGAACGAATCGCAGAAAACCTGGGTCAACCACTCGCCGACGTGCATGTCTCCGCGTTTCCCGACGGAGAAACCGAGGTGAAAATCAATGAAAACGTCCGCGGTGCGGATGTGTTCATTGTCCAGCCGAGCTGCCCGCCGACCAACCACAACTTGATGGAACTCCTCATCATGGTGGACGCCGCGCGGCGGGCCAGCGCCGAGCGCATCACCGCGGTCATGCCGTTTTTCGGTTACGCCCGGCAAGACCGCAAAGACCAGCCACGCGTGCCCATCACCGCGAAGCTGGTGGCCAACCTCCTCACCTCCGCCGGCGTCAACCGCGTCCTCACCATGGACCTGCACGCCCCACAGATCCAAGGGTTTTTCGACATCCCCGTGGACCACCTCTACGCCAAGTCCGTACTGATCGGCTACCTCCGCCAGCGCCACCCGGACACCTCCAACCTCACCGTGGTCTCGCCCGACGTCGGCGGCGTTAAAATGGCCCGCGCTTACGCCGACGCGCTCGGCGCCGAGCTCGCCATCGTCGCCAAGCACCGCGTCAGTGCCACCCGCGTGGAAGCCATGAACGTGATCGGCGAGGTCGAGGGCCGCGACGTCCTGCTCGTCGATGACATGACTGAAACCGCCGGCACCCTCACCGCCGCGGCAGAAATTTTGCACAAACACGGTGCCAAGCGCATTTACGCCGGAGTCTCCCACGCCATCCTCGGCGACCTCGCCCACCAGCGGATCCGGGATTCCGCCATCGAGGAAGTCATCACCACCGACTCCGTGCCGCAGGCGGAAGGGCATAAGGTCCACGTCGTGGGCATCGCACCGCTGCTGGGTGAGGCGATCCGCCGGATCCACGGTGGCCAGTCGATCACCTCGCTGTTTTCGATTTAAAAGCGATTCTCGAACAATTTTTTGACAAGCCGGACTCAGACCGTTACACAGCGCGCCCCCGTACTGGGTGCAGTAATCCCCGGCGGAAATTTCATACTACAACGACTCCTGTCATGGCCAAGAAGACATCTCTCAAAGCAGCACCGCGCGCACGCAGCGGATCCGGACGCCTCAAACAAATGCGCCGCGAAGGCTGGGTGCCTTCCGTGATCTACGGCAAGGGCACCGAAAACATCAACCTCAAGGTGGATTCCAAGACCTTCGCGGAACTCCTCGCACACAGCAGCTCGGAAAATATTATCGTCAATCTCGAGATCGAAGGGCAAGGCACCCGCCTCGCCTTCCTCCAGTCGATCCAGCACGATCCGTTGTCCGGCAAGACACTCCACGCCGACTTCCGCGCCATCGACGACAAGACCGCGATCACCGCCAACATCCCGACCCACCTCAACGGCGAATCCGTTGGTGTGAAAGCCGGTGGCCTGGTCGAGCAATACGTCCACGCGATCGAAATCACCTGCCTTCCCAACGACCTTCCCGAGACTCTTGAAGTGGACATCAGCCACCTTGAAATCGGTGCATCCCTGCACATCGGCGACATCACCTACCCGTCCGGCGTCCGCCCGACGCATGCGGATGAAGTCGTCGTCGCCCACATTGGCAAGCCGGCCGCCGCCGTCTCCGAAGCCGCAGCCGGCACCCCAGCCTGATCGCTCGGCATTTCTCTGAAAACGCCCGGGCCGCCTCCGCAGCCCGGGCGTTTTTTTAGCTGAAAATTCAGTTTCCAGTTTCCAGTTTCCAGTTTCCAGTTTCCAGTTTCCAGTTTCCAGCTTTCAGTTTTCGGCTTTCTCTTTCCAGTTTTCTCTTTTCTGTTTCAGCATTTCAGTTTTCACCCTTTCAGCATTTACCCCATGTCATTCACTCTCATCGTCGGGCTCGGGAATCCGGGCCGCCAGTATGAAGACACGCGCCACAACGTTGGTTTCATGGTGCTGGATCGGCTTGCCGCCGACGCCGGAGTGGCATTCAAGTCCGTGCCCAAGTGGCAAAGCCACCTTGCCAAGCTCCCCGGCAGCGACACGCTCCTGCTCAAGCCGCAGACCTTCATGAATCTCAGCGGCCGCGCCATCCAGCAGATCCTGTCGTTTTACAAATGGCTCCCGGAACAAATGCTCGTCATTTACGACGACGTCGCCCTGCCGCTGGGCACCCTTCGCTTCCGCGAAAAAGGCTCCGCCGGCGGCCACAACGGCATTAAGTCGATTCTCCAACATCTGGGCAACGACGCCTTCCCCCGCCTCAAGCTGGGCATCGGCGGCAGCCATCCCGGCGAGATGGTCGGTCATGTCCTCGGCAAGTTTTCCCCCGACGAGAGGCCGCCCCTCGAAAACATGCTTGCCACTGCCGCGGATGCCGTTCAGCTTGCGTTTTCCCAAGGCATCGCCGCCGCGGCGAACCGCTATCACACCCGTAACAATCCATCCCCATCTCCCGATGAGTCGCAAATACCAAGGCCTGATCATTCTTAACACCAAATCCCTCGATGGCACCGTCGATGAACTCGTCACCGCCGTTTCCAAGGATATGGAAGCCGAAGGTGCCAAAATCGACAAGGTCGCCCAGCTCGGCCGCCGCCAGTTCGCCTACGAGTCCCGCCACCTCGAGGCCGGCCACTACGTCAACTTCACTTTCCAAGGCGCTGCCGATGTGATCAAAAAAATCCAAGCGCGCCTGCGTTTGAACGGCCACGTCCATCTTCAGCATTTTCAACGTCTCGCCTGATTTCCTGCGGGTAGTCCCCGACCTTTGCGTCCTCTAGCATTTCCCTGATATGGCCAATTTAAATAAAGTCATGCTCATCGGCAATCTCACCCGGGATCCCGAGCTGCGCCACACCCCGAAGGGCACCGCGGTGACCGAAATCTCCCTGGCCATCAACCGGTCTTGGAACAATGACCAGGGTCAAAAACAAGAGGAAACTACCTTCGTGGAGGTAACCCTCTGGGGCCGCCAGGCGGAACTTGCCCAGCAATACCTGGTCAAAGGACGCCCGGTCTATATCGAAGGTCGTCTGCAACTCGACAGTTGGGACGACAAGGAAACCGGCAAGAAGCGCAGCAAACTCCGCGTCATCGGGGAGAACATGCAATTCCTCTCCAGCAACCCGGGTGCCGGTAATGGCAACAGCAATTACTCCGAGCGCCCGCAGCAGTCGTCCCCCGCGCCGCAGCAACGCAGCGGCCCGACGCAAGGTGCCTCCGCAGCACCCGCGGATGACTTCCAAGAGGAAGACGACATTCCATTCTGATACTTCGCGACAAGCGATAGGAGTCAGCTTCATCGAATGCCTTTCTTGGGAAATTCGATCACTTCTTTCCAGTGGCCGCCGGCACAATCACGCGCTCATTGCGCTGCTTCAGCCGAGCGGAGCCCGCTCCGGTTCAGGAATGTTTTTTGAAAGCACGTGCACTCCCGCGCTGTCGGCGATCCACGATTGATAAAGCTCGGGCAGCGGGACGGCGAGCGAAAGCTTGCCGTCCCGCTCCAAGCGGCGGAAAATCACCTGCAAGATCGCGAAGGCCATGCATCCAAGCTCGTCGTCGTCGCGGTTCCGGTGCACCCGCTTCACGAGATCCGTCTGCGCGGCGCGGGCGAGCTTGCCAGCCGCCGCGAGGTCAATGAGGTGGGCGATCTCCACACCGTAACCGACCGGGAACGCCAGCGACTCAAAGAGACTCCTGCGGGCCGCGTATTCGCCTGATAGAGGTTGCAAGACATGGCAAAGCTCCGGGTAGAAAAGTGACAAAAGCGGGCGGATGAGAATCTCGGAAACCCGCCCACCGGCGCTGGCCAGCGTGCTCTCCCCGCGGTCGAGCGGTCGCTCGTAGAAGGCTTTGACATAGTCGATGCCGGGGTCCGTTAGGATCGGACCCAGCAGCCCGCTGACAAAGCCGGAGTGGAAGTTGGAAATGTCGCCGTCGATATAGCAGATGATATCTCCTTTTGCGACGTGGAGGGCTTTCCACAGGTTCTCGCCCTTGCCGCGGTGGGTGCCGTGCTGGTGCGCTATTTCCGCTGACAAGTAAACCGTGGCACCGGCCGCCTCGGCGCACGCGCGGGTGG
>JBBEEL010000111.1:0-14012 GCA_040880785.1 Akkermansiaceae bacterium | reverse complement strand
GGCACGCAGCCTGCTGCGGTCTCGCCGTGGCCGGCAGTGAAAAGGCTTTCCATTCACAGTCGCCTTCGGGCGACCTACCGGAAGGTCGGCCTGACAGCAGGGCTGTCTCGGCCAAAGCGGCAGTAGGCTGCACGCAGTCCAAGGAAATTGCTTCGTCTGTGGGCTTGCCGCCCGTCGGAACAGTTTCTAGCCTACGCGCATGCAGCGGGGCGGTTCATGCCCTGATTCCGATCCTATCCGACCCATGAGCGCCAAAAAAGCCAACACCAGCCACGACGAAGACCAAGTCCACAAGCCTTCCAAGGAATTTTCCGCCAAAGCCCGGATCGGTTCGTTAGGCGCTTACAAGAAGCTTTACAAGGAGTCCATCGAGAAGCCGGAGAAATTCTGGGCGCGTGAGGCCAAGGAACTGCTTTGGCAAAAACCGTGGTCGAAGGTGCTCAATTGGAAAGCACCCTATGCCAAGTGGTTCGACGGTGGAAAACTCAACGTTTGTGAAAACTGCGTGGACCGCCACGCCAGCGGCCCGCGCCGCAACAAGGCGGCGATTATCTGGGAAGGCGAGCCCGGCGACAAACGCGTCATCACCTACGGCCAGCTCCAGAAGGACGTCTGCCGCTTCGCCAACGTGCTGCTGAAAAATGGCGTCAAATCCAAGGACCGTGTGCTCATTTACATGCCGATGGTCCCCGAGGCCGCCGTCGCCATGCTCGCCTGCGCCCGCATCGGCGCGGTGCACAACGTGGTGTTCGGCGGTTTCGCTTCCGAGGCCATCGTCGATCGCCTGGAGGACTCGGGTGCCACCGTCATCGTCACCGCGGATGGCGGTTGGCGGCGTGGAAAGGTCGTCGCACTCAAGCCGGTCGTCGATGAAGCGCTGGCGAAATACGACAAAGTCAGCCGCGTCATCGTCCTCAAGCGCTGTGGAAATGAGGTCGCGATGGCTGCCAACCGCGACGTGTGGTGGCACGACGAGGTCGCCACCGTCTCCTCCAAGCACGTGCCCAAGGGCTTCGACTCCGAGCACCCGCTCTTCGTCCTCTACACCTCCGGCTCGACCGGCAAGCCGAAGGGGATCCTCCACACTTCCGGCGGCTACCTCACGGGTGCCTACTCGACCTGCAAATACATTTTCGACATGCGGGATGAGGATGTTTACTGGTGCACCGCCGATGTCGGCTGGATCACCGGGCATTCCTACATCGTCTATGGCCCGCTGGCCATGGGGGTGACCCAAGTGATGTATGAGGGTGCGCCGAATTTCCCGGACTTCGGTCGTTTTTGGAAAATGGTCGAGGAATATGGCGTCTCGATTTTCTACACCGCGCCCACCGCGATCCGCGCCTTCATCAAGGCGGGTGACCACTTCCCCGCCGCCCACGACCTTTCCTCGCTGCGCCTGCTTGGCTCCGTCGGTGAGCCGATCAACCCGGAAGCGTGGAACTGGTATCGCCAAAAAATCGGCGGCGGCAAGTGCCCGATCGTCGATACCTGGTGGCAGACGGAGACCGGTGCCATCCTCATTTCCCCGATCCCCGGAGCCACTCCGTGCAAGGCCGGCACCGCGACGTTGCCGTTCTTCGGGATTGATGCGGCGATCCTCGACGACGCGGGGAAAGAGTGCAAAGCCGGCCAGGACGGCCGCCTCGTCATCCGCAAGCCATGGCCCTCCATGACGCGGACGATTTACGGTGACAAGGAGCGCTACAAGAAAACCTACTGGTCGGACTACCCCGGCCTCTACACCGCGGGCGATGGCGCGCGGCGCGACAAGGACGGGAATTTTTGGATCATCGGCCGCCTCGACGACGTCCTCAACGTGTCCGGCCACCGCCTCGGCACCGCGGAGATCGAGAGCGCGCTCGTTTCCCACCCCGGCGTGGCCGAGGCCGCGGTGGTCGGCCGGCCCGACGACATGAAAGGCCAAGCGGTCGCCGCCTTCGTCACACTCAAGGGAGATTACGAGGAGTCCGAGGCACTCCGCGCCGAGTTGCGTAACCACGTCGGTAAGATTATCGGAGCCATCGCCAAGCCGGACGACCTGTATTTCGCCCCCGGTCTGCCCAAGACCCGCTCGGGCAAAATCATGCGCCGCCTGCTCAAGGAACTCGTCTGCACCGGAAAAATTTCTGGCAATGTCACCACGCTTGAAGATATTTCAGTCATCGAAAGTTTGCAGCGCAAGATTGCCAAATCATAACTATCCGCTTCCTTTTCATTCTACGATGACTTCGTCCCGCTACTTCGTCGCCCGCTTCGCCCAATCGTTCGGTTATTTTCGCAGAACCCGAAGGATGGCGGACGCCGCGAGCGAAATGCATCTCCTGCGCGAGGCCGAGGCTCAGCTAGGTAGAGCTATCTGGGACAAGGTCGAGAAGATCGAGGCACTCTCCGTCGAATACTGGAACCTGCGGAAGTTCATGAAGGAGCGCGATATCGTCCGGGAAAAACTCATCGCCAGCCAAGTGCGCCTGGATGCCGCCCACGAAGAACGGGCGACGCTTCTCACCAGTGCCCCGGAAATCCACCAGGACCTGCTCGACGAACGCGTCGCCCTACTCACCGTCGTCGAAAAGCTCGCGGCGCAGCGGGATAGACTCATCGCCTCTGCCCGCGGGATCCGCCGGAGCCACGAGGGGATGAAGATGAAACTCGAGGTTTTAACCAAGGAATTCAAAGGCGAGGAATCTGAGAGGGAGGAGATTTCCCGTGTAAAAACCGAGCTCGCCGCGCTCAAGGTGAAGTTTGCCGAGCTCAAGCAAGAGCGTGTCCGGATCGGTGAAATGATCGAGGACAGCGACGGGAAGCTCGACCTCATCGATGCCCAGCTCAACGAGAAGAAGATGAACCGCCGCGTGGACGCCTCCGAGGCTTTCGTGGTCATCGGCGAGGGTAACAAGGAAATGGCCCTGCTGCGCGCGGAAAGCGCCCTGCTCGACACCCAGATGCGCCAGCTTTACGCGGAGATCGGCCGTCACGTCAGCCGCAATGTCAATCAGGATCCCGCCTGCGCCACCGCGGCCGCCTTCCAACAGGGACTTGTCGATGTGATGCGCGCGCTGCGCCGGTCGATTGCGCTCAACCACCGCCTCGCTGGGACTGCCTGATCAGGCGAGGCGTTCCGGGTCACGCCACATCCCTCACATCAGCGGTCGGACCGGCACTCCGCGGCTGGCAAAATGTTTTTTCGCCTCGCCCACCGTGTGCATTCCAAAGTGGAAAATGCTCGCCGCCAACACCGCGTCCGCCATTCCCGCCTCCAGCACGTCCACCATGTGGTCGAGATTCCCCGCGCCGCCGCTGGCGATGACCGGAATCCCGACGGCGGAGGACACTGCGGCGGTGAGCTCGATGTCGTAGCCGGCCTGGGTGCCGTCCGAATCCATGCTGGTGAGTAAGATTTCCCCCGCCCCGCGGCGCCAGACCTCCTTCGCCCATGCCACCGCATCCAGCCCCACCGGGGTGCGGCCGCCGTGGGTGTAAACCCCCCATTTCCCGGGCCCCTCGCGTTTCGCGTCGATGGCGACGACGATGCACTGGCTGCCGAAAGCCTTCGCGCCGGCGTCCACCAGTCCCGGGTTGGTCACCGCGGAGGTATTCACGCCCACCTTGTCCGCGCCGGCCAACAGCATTTCCCGCATGTTTTCCACCGTCCGGATGCCTCCGCCGACCGTGAGCGGAATGAAGCATTTCTCCGCGGTGCGGCGGACGACGTCCACCATCGTGTCGCGCTGATCCGAGGACGCGGTGATGTCGAGAAACACCAGCTCGTCGGCCTGTTGGAGATTGTAGGCGATCGCGCACTCGACGGGGTCCCCGGCATCGATGAGATCGACAAAATTGACGCCCTTGACCACGCGGCCGGCGGTGACGTCGAGGCAGGGGATGATTCGTTTGGCGAGCACGGGGCGAGCAAAGCGTGGGATGCCCCGGCCGCCAAGCAAAACGACCATTCAGTCTTCCAGTTCGCGGATCCAGATGTTGCGGAAGCGCACTGGATTGCCGTGATCCTGCAGGGCGATGGGGAGCTTGTCGGGGTGCGCCTTGTATTCTGATGCCGCGTGTGGGCCCATCCAGCCGGTTCCGCCGCTGAGGACGACGTGATCCTGGATGAGCACGCCGTTATGAAGCACGGTAAACGTCGCCCGACGGGTGACCTTGCCGGCCTCGTCAAAAAGCGGGCGGTGGAAAATGATGTCGTAACTCTGCCACTCGCCGGGCGGACGTGAAGCATTGACCAAGGGCTTGCTCCGGCCGTAAAGCGCGCCGGCCTGCCCATCGGCGTAGGTCACGTTTTCAAAGCTGTCGAGCACCTGCACCTCGTAGTTGTTCATCAGGAAAACCCCGCTGTTGCCGCGGCCCTGGCCGGCGCCGTCCACCTTGGCTGGCGCCGCCCACTCGACGTGGAGCTGACAGGAGCCGAAATGCTGCTTGGTCTGGATGTAGCCGGCTTTTTTCACCGACTCGAGCGCGCCATCGACCACATTCCATTCACTCGGATTGCCCTTGGTGTCGGTCCAGTTTTGTTGCAGCGCCGTTTCACTGCCGTTGAACAGCACGATGGCATCCGCGGGCGGGGCGAAAAATCCGGCAGGGGCTCCCGGGGCGACCACCGGCGGAAGCGGCTCCTTGGAGGTGTCGGTCTCGTGGACCTTGACACCGTCGATGAACATGTAGAGCACGTCCTTGCCGTCGTCGCCCTTGCGCGTCTCGGTGGTGATTACGGGGTGACTCATATCTTCCTGGCCGAGGCTGGCGATGCTGGAGGCGGCGAGGGCGAGGACAGCGAATGCGGTCGCCACGGGTGTCATCGAAGTTGGGATGGAATTTTTCATCGGGTCGTTTTCAGAGAGATCCGCTTGGATTCGCTGGGGATGAAAACCAACCGAATTTGCGATTCCTTGCAAGCAATTCGCCACATGCCCGCTTGTCAAAGGAAATACCACCAGCACCACAGCACCACCAAGGGAGGGGCGATCAGGCCCATCATCACGCCGACCACGGTGAAGTCCTTCATGGAGTGCCTGCCCTGGCCGTAAACAATCGCGTTCGGCGGCGTTGAAATGGGCAGCAGCATCGCCGCTGAGGCCGCCAGGGCGATGGGCACGACCAAGAGGGTCTGCCCCCCGCCCTCCGCCGCGGCAAAGGTGATGGCCACCGGCACCAGAATGTTCGCTGCAGCGGTGTTGCTCATGAAGTTAGACAGCCAAAGTGCGAGGTAGGCGAAAACCAGGGCCACCCCGAGCGCCGGCAGTTGTCCCAGCGGGACGAGGTCCACGATCCAACCGGCCAGCCCGGTTTCCCGGATCCCCACGCCCAGCGACAAGCCACCCGCCAACAAGAGCAGGATATCCCAAGGCAGTTTCCGCACATCACTCGCCTCCAAAATCCTTCCCACCGAAAATGCCGTGATCGGGAGGAAGGAAACCACCGTCGAGGGAATGCCGTGCAGGGCACTGGTCAGCCACAGGCCGATCGTCACGATGAACACAATCACCACGAAAACCAGATGCCAGGCCGGCACATCCGCCTTCTCCGCCGCAGCCCGCCGCAGCGGCTCGAAATCAATCCGCAGCTGCTGGCTCGGATAGCGGAGCCACAAGTAAGTCCAAATGATCCCGGCCAATACCAGTGCCACCGGCAGCCCGGCCCCCATCCAGGTGGCGAAGGTGATGGTGTCCCGCCCTAGGGCACCCGCGGCGATGGCATTGGGCGGGGAGCCGATGATGCTGCCCATCCCGCCAAGGCTGGCGGCAAAAGCCACGCCGAGAAGCAGGCCCCGCCCGAAGGGATCCTCTTTGGCAAAGGAGACCAACAACGGCCCCAGCACTGCGACCATCATCACCGAGGTGGCGGTGTTGGACATAAACATCGAGAACATCATCGTGATCCCCATGACAGCGAATAGGATCCAGCCGGGCCGCGGCGGGATCCGGGTGAGCACCCGCACCGCGACCTGCCGGTCCAGCCCGGTCTTGACCGCGCCGGCACCCATCACGAAGCCGCCAAAAAATAACCACAGCAAGGGGTCCGCCCACGGACGAATGAAAATCTCCCAGTCGTCCGGGCCCTCGGAGAACACGCCGCCGGGCTGCCCGAGCAGGGCGATTTGGAGCGCGATCACCAGCACCGAGACGGCATAGGCCGGGATGGCCTCGCTGATCCACAACGCCGCCGCGAGTATCAGGACGAACAACGAGCGCTGCGCCGCGGGCTCCAGACCCGGCCAGTCCGGCAGCCAAGCCACCGCCCCCGCCACCGCCAGGCAGATCAAAAACTTGCGGAACGCGGCAAGCGGCGACAGCACGTAACTCTGCATGATCCGGCCGGAATTCGCCCGCGTGTCTCCAATGAACCCACGCAGCGCCTCCGCCCACGCGGTCCGCTCATCCGGTCTGTCGTCTTCCTCGGCCATGCTTGGAATCAAAAATCCCTGACAGTAAGGCCGCGGCGGCACCCGCTTGTAAAAACAAAACGCCCACCTGCATAAGGCAAGCGGGCGTTTTGAGTGAAATTGGGAATGACTGGATCAGTCGGTTTTCGGCTTCCCAACGCGACGGACGGCACCGAAGCGCTTTTGGAACTTGTCGATCCGTCCTTCGGTGTCAACGAACTGGGCCAGTCCGGTGAAGAAGGGGTGGGAATCGGACGTGATACCGATCGAGATGAGACTGTGTTCCACGCCGTCGATGATTTCCTTTTTCTCGGAAGTCTTGGTCGAGCGGGTGATGAAACGCTTGCCGGTGGTCATGTCCACGAAGACGACCGGATTGTATTTCGGATGAAGATCCTTTTTCATGGCTGGCAGTAGGGTGGCCGTCACGTTACCGACGCGACGGGACGCGGAATGTGTAGGAAAAATCCGCGCTGTCAAGCAGCCATTCGACAACGGCACCACCTTATTTCCCAAACGACCCTGAATGTGAGGATGGCTCGACGATTTAGCCCCGTTTGCAATCAATCGCTGATTTTTTGAGTCGCTTTTCTAGTTGGAGCGTGTAGTGTTGCTTCGTTATGGCAATTACTACGAAACGTACCCGATTCTCACGCCGTCTTCCGGACCATGTTACTGATGAGCTTTGCAACGTCCTTTCTGAAAAGAAAGTATTCGGTTTCAATGACCTTTTCGAGCGCGTTTTTGCAAACTTGAAAGTACGCAATGCCGTCAGCGGTGGCGAGGAAATGCTCCGGCTGCGAGCTTATGAAAAGCTGCAGAACCTGGTGACCCGCGGCCTTGTCGAGAAAATCGGCAAGGAATACAAGGGCACCTCCAGGGTGCATGAGGCGTCCAGCGCCTACGCGGCGGCACAAGATGCCGCGGCGGCTGAAGAAGCGTGAATCGGCGAGTTCTCAAAGCCCGCGCCTGACAAGGGCGCGGGTTTTTTTTCTACCCATCTCCCTCCCGCACCCCTAAGACCGCTGCGTCAGCCCGCTGCCCCATGCCAAACGATTATCTTCCCGTCCTGTTCCAAGTGCTCATCGCGATTGGATTCGCTGTCGTCACACTCACGCTGAGCGTCGTATTCGGCCGCTCCGGCAAGCGGAACGCAACCAAAGACAGCCCCTACGAATGCGGGATGTTGCCGATCGGTGAGGGCGCTCCCCGCTTCTCGATCAAATTTTACCTGGTCGCCATGCTGTTCGTCATTTTCGACATCGAGGTGGTGTTCATGTATCCATGGGCGGTGCAGTTCCGCGATCTTTCAGTCCACCACGGGCCGACCGCGCTGGCAAGTATGGCTGGATTTGCCGGAATTCTGGTGTTCGCTTACGTTTACGCCTTGAAGAAAGGCGCGCTGAACTGGAATTCATGAGAGCGCCCCGCAGATGATCCACCACATCATCTATATCGAACTCCACCCCGGAGTGGACAAGTCCGCCGTGGAAGAACTGGTGCGGACCAGCCGCAGTCTGCTACTGAAAATCCCGGAGGTTCTCAGCGTGCGCTCCGGGCGGAACCTCGACCCGGAATCGCCATGGCAGTTTTACTTTTCCATCGAAGTGGATTCCTTGGAAAAACTCCGGGCAACACTCAATAACGCCTTCTATATCAAACTGATGGAAAAAACGATCAGGCCCGTGACACGCGAACGCCTCACGCTGGATTACGAACTGGACCCGTCCAAGGACCTGAAATATTCCTGAACGGATTCGGTGCCGAAATTGGCATGGAACGGGCTTGAATCCGCCGCAGCCCAAGCGCAGTTTCCGCGGTCTGGCTGTGGCCGACTCTCCGAGCAATGGTATTCCCGATCCAACTTCCTAACGATGCCCCTTTTACCGCAGAGCAACGCGCCTGGCTAAACGATTTTCTCTCCAAGGCGCTCGCCCCGGGGAACCAGACCACCGCCCCCGGCACACCCTCCGTGCCGGTCACCGTGCTCTACGGCTCCCAGACGGGCACCGCCGAAGGCCTCGCCAAAAAATTGGTCAAAACGCTGAAAAAAGGCAATTTCGCAGCCGAGCTGCATGACATGGCCAGCTACGACCGGACGCGCCTGCCCGTGGAGCAAAACCTGCTCGTCATCACCTCCACCTACGGCGACGGCGAGCCGCCGGACAGCGCCGCCGACCTCCACGCGTGGCTGCTGAGCGAGGCGGCCCCGCCCCTCGCCGGAGTCTCTTATTCCGTGCTCGCGCTGGGCGACAGCAGCTACCCGGACTATTGCAAGTGCGGCATCGAGTTTGACACCCGCTTGGCCGGACTCGGCGCCCAACGGATTTTTGACCGGGTGGATGTCGATGTGGATCCGGATGAGCCCTACGCCCGCTGGTCCACCGGGGTGTTGACCGTCCTCGCCCCGGCCGGCGTCGGCATCCCCTCCGGCGGCCTTGAGCCACAAGAACCGGTCGAGACCGGCACCTCAAAAAACAATCCGTTCCCCGCCACGGTCGTCGATAACCGGAACCTCAACGGCCCCGGCGCGAAACAAACCCATCAGGTCGCCCTCTCGCTCGCGAACTCGGATGTCACCTATCAGGTGGGCGACGCGCTCGGCGTCTATCCGCTCAATCCACCGGCCATCGTCGACGAGATCATCGCCAACCTGCCCTTCCGGGCGGGTGAAGTTCCCGCCCCCGGCGGCGGCGAGGTTTCGCTGCGCGACGCCCTCATCCACCACTATGACATCGGCTCGATCAATAAATCGATCATCCAAAAGTGGCAGGCCAGGAGCGGCTCGCCCTTTCTCCGCTCGCTGGTGCAGGCGGATGACAAGAAAGCTTACGACGACTTCAGTTGGGGTCGCGATTTGATCGATCTCGTCGTCGATCACCCGGCGGATTTCAGCGATGCGGAGGAGTTTGTATCGATTCTGAAAAAACTCCAACCGCGGCTGTATTCGATTGCCTCGAGCCCGCGCGCGCATCCGGGAGAAGTCCACCTCTGCGTCGGCATCGTCCGCTATGACACCTTTGGCCGGAAACGGGGCGGGATTTGCTCCACCTTCCTCGCCGACCGCCTGACGCCCGAGGTGAAGCCCCGCGTTTACGTGCACAGCAACAACGCTTTCCGCCTTCCCGCCGATGGCGGCCGCGATGTGATCATGGTCGGCCCCGGCACCGGCATCGCGCCGTTCCGCGCGTTTCTCGAAGAGCGGAAGGTCACTGCCGCACCGGGCAAAAACTGGTTGTTTTTCGGCAACCCGCACAGCGCCACCGATTTTCTCTACCGCGAGGAACTCGAGGCCTTCCAAGCCGACGGCACCCTGACCCGGCTCGATCTGGCATGGTCGCGCGACCAGCAGGAAAAACTCTACGTCCAGCACCTCATGCTGCAAAACGGCGCGGAGCTTTGGGCCTGGCTGCAAGCCGGGGCCGCTTTCTACGTCTGCGGCGACGCCTCGCGGATGGCCAAGGATGTGGACCAGGCACTGCTCCAAATCGCCGAAACCAATGGCACCCTGCCGCCCGAGGAGGCCGCGGCATTCATCTCCCTTCTCAAGAAAGAAAAGCGCTACCTGCGCGACGTCTATTGACCGGTGGCGGCCCGCTCCCGCCCGGCGGATCGTCCCGGGAATTCAGAAGCGCCAAACCTCGAGTGTTTCCCCCTTGTGGCAAATCTCGGGCGATTCGTCGATCACTCCGCGGCTCAACCAGCCCTCGTTCCACTCCACCCAGTGCGCGCGGCCCGGTGCCATGAACGAGCCGGTATTGAGCACCCGCCGACCATTCCTCAACCAACTGCCTTGCCAGTGAAAATGCCCGATCACGAGGATCTCCGCCTGCGGAAAATAACTCTCGCAGAACGCGGCGCCCGCGCGGCCTTGGGTCGCCCAAGCATCAAGCATCTTGAGGGCCCGCCGCGGCGGCATGATCGCGTCCCAAGCGCGTTGGAAGAAAATCCGGCCGGTCGGGTGCTCCACCGAACACAGGACGGTAGCGACTTCCCGCGCCACCGCCAAACGCTCCTCCAAGTCGTAATCCGCGCGGGGGTGCTGGTGCCAGATTTCCCGGATGCGCGCGTCGTTTTCGAGGATTTCCCGCTTCCACGGCGAACTCGCAAACAGCAGCGCGTCGCCATGGGTGATGACGATCCGCCCGCCAGCGAGGCTCGTCCAGCCGGGCCCGGGCCACCCAGGATCGTGGTTTCCTGCTAGAAAAACCGTCTCGACGCCCTCCTCGCGGCAAAGTTCTTTCAACTCGCCAAGCATCGACTGCGACCGTTGGTAAAACGGCTTGGCCAGCTCCTGCCAGGTGTCGCCGTTGAAAATCACCGTCCCCGCCCCGGCGAGGAGCGGACGCAGCGCGGCGACGTTCTCGATTCGCGAAACCTTGTGCCCGAGGTGGAGATCAGACAGCACCCGCACCGGTTCACGCACCCGCGGGCCGGCGCTGCCGCACCGCCTCGAACAGGCAAACGCCGGTGGCCACCGACACGTTGAGGCACTCGACCTTGCCGGCCATCGGGATGGAGGCGAGGAAATCGCAGTTTTCCTCGGTCAGGCGGCGCATGCCTTTTTCCTCCGCACCGAGCACCAGCGCGAGCGGCCCCTTGAGGTCGAGCTCGTAGATGGACTTGGATTTCGCATGGTCGGAGGTGCCGACGAGCCACAGCCCAGCCGCCTTGAGTTTCTCCATCGTCCGCGCCAGGTTGGTGACCTGCGCGAAGGGCACGTGGTCCGCCGCGCCGACGGAAACCCGCCGCACCGTCTCGGTGATGCCGACGGCCTTGTCCTTCGGCGCGACGACGACATGCACGCCCGCCGCGTCCGCCGTGCGCAGGATGGCCCCGAGGTTGTGCGGGTCCTGCACGCAGTCGAGAATCAGCACGAAGGGCGTCGCCTGCTGCGCCACGATCGCGAGCACGTCGTCCTCATCAAGCGAGGGCACGAGGGTTTCCACCGTCTGGACGTGGCGGTTCTCCCGGGCCTGCTTGTTCTGCGTGGCATGCGGAGGATTGAAGCGAGGTTTCATGGCGGAAATTCTGAGCACGGGGAACGCGCGGAGTCGAGCGCTAGTGTGGATCGTCCTGCAGAGCGCAGGGGCGTAGCCTTTCGCGCCGCCTTTCGCGCCGCAGGCGCGCGGGCAGGGACGGCCTCTCCAAGCCGTCCGGCGCGTGGGGGGCGAATGATTGGGTGAATGCGGATTCGCCGCGGCTTTTTCATTCGCCTCCCATTCACCCCTCACGCACCGGACCGCCCGGAGGTCGGTCCCCGCCGGGTGCTTGGCGCGGCGCAGGGGCGTCGCATCTGCCAGGGACGGCTCGGAGAGACCATTCCCCGGGTGGCGCCTGCGGCGCGACCAGCGACCGAGAGCAAGTTATTCCAAGGGGATTTACAGGGTGCTTGGGTCACGTGGCGCGGCAAGACCGGCGCGGACCAGTAGCGGTTCCTGATCGGGATCACGGCCCATGAAGCGGCGGAAGAGCTCGTCGGCTGGGGCCGAGTTGCCCTTGCTGAGAATGTGTTCTCGGAAGGCGAGGCCGGTGGCGGTGTTGAGCACGCCCTCTTGTTGGAAACGGGTGAAGGCGTCGGCGTCGAGCACCTCCGCCCATTTGTAGGAATAGTAGCCGGCGGCGTAGCCGGTGGGGCTGCTGAAGAGGTGGTTGAAGCGCCGCATCATGGAGGGTGTCGGGGTGTTCAGCGGCGCGAGATATTCGGCGAGGACCTCGCGCTCCACCGCATCGAGATCTTTGCCAAGAAAATCCGCGAGTCGCGTGTGCAGCTCGAGATCGAGCTTGGCGAAGGCGAGTTGGCGCATGAAACCTGAGGCGCTGAGATAGTTTTTCGCGGCGATGAGCTTGACGAACAGATCCTCCGGAATAGGGGCGTCGGTTTCGACGTGACGGGCGAAAAGGTCGAGCGACTCGCGGTCCCAACAGAAATTTTCCATGATCTGCGAGGGGAGCTCAACGAAATCCCAAGGGACGTTGGTGCCGGCGAGGGATCTCACCGGGACCTCGCTCAGCAGGCCGTGGAGCAGGTGGCCGAACTCATGAAAAATCGTTTCCACCTCGCGGTGGGTGAGCAGCGCGGGCTTGCCATCGACTGGCGGGCTCATGTTGCCGATGATCAGTCCGAGGTGCGGCTCGCCGAGGCCGCCGGTGTGGAGTGAGTTCATCCAGGCGCCGCCGCGCTTGGACTCGCGCGGGTGCCAGTCGGCGTAGAAGGAGCCGAGGTGGGCACCGGTTTCCGAGTCATGGATTTCATAAAACGCACATTCGGGATGCCAGACTTCGGCGAGGTCGGTCGGCAGGGATTCCGGTCTCCTGCCGGGCTCGTGCCAGACGCATTCCAGCTGGCGGATGGTGATGCCAAAAATGCGCGAGGCGATTTCAAACATGCCCGCCATCACGCCGGTGACGGGGAAATAAGGACGCAGCGCCTCCTCGTCGAAATTGTAGTTTTCCTGGCGTTGTTTTTCCGCCCAGTAGGCGATTTCCCATGGCTCGAGGAGATCCACCGGCTGACCGGTTTTCGCCGCCTTGAACTGTGCGAGCTGTTTGTATTCCGCGAGGAAGATCGGTTGGATCCGAGTGTGGAGCGTGTTGACGAAGGCAAGTGCGGTGCGACCGGTTTTCGCCATCCGGCGGAGCAGCGTGAGGTCGGCGAAGTGGGCGTGCCCGAGGATTTCCGCCTTTTCGTGGCGGAGTTCGAGGATGCGCCAGACTAGGGCCGTGTTGTCGAACTCGCCGGTGGCACCGACTTGCGACGAGGCTTCCCAGACTTGGCGGCGGATGGCGTCGTCATGCAGGTGCTGCATGAGCGGATACATGGACGGAAACTGGAGGGTGAAGCGCCACGCCGGCTGCGCGTCGGTGGCAATGCCCTTGGCACGGGCGTTGGCGGCCGCTCCGGCCTTAGCGGAATCCGGCAGCCCCTCGAGTTTGGCTTCATCGGTGATGACGAGCTCCCAGGCGTTGGTGGAGTCAAGGACGTGCTCGGAATACTCTTTGGTGATTTTCGAAAGCTCCGCCTCGATGGTGGCGATGCGTTGTTTTTGCTCCGGTGGGAGGTCGGCACCCGAGTTGCGGAAATCCGCAAGGGTTTCCTGAACGAAGCGTTGCCTCACGGGATCGAGCGCGGGGATCTCCGCGCTTTCTCCAACCGCCTTGATGGCGGCCCAGAGGCGGTCGTTGAGGGCGATGGAGGAGAAGAAATCGGTGACGGCGGGAAGCATCTTATTGAGCGCTTTCCGTTGGGCAGGGAAGTCGTTGACGGAGTCGAGGTGGTTGAGGCGGCCCCAACCACGATCCAGTTCCTCAGTGGCTTTTTCGAGTGCGAGGAAGGTGCTGGCGTAGGTGGCGGTCGCGCGATCCTGGCTGCAAATGAGCTCGATATTTTGCTTGGCGCGATCGAGCGCGTGGCGGATGTCCGGCTCGATGGCGTCGGGGACGAGTGTGGACCAGCGGACGTGGAATTCGGGTGTCAGGAAGGGGTGCATGGGAGAAATTTCAGGGGTTTTTGGTGCTTAAATAGGCTCTGGGCATCCTGCCCAATCCTGTCGGTTTAAGAATTTTTTAACCGCAGATGAACACAGATGAACGCAGATAAAGAGGGATTTTGTTAATT
>JBBEEL010000110.1:0-14118 GCA_040880785.1 Akkermansiaceae bacterium | reverse complement strand
ATCATGGGATTTCCCTCGAATTCAGGATGTTTAAACCTAAGAATCCCGCGCGATGACTGACCCCGACGAACTCGCGTTCTTTGATTTCCAAGCCACGGAGAAAAGCGCTTCCCCGCGGACGCTGGCGAATTACCGCGACGCACTTGCGGCTTACCAGCGGTGGCGGGGCGAGGCGTTTTCTGGCTGGCGGGCGGCGGTGGCGGACGACTTCCGCGACTATCTGTTCGAGCTGATGAAGCAGGGCTTTGCGCGGGCGACCATCCGGTTGCGCTTTGCGGCGCTGCGCTCGTTTTACAAGTTTCTGGTGCTTCGCCGCGGCCTGGCGCACAGCCCGGTGGCAGAAGTGCAACTGCCAAAACCGGAGCGCGGACTGCCGGTGACGCTGACGATCTCACAGATCGACGAGCTGCTCGGAATGCCGCTGCAGTATCCCGTGGACAAAAAATCACCACCCTGGCTGCCGCTCCGGGACACCGCGATCCTCGAGCTGTTTTACTCCTGCGGGCTGCGGATTTCCGAGTTACTGGCGCTGGATGTGAAGCATGTCGATTTCATCGGCGAGACGGTCAAGGTGATGGGAAAAGGCTCCAAGGAGCGGATCGTGCCGGTCGGCGGGCCGGCCTTAAGCGCGATCCAGCGCTACCGCCAGGCGGCGGCGGTGACCTCGGGCCCCTTGTTTCTGAGCACGCGCCTGCGCCGGATCACCCAGCAGGCGGTCGATCAGTTGTTGAAGAAATACTTGAAGCTCAGCAGCATTCCGTTTGCGATCAGCCCGCACAAGCTGCGCCATAGTTTCGCCACGCATTTGCTGGATGCCGGGGCGGATTTGCGCAGCGTGCAGGCGTTGCTGGGTCATGCCTCGCTTTCCACCACTCAAATTTATACCCACGTCACCAAGGAACGCCTCAAACGGGCCTACGATTCCGCCCACCCTCGCGCTTGAAATCCACCCTTACCCTCATGATGAAAATCAGCGGCCTGCTAGGGATTCTCGGCTTGGGCTCGTGTGCCTCGAGGGCACCGCAAGTCGTGGCCGATCCCGGGCGCGAGCTTGCGGAGCGGATCGCGGCCACGCCGGAGCCGGCGGTTTTGTTCGTGGGAAACAGTTATAGTTTCGCGCTACCGCAGACGTTCAAAAAACTGGCTGCCGGGCGCGGGAAAACCGTCCGTGTCGGTCACTCAACCTATGGCGGATGGACGCTGGCACAACACGCCGCGAACGAGGGGACACTGAGGAAAATCCGCGATGGGCGCTGGGATGTGGTGGTCATCCAAGAGCAAAGCCTGATCCCCGCGCTGCCGGAAAGGCGGCGCGGCAAGGAGATGTCCGCGCCGCTGCGGCTGCTGGTGGCGGAGGTCCGGCAGCAGGGGGCGGTGCCGCTACTCTACCAAACATGGGGCCGCCGCGATGGCGACCCGAAGCTCCCGAACGATGATTTCCGCGCCATGACCCACCGCCTTCGGGTCGGCTATCAGTCCGCCGCCCGCAGTGTCGGCGGCATGCTGGTGGTGCCAGTAGGCGACGCTTGGGAGCGGGAATTTCTGGCCAGCCGCGGGCACGCTTTGTTCGTGGAAGATGGCAGCCATCCCTCCGCGGAAGGCAGCGAGCTGACGGCCCGGGTGTTTTTTGAGGCTCTCTTTAAGTAAAGGAGCCCCACAAAGCGGCCTTCGGGAGCAAGCCCAAAGGCCGCTTAGAAACCGCTCCTTTTTTCGTTAGAAGCTGGACTGGAGCGAGAAGTTGAACTGGCCGCCCTTGTCCGCGCGTTCGTCGGGCGAGGTCAGCGGAATGGCGTAGTCCAAAGCGAGTGGCAGTGGGCTGATTGGCAGTTTCAGGCGGATGCCGAGGCCCACGTCGGTGTAAATATCGTTCGGGCTGAGATCCCAGCTTCCCGGGTTGACGAATCCCGCGTCGTAAAATACCGCGACGCGCAGCGTCTCGATGATCGGCACGGTGTATTCCAGCGAGACAAAGCCGAGCGAATTGCCGCCGAACACCTCATTGGTAAATCCGGTGTCACGCGGCCCGATGTCCCGGAACTCAAAGCCCCGCAACGTGCGTCCGCCACCCAGGAACATGCGCTCAAACATCGGGATATCCCCGCCGTTCACGCTGTCCACGAAGGCGAGTTCACCGCTGACTGAGAAAATCGAATCCCACTTCAGGTTCCAATATTTCTGACCCTGTGCGGAGACAGTGAAGGTATCTACATCCCCGCCGAAAATCCCGCCCGCCAAGGTTGCGCCGATGTCGAAGCGATGGCCGGAACGCGCCGTAATCACACTGTCGCGGCTGTCATAAATATAGTTCAAGCCGACCGCGCTGCGCAGAAACTCGCCGCCGATATTTTCCTGGGAAAGCTGCGACTGCGCGCCCTGTCCGCCATAGGAAGTAGCGGTCACGTCGGAATCAATCTCGACTTGCTCAAGCCGATACTCACCCCGGATCGAACTCTTAGGCCCCAAGGGCTTCCTGAGGGAAATCGCCCCACCCACATTCGTTTGCTCGTAGAAATCGCTGAAGTAGGTGGACTGCTTGAAGAACAACTCGCCGCCGAGGGCCAGCTGCTGGTCCATGAACCAAGGCTCGACTAGCGAGATGCTGAACTCGGAGCGTTCCGAACCGGCCCGCAGGTTCATTCCGAAGCGCTGGCCACCACCCGTGAAATTCCAGGGGTTGAACAAATCGAAGTTCGATTGCTCAAGCGTCACAAAACCCACGATGCTGTCAATGGAGCTGAAACCGAGACCCACGCCCACCGAGCCCGTCGCCTTTTCCTCGACGAGGATATTCACGTCGCGGTAACCGGCTCCACCGGGCGAACCGGTCGCCTGCACCTCGTTGAAGTATTGCAGGTTCTGCAAACGCGCCTTGGTGGTTTCCAGCTCGACGGTATTGAACATGTCACCCGGCTTGAGGGGGATTTCGCGGCGGATCACCTTATCCTTGGTCTTGGTGTTGCCCTCGATGTTGACTCGTCCCACGCGGAAGCGCGCCCCTTCAGTGATGCGGTAGGTGATGCTCACCTGGTTAGGACCGGCGTCGCGGATGTCGGGAGTCACCAACGCGTCGGCGTAGCCACGGGATCCATAGTAGCTGCGGATCATCGTGATGTCGGCCCGCATTTTGGTGGATGAATAGGCTTGGTCGCCCATCAGGGTCAGCGCGGGATAGAGTTCCTCGGGCGTGAAAATCTTCATTGGCCCGAAGCCGACGCCGGTGACTGTGTAGCGCTCGCCCTCGTTGAGCGGGATGATTAAATCCACCCGGCCGTCAGCCACCGGCTCGCGGCGGATGCCCGGGCTGCTTGCGCGGAGGTAGCCACGGCTCCGGTAGTAATCAAGAATCGAATCGAGGTCCTTGTCCAACTGCTCCGAGTCGAAGCGCCCGGACTTGGTCAGCCAGGAAAACCAGCCGGTTTCCTTCACTTCCATTTCCTTGCGCAGTTCGGGATCGGTGAACGCACGGTTCCCCTCGAAACGGATCTTGCGGACCATGCTTTTCGTGCCCTCATCGATGACGAAAATCAAATCTGAGAGACCAGGCTGCCCCGTTGGTTGCGTGCGGTGCGTCACCGTCACGTCGGGATAACCATAACCTTGGTAATAAGCCTCAATGTTGCGGCGCGCCTCGAGAATTTGTGCGTCGCTCAAGGCACCACCCGCCTCCAGCTTGGATTCCCTTGCCAGCTTCTGGTCGGTGAAAATTGTGTTGCCGACGAAGCCCACGCCACCGAGACCCGGCCGAGTGGTCACTTCGGCGATCAAGCGCACGCTGTCGTTTACCGGCTCCGCGAGGAAACGGACGTCATCCACCAGGCCCGATTCGTAAAGCGCCTTGATGTCATTGTCCAAATTCTCCGAGCGATATGGCATGCCGGCCCGCGAGGTCATGAGGTCCCGCAAGCGGGCCTCGTCCACCGTCTTCGTGCCGCTATAACGGATGGCCACCTCGGCGATGTTTTTGCCTTCAAAATCCTGCGCCTGCAAATGACCTGCCAAAGAAACAACGGCGAGAGCGGCGAGGGTGGCCAGTTGCCCCAAACCGCGCAGTTTGAGGAGGGAGGAAGTAATTGTAAGTCGCATGCGGGTTAGTAAGATGCGCAATAAAGCCTTCCGGATACGGGCCTCGTCAAGGCCAATAGCGGATAATTCCTTAGGGTTTCATTAGGATTTTCAGCTTCCGGCCGAAATCCTTGCCCCGGGCCCCATCCTGATTTACATCCCCCGCGTGCTTACGATTCACAAGCTTTCCAAGACCCTCGGCGGTCGCACCCTCCTCCGCGAAGCCGAAATGTCCATCAACTGGGGCGAGCGCGTCGCCCTCGTCGGCCCCAACGGCGCGGGCAAGTCCACGCTCTTCCGCATGATTCTCGACGAGGACAGCCCGGACGAGGGCAGCATCGAGCGCGACGAATACGCCATCACCGGCTACCTTCCGCAGGAGGCTGGCGAGCCGACTGATGAAACGATCATTGAAATCGCCATGGGCGTGACGCCGGAAATGATCGGCCTGCTCCGCACGATCCGCGAGGGGGAGAAATCCGGCGACCTCTCCAGCCCCGAGTTCGCCCACGCGCAGGACCAGTTCACCGCCCTTAATGGCTATCAGCTCGAACCGAAGGCGAAAAAAATCCTCCACGGCCTCGGTTTCAAGTCGTCGGATTTCAACCAGCCCGCCCGCGAATACTCCGGCGGCTGGGTGATGCGCGCCCACCTCGCCCGCCTTCTCGTCATGGAGCCGGACCTGCTGATGCTCGACGAGCCGACCAACCACCTCGACCTGCTCTCGCTCCTCTGGCTCCAGCGCTATCTGTTAAATTACTCCGGTGCCATCCTGATGATTTCCCACGACCGCGACTTCATGGACTCGATCATCGAGACCGTCATCGAGATCGACCCCGACGCCGCCGCGCTCAATTCCTACACCGGCAACTACTCGGCCTACCTCGACCAGCGGGAAAAGCGCTACGAGCAAAACGTCCAGGCCTATCGCAATCAGCAAAAGGAAATCGAGCACGTCCAGGAATTCATCGACCGCTTCCGCCAAGTCGGCTCCAAGGCCGCGCAAGTCCAGTCGCGGATCAAGACTTTGGAAAAACTCGTCCGGATCGAAAAACCGCGCACCCCGAGGAAGCCGTTTAAGTTCAATTTCCCCCAGCCGCCGCGTTCCAACCAGAAAGTCATCGAGCTGGAGAAGGCCAACCAGGCCTATGGCGACAAGGTGATTTACAAGGACCTCGACCTGACCATCGAGCGCAACGACCGCATCGTCCTCGTCGGACCTAACGGAGCGGGCAAGTCCACGCTCATCAAGATCCTCGCCGGCATCATCCCGATCAACGGCGGCAAACGCGAGCCCGGCTACGCCACCAAGATCGGTTACTACTCGCAGCACCGCGCCGAGTCGCTCAACGAGAATAACACCGTGCTCGAAGAAGTCATGGGAGCCTGCACCACGCTCCGCGAGGAAGAAGCCCGCTCCATCCTCGGCTCCTTCCTCTTCCGCCGCACCGATGTCGAGAAACGCTGTGGCGTTCTATCAGGAGGAGAAAAATCCCGCCTCAACCTCGTCAAGTTCCTTGTCGATCCGCCAAACCTCCTGCTCATGGACGAGCCGACCACCCACCTCGACATCCTCTCGATCGACTCGCTGGTTTCCGCGCTAAAAATCTATGAAGGCACGCTCGTCTTCATTTCCCACGACGTGCATTTCATCCGCACCCTAGCGGAGACCACCTTGCACATCACCCGCAACGCGGACGACAGCGCGGCGGCCGTCACCCGCTACACCGGCGGCTACGACTACTTCATCGAGAAATCCGGCCTCAACGACGACCGCAGCGCCGTCACGGCTTAAGCGGTCATTTTACTAACGGCTGCGCCAGTTGAGCTCCGGCAAGTAGGGTCCGTGGCTCTCGAATTCCCATCTATCAGGCTCATCGGCGACCGGATAGAACCAGAGATTTCCCGCGCCTTTCCAGCCGTCCAAGAGGATCCCGCTGCTCCACGAGTCACTCTTTCCATGCAGGCTGATCGCGTGATGCTCGGTAAACAACCGATTGTCCACCGTGCGGATCAAGGTCATCCGCAGCGTCGGGGGGAGATGGTGCTCCACATCCACATAAAGGTGTTGGGCCCATTGGTAGCAAAGCCCGCGCTCGCGGATTTTTGTATTCACCAGCGTGTTGTGCAGCCACGGCGCGGTTTTGACCTGCCACTCACCCCTCCGTTTTGCGGAACTTTCCACGGCGGCCGCCGCGAACTCACGGGCCGCGCGGGGATCCACCGTCGGATAGGAATTCTGGATCTGGGCAGTGAGATGGTGCGCGCGTTGATTTCGTTCCAGCGGAGTTTCCGCCATCGGCGCGCACGATGCGGCGACAACTGCGAGGAGGCCGGTGAGGACGAGGTGGGGGGAAATCATGTCGATGGGGGGCTATCCGCGTCAGCGGACGCCTTGGACGCTCATTTCAAGCGTGTAGAGCGAGTCCATGGCGGTGATGAACAAGGTTTTCATGTCTTTGCCACCGAAGGTGACGTTGGCAGTCCAGCCCTGGGGGACGGGTATTTCGCCGAGCTTTTTGCCGTCCTTGTCGAAGACGGTGACGCCTTTACCCGTGAGGTAGAGGTTGCCGTCGGTGTCGAGGGTCATGCCGTCGGAGCCCATCTCGCAGAAGAGCTGGCGATGGGTGAGGCTGCTGTTTCCGGCGATGTCATAGCGGTAGGTTTTCTTGTCTCCAATGTCGGCGACGAAGTAGCCGTCGGCGGCAAGCTGGAGTTCCGCACCGGGGGCGCTGGGGATTTGACCGTGGGACAGGACGGTCGCGAGAAGGGAGAGAAGGAGTGGACTGAGGTTCATGGGCTTCTTTTTGAGGTGGCGCGGATGACAGATGAACTGTCGGCTTGAGAAATATTTAACCACAGATGGACTGTCGGATTAAGAATTTTAACCGCAGATGAACACAGATAGACACAGATAGACACAGATAGACACAGATAGACACAGATTTAAAAGGATTTAGATCTGCGTTCATCTGCGTTCATCTGCGTTCATCTGCGGTTCGCCTGCTCTTCGTATCTAGCACGATAGTTTGGGCGAGACGTCCACGCTCCTTGATTATTTCTCGGTGAGGACGATGTCCTTGAACTCCACCTGCATCGGCGGACCGGTGTGAAGTTGGAAGGCGATGACGCCGGATTTCGCCGCCTCGGCGGTCTCGTCGGTGACATCGACGGTGAGCTTGCCGTTGATGAACTGCTGGATGTGGTTGCCCTTGGCGACGACGCGGTATTCGTTCCAGCCGTCCTTGTTGATGGCGGCTTGGATTTCATCGCTCTTGCCGGTTTCACCCATGACTTCGATCTCGGGTTTGGCAGGTTTTTCACCTTGGGTGATTTTCACCTCCTGACCGCGCTGGGCGAGGATGCCACGCCCTTTTTCCTCGTAAAGGATGCCGCTGTATTTCGGACCATATTCGAAATCCGCTTGGTAGCCGGCGACAACGAATTTCTCAGGATCGACAATCTTGCTGCGGAACTGGATGCCGCTGTTGACATAATTTTTGGCGTCGCCCGGGGTCATTTTGAACTGAAGGGTGAGCTCGAAATCGGCGGGCTCGCCGCCTTTCCAGATGAGGAAAGTATTCGTGGAGGCGGGCTGCTCGGGGGTCGTGCGGCCGACGATAGCGCCGTCTTTCACGGACCATAAATCGGTATTCCCTTCCCAGCCGGCGAGATCTTTCCCGTTGAAAAGGGGCTTGGGGGCGGCCGGGGCGAGGGTGGAGAGGAGGCTGAGGAGTAGGATTGTTTTCATGGAGTGGTGGTGATTACGTTGAAGAAGGGTGGCCTATTTCCAAGGAGATGCGCAAGGCGGGAGAAATGTGTGGCGGCTGGTCGGCACGGCTGGTTTCCGCGTGAGTGGGCGCAGGCGGCGGCGCGCTCGATCCACGGGACTTGCGATCGGGTGCAAGTCCTGCCTGACTCGCTGCAGCCTCATTGGACCCTCATGAAAAAATCCAGCCTTCCGCGCTCCATCGCCGCCTGTCTCCTCGTTATTTGCAGCCCGGTTTCCGCCGCGCCGCCCGAGGCCATGCTCTACGAGCTCAGCACCCGCGCCAGCGAGATCGACAAGCGAGCGAAGGCGCATCCGGAAATCAGCTTTCTCTTCGTCAAGGACGGCAAACCGCAAGACATTCAGCGCGCCTGCGTCGATACCCGCGTGCCCCCACAAGGCAAGCTCGTCATCTGGCTGATGGGCCACAACCGTGAGCTTTTCGCGCGGGTGTCCAGCTACGGGCTCCACGCCATCCAGCCCCACTATGCGAACGGCTGGTTCGGCACGCTTTATTCAGGCCCGCCGCCGCGGGACGATCTTTTCCTTTCAAACATCCGGCTCGAGGCCGCCACCGGCGCGGACCATAGCAAGGCGGTAAAGATCCCCCCACCTGACAGCATCATGGAGCGATCCTATCAGTTTGTGAAATGGCTCGACCGAGAGAACCCGCAGGGGAATTGGAAACAATTCCTCACCCGCGACGGCCGAGGCTTGGAGTGGGAAAAGGTCATTCTCGCCGGGATCTCCCATGGCGCGACCACCGCCGCGCGCATGGCCAAGCACGTCAAGGTGGACCGCGTCGTGATGTTTTCCGGCCCGCGCGACCAGTTCGAAATCTGGCAGAAACTCCCTTCCGCCACTCCCGGCAACCGTTACTTCGGCTTCACCCACGTGCTCGATGATGGCTGGAAGGCCGACCACTACAGCCGCTCATGGCAGCTGATGGACATGGAAAAATACGGGCCCGTGGTGAATGTCGATACCCTCCCTCATCCCTATGGAAACACCCGCCGCCTGATCAGCGACGCCGACGTGAACAACGACTCCGGCCGTGCCCACAACGCCGTCACCCCGGGGGGCGCGGCAGTCAAGGATGGCAGCGGAAAATTCATCCACGAGGACGTCTGGCGTTACCTTTTCACCCACCCCGTCGCCGAGGTGGGCATGGCCGTGTCCGAAGACACAAAGGTGAAAATGGACCAGCGAAATTAAGTTTGCCGGCAATCATCCCAGCAATACGTTAGATCCCGTAACAAGTTGCCTTTGCTGCTCTATGCAGCGAGCTACAGGATTGGGCGCGTGGTTTCACCTCGGTTTCGCGCGGCTGCTCTTTCACAGGGGGCTTGGGCGCAGGCGCTTGCTCTTCCGGCGGTGAGGTTGGGCTTTCCCGACGCGGTCAGCCCCGCCCGCATTCAGAAAGGAATTTCGCCGCCGGGCAGGGCGCGGTTCAGCCGATTTCAAACACCACCCGCGGCTGGCCGCCGCGTCCGCCGGACAGCTCGCGGCGGGCGACACGCACGCCTAGCAGTTGTTCGATCATTCTCAGCTCCATCGCCACCGCCCGCGGGTAGCGCTCGAAGATCCGCTGCCACGGATTGTGGTATTCTTCAATCCGCAATCCGCCCTCCGGAGTCACCGCGCATTTCAAGTGGCAGCCATTTTTTTGGCGCAGCGCGGCGAGCTTGGCAGCCTTCTCGGGGAGCGTTTGCACCTTGCCCAGCAGGGTCTGCCACACTTCCTGTTGTTTTTGAAAATGCTGGAAAAACAGCTTGTCCGGCATGTTTTCACCGGCGAGAGATTTCAACTCTTCCATCAGGCCCAAGGTGAAATCCGCGCCCGCCTGAGGAAACAAGGCGTCCGCCTTCGCGCTGAGGCTGTAAAAAATCTCGGGCCGACCGACGACGCTTCTGGGGATGCGTGATCGATCGAGATAACCCAGTTTCTTGAGCTCCTCGCAGTGCTGCTTCACCGCCATGTAGCTGGCATCCACCTTGCGGGCCAGCTCGCTGACGGGAAGCCCGCCTTCGCGCTTGAGCTCTTCGAGCACCGCACGCCATTGCGGCTTGATCAGGTCTTGGAATACCGGGAGAAGCATTGTCAGCCTCTTGAGTATCATCAAGTCGCCGCCGCCCGCAATCGGCAATTTCCGCACTCAGGCATCAAGTTCAGCGACGAATCCTCGCCGGGATCATCGACAGGGCCCGCGGTGGCGCGACCTTCGCCGCCTCCTCGCCGACGCGTTTCAAAAGAGCGATCAGCGATGCGGTGACAAAATATTCTCTGAGCAGCGTCTCGCGGCGCTCGCCGTTGCGGTTTTTGCGAATGATTTTCATGGGATTCCAGTGGGTTCAGGCAGGGAAACAATTCCCCTTGCCCAGCTTGAATTATCTAAACTCGCAAACTCCGCGGCGCAAACCGATATTCCGACCGACTCCCCGTCCCGCAGTCCATTTCCGCCTTGCGGACGCGGCGGCTCTCTGATTGGCTGCGTCCCGGCAAGAATGCCGCTGTAGCTCAGGGGTAGAGCAATTCATTCGTAATGAATAGGTCGTCGGTTCGAATCCGACCAGCGGCTCCATCAGCCAACTACAGGAACCATTTCCTGACCGCGAAGGCCGGGCACCGCTTGATGATCGTTTTTTCTGACCCGAAATCCCATGCCCGATCTGTCACTCGAAATCGCCCTCCAAGCCCGCGGCTTCGAGCGGATCGCCGGAATCGACGAGGCCGGACGGGGACCACTGGCCGGGCCGGTCACCGCGGCAGCAGTGATTTTACCCCGCGGATTCGAATGTTCGGGACTGGACGATTCCAAGAAAATCAGCCCGGCCAAGCGTGACGAACTTTACGAGCGGCTGACAACGGATCCCCGAGTTTTATGGGCGGTGGCGGAGGCGAGCCGAGAGGAAATCGACCGCATCAACATTCTGCGGGCCACCCACCTGGCTATGCGGCGGGCGGCGGAGGTATTTTCCCCGCACCCACATCATTGCCTGATCGACGGCTTGCCGCTGCGGGATTTTCCATTTGCCTATGACGCGATCGTCAAGGGCGACGGGCGCTCGCTCTCCATCGCGGCCGCGAGCATCATCGCCAAGGTCACCCGCGACCGGATCATGAGGGCGATGGACAGGGATTTCCCTCAATTCGGCTTTGCGAGTCACATGGGATATGCGACGAACGGCCATCTTGAAGCGCTTCGGATACACGGCCCTTGTTGCCACCATCGTCGCTCGTTTCAGCCGGTTGCTCAACTCTCCCTGCCGCTTGAGTTCGGCTGACGGCGAGGACCGTGACCGGATGTGGGTGGGAAACTACGGCGAGCGTGTCGCCGCCGACTGGTTGCGCGCCCAAGGCTGCCGCATCCTTGCACGGAATTTCCGCGGCCCGCGGCGCGGCGAGGTGGACATCGTCGCGAGGGACCGCAAACTGCTGCTTTTCGTCGAGGTGAAAACCCGGCGCGCGGGGGCCAAGATCCGCGGGTTCGATGCGGTGGGTAGAGACAAGCAGGCCTGATCGAGCGCGGCGCGAACGCCTGGCTCAAGCGCCTCGGCACGCGCGACCTGCCGTGGCGTTTCGACGTGATCGAGGTCACCGTCGAGGACGGGAAAAAGCCGAAGGTCTATCGAATAAAGGACGCGTTTTAATCGATCAACAATCTTGCGGCTTCCGCTCCCCTCCCCCACCTTCCGCCAGCGCTACCTATGGAAAATTTCTCCGACTCGATGGCTTGGCTGGCAAAACGGGATGGCACCTTGGTGATCGGCCATGGCCCGTTCCAGGCATCCGTGGCTCCGGCTGCCAGTGGGGTCTCGTTTTACGTGCAGGATTTCGCGCTTCAGGATCCGCGGCCGTGGAAAACGCCCACCCGCGTGGAAAGGACGAGCACCGGCGAAATGGCGGAGCGTCTCCAGCGGCCGGCCCGCTTCGACTGCCAGTGGGACGCCTTGGATGCCGTGCCTTTCTCGCGGGTTTTTCACGAGGTAATGGCTTCGATCTCCTCGGGAATTTTCGAAAAAACCGTGCCCGTGGTGACGGAAACCGGAAGCAGCTCGGAGGCCCCGGGACCAGCGATCATCCACGCGATGATCCGCCGCTCGGCACCGCTCCACACCTACGGCTGGGTGGACGGGCAAAAAGGCTTCGCCGGGGCCACACCGGAATTGCTGCTCTCACTGGACGGCGCGCGTCTCGAAACCATGGCGCTGGCCGGGACTGCCAGGAGCGAGGACAGCGAGGTTTTCGCGGCCGATGAGAAGGAAATCCGCGAACACGAATATGTCGCCCGCACTCTGGTTTCCAAATTATTGGACCTCGGCCGAGTCGAGCGCCGCTCGCGCGAAATTCTCGACTTGGGCGGCATCGTCCATTTCCTATCCCACATCCAGTTGGACCTGGGCACCCACCTCACGCCCGACGAGCTTTTGCGACGGCTGCATCCCACCCCCGCACTCGGCCCCTTGCCGCGCACCGCAGAAACTCTGTCCCTGCTGCTGGAGTGGCGGAAACGCCTTGGCTGCCCCAGCCAGTTCGGCGCGCCGTTCGGGCTTTGGGACGGCGGTCAATTCGACGCCGTCGTCGCCATCCGCGGCATCTGGTGGAGCGGCCGGGACCTGCTACTTCCGGCTGGCTGCGGGATCATCGAGGCCAGCCGACTGGTCAACGAGTGGCGCGAGCTCAGACTCAAGCGCGAGGCGGTAAAACGCTGCCTCTTACTTGATTGAGCCCCCGATTCACCTCTTAAATCAAGCTTCGGACTCCTCGGCACCCGCATCCACCGAGATGGTGAGCGTGGTGGTCACCTGCGGGTGAAGGCGGATTTGGACTTCGGTCTTGCCGGACTTCTTCACCGGCTTCTCCAACTCAATCGCGTGACGATCGATAACGATACCAGCGGCTTCAAGCTCCTTGTGGATGTCGATGCTGGTCACCGAACCGAAGGCCTTGCCACCTTGACCGGTGGAAAGGGTGAACTTCGGCTTTAGCTTGGAAATCTTGGTGGCCAATTCTTGGAATCCAACGAGCTCCTCAGCCTCACGGCGGGCGCGCTCGGTCTTGAGGGCCTCTACGTGGCGGAGATTCGAGCGACTCGCTTCAAAGGCCTTGCCTTGGGGGATGAGGAAATTCCGCGCGTATCCGGCACGGACTTTGACGACATCAGCTTCGGCACCAAGGCCTTCGATTTTTTCTTTGAGAATAACTTGTGCGTTGGCCATTTGAAAACAGAGGTAAAAGTTCGTCTGGGGGCGGGGATGTATGCCTCGATCTAAAACGAGTCAAGAAGAATGAACCCATCTTGTCCCCAATCGTGAAATTTCATCGTCCCTGAGGAAATCCGGCCCTCCTTTACTGATTCTGCAACTGCTGCAGCGATTTTTTAGAGAACTCCTCATCTCGCAGTTTCCGCAGGTATTCCAGATAACGCTGCTGTGCGATCAGGCTGGGATCGGGCACTGCGGGAGCCTGCTCACCGTATTTTTTCCACGGCCCAAGGGGCACTTGCCCGGCTTCCACAAAACGCCAGTGGACCTTCTGCCCGGAGCGCACGCCAAGATAGTCGCGCACCGCCGGCGAGAGATCGATCCCGGCGGCCCCGTTCTGCTTGGTCTTCGGTGGCTTGTCGCCAAAGACGTATTCCCAATCATCGGTCACCCACGGCCCGCAGTCTTCCCATTGGGCGTAGCAACTGCGGCTGCCGTTGTAAATCTGGAGCCAGCGGCCCTTGAGAACCGTCGTGCCCGGTGCCGGGCGCAGCCGATGAAACCACGGGATCACCCGTGAGGCCTCGGGCTTGTGGCAAGCCCAGCCTTGGACGTCATTGTAGGGCAGCGCGATGTAAAAGGGATTAAGCTTGGGAATGAACCCCTTTGGCCGGAATTCTCCGCTCGTGTGGTCGGCGATCCGCCGCCCCGGATCGGGATCGTCGCAACCACCAAAATTTTCCGCCCATTTTTGATCCCACGACGACTTGCAGTTCGGTGTCGGATTCCGGCTGGTCGGTTGCTCACCGATCCAAAAAACCGTGCAGGTCACATAGGTCTTCCAGGGGTAGCGAGTCCGCTCCGATGGTGCCACCGGTGCAATCGGACGATTGCCGGTGGGCACCACCACCCGCGGCCCGGTCTGGCGCTCCGCAGTCCCCTGCCCCGCCGCCGCGCCCGCGCCGACCAACAGCGACAGCGCCGGGACGATAAGCCCGAGGAGGTGGTGCGGGAAGAGAGTTCGAAACATCTTGGTAATGGTTGGGGCAGATCGAGCTGGCAGCTCTGCAGACTGCAAAAAGC
>JBBEEL010000109.1:0-14235 GCA_040880785.1 Akkermansiaceae bacterium | reverse complement strand
GACCCAAGCGGAAGGATGGCGCGAGGAAACTGAAAGGCGGAGGCGCGGCCGCAAGTGGGACCTTGTGGAGTTTGAGGGATCTCCGAAAGGGCATCGCTTGAGTTAGTTCTTGATGGGCGGGTGGAGAACCGGCCGGCGTATTAAATTTCCAACATGACTCAGGCCACCATCGCCGTCCAAGCCCGCGATGCTCTCATAAGCCCTATCCGGGCACTCCACCCCAAAGGTTTCGCGGTTCCGAACCGTCCTATCAGCCCCTCCGGCGATATCAAGGGATCAAGCCCGCTGCGTCCAGTGCACGCCATCCGCCCTTGAGGATGGAAACCTCGGCACCGAGGCCGAGATTCCGGATTTGGCCGGCGACTTGGTGGCTGATCCCGCAGTTTTCATCGCCGCAATAGACGATGACCCGGGGCTTTTCCATGATGCGCATCGCGGTTTCCGCCTCGAAGGTCAGCCTGTTCTCCGCCGGGTCGAGATTCCAGAGCACGGATCCCACTAGGCCGGTTGCTTTCCATTCGGTTCTCGAGCGCCCGTCCACCCAGAGGATCGACGCGTTGCTTGGAATCTGCGCGAGGCAAATTTCGTCCGGTTTGAGGGTCGCTGGATCGCAGATGAAGGCACGGGCGGGCGGGCCTTTGACCCAGTAGCTGGTGCCGGCCGCCGCGACTGCGAGTCCGCCGACTGCGGCGAGTTGGAAAAAGACATTCATTGCCGGATCGCTGCTTCCGCCGGCGGTTGTTTGCTGATCACGGCGAAGGCCTGCTGCATGCGGTGCTTGGGGAGCTTGCCGTCCGTCTCGATGCGGAGGATGCCGAGCACGGGGGCGTCGGTGGCCGATGGCGTGACGATCAGGTCATAAATTTTCCCCTCCTCGACCGTCGTGGTTTCGACGCCGAAGGTTTCCGAAGAGGATGTGACGTTAAGAATCCGGATCATTTCGCCTTGCGCCATGGTGACTCTGAGCGTCTGAGGCCCGGTGTCTCCGCCGGTGCTCCACCGCAGTGTTTTAGGTTCAAGGGCGACGAGCACGGGGATGTGGATGCGGACGGTGAGCTTCACCGAGGGCTGGTCGGCCGGATCTTGGTCGAGCCAGATGGCGATGACCTTGTCCACCGTTCCGGAAAAATTCCCCATGGCGAAGGTCGCGCGGACGAGCCCTTTCTCTTGTGGCGCATAGAGGAGTTTTCCATCGGAAATTTGCACGCTCAGGCACGAGCAACCGGAATCGCTTTTGGTGATGGAAACCGGCCTGCCGCTTTGGTTGGCGAACTTGAAGTCCGCGGTGACCGTCTCGGCATCCGCGGGCGCGTGGACTTCGAGAAGCAGGCTTTCAAACTTCAAGCCGGCTTGGGTGATGGCCGTGAGCACGAACCACAGGATGAGGACTTGTTTCATGGAGGGGAATTTAGCGTGGGTCTGCCTAGGGGACAAGGCTGACGCCAATGATCAAACGTCCGCCGCGCCACTCCGGGCCGAGAATGAATAATGGGCGGTTGCCTTCGAGGCGGGCGTCCATTTTTAAAATCTTCTTCCGCCCGAGCCATAGTTCCACGTCAAGAATCGTCGATTTCTTGGTTGGCTTGCTGCGCGCCTCAAAGCGGACGAGCACCTCGTCCGAGGGTTTCAAGGGTTGTGCCCAGTTTTCGTAACTGCGTAAGAGCGGCTGTGTATCCTGCCCGAGAAGACGGTATTCCTTGAAGTTCAGCCGTTCATCACTCCGTAAGCGGGTGATGGTCTGATTGTCCACGGCACCCGCCCTCGCACCGGCCACTTGGGGATCTCCATTGGTGGCGTGATAAACCGTCACATTCACCTTGCCGATTTTCGCCTTTCCCGGGTCGTCCTCCGCGTATGCGGTGCCTGCCAAAAGCGCCAAGAAAGCGGCGAGGCAAAGTCCGGTCCAGCGGCGGCGGTGGGTTGTCATTTCGGTCTGAATACGATTTCCGTAGGGCCCCCTGCCGTGAGGTTGATTTCGTTCCGAGTGGGGAGGTAAGCCGTTTCCGAAAAATCCATGCTGTCCGGGAACGCGCTGACTCCCTCCAGCACGATGACCGTGGCCGAGGCCTCCGCGCTGGAGAACCACTCCGCTTTCACCCCTTGCTCGGGCGTGTAAATTGCGGGCTTCAGTGTTAGCGCGATTGCTTTAGGGGCTTCCACGGCGGTGGCCACCGCGGTATCAGGCCGGGTGTTTTTCCCTGCCAGGAAAGCGAAAGCCATGCCGGCGCAAGCCGCGGCGGGCATCAGCCAAGCATTCCACGCGCTTTTCCGCGGCTGCGCGGCCACCGGCTGCGGCAGCTCCTCGCGGATGGACTGCAGCACCCGGCTGTTGAAAAAATCAGGGAACGGCGGCTCTTCGGAAGCGGGCAGGGTCGCGGCCATCGTCGCGCGCCACCGGCGCGTCTCCTCGCGGGCGGCGAGTTGTGCGGGCTGGCTCGTCGCCCATGCCTCCATCGTGGCGAGTTCATCGCCCGCCAGTTCATCGTCTAGCCACAAGGCCAGCCTTGCTTCATCGGGATTCGTATTCATCTTTTAGCAATGCTTGGAGTTTCTGACGTGCATAATACAAGCGGCTCATCACCGTGCCCAGGGTGCACGACATCGCCTCGGCGATTTCTTTATACGTAAGTCCCTGGACATCTTTCAGCAAGACGACTTCACGATGTTCCGCGGAAAGTTTTCCAAGGGCCATCTGGATTTTCACTCGCAGCTCGCCGTGGGCCATCGTCATGTCCGGCGCATCGCCGCCGGATGGTGTGGTGAACGAGGCGGAATCGATCCGCTCCCGCTCGAAAATTTCGTCGTTGAATTCTCCGGCACTCACGATTTTCCGTTTTCTCGTCCAGTCGTAAACGACGTTGTGGGCGATGCGGTAAAGCCAGGTGGAAAAGCGGGCTTTCGCTTCGAATTTCGGCAGGGCGCGCCACGCCTTGATGAAGACCTCTTGCGAGAGGTCCCATGCGTCGGCTTCCTGGTGAATCATGTTTCGGATCATGGCAAATATCCTTCCGCGGTGCCGGGTCACCAGCGCGTCGTAGGCGCTCGTGTCGCCCTTCTGCGCCAGTGCCACCAGCCGCAAGTCCTCATCCGGATCACTCAAGGTAGCTTCCGTGGTGTCGGGACTGGCTGGCCCTTGCACGACTTCCGACGGTTTGCCATGGGATTTATTCATCATTCAGAAAAAATAGCCGCCGCTGCTCCGTGGATCTTTTTGGTAACTGCGACAGCCTGATGGCCAGCGCGTGGCTGCGCAACCCGGAATCTTCACAATCAATCACGCCGCCAAGGGACGCGACGGTGGCGCGAAGCCCGTCGTTTCAGAAGATAACCCGTGCGCCGAAGGCTCAGAGCAGGCCTTTGATAAACGTCTCCAGCTTCACGATGTCCGCGGAGAACGCGCGGATGCCGTGGGCGGTCTTCTCGGTGGCCATCGGGTCTTCGTTGAGCATGAAGCGGAAATCACTCTCGTTGAGCGTGATTTTCTCGTGATCGCTGGCGGCGGCTTCCTCGGCGGTGAGGCGGGGGGTGACCGGCTCGTCGGAGGCTTGGAGCTCGCCGAGCAGCCCGGGGCTGATGGTGAGGAGGTCGCAGCCGGCGAGGGCGAGGATTTCCCCCTTGTTGCGGAACGACGCGCCCATCACTTCGGTTTTGTAGCCGAATTTCTTATAGTAATTGTAGATTGAGCGGACGGAAATGACGCCGGGATCCTCGTCGCCCTGGTAATCCTTGCCGGTGGCGGCCTTGTGCCAGTCGAGGATGCGACCGACAAAAGGGGAGATGAGCTGCACCTTGGCCTCGGCGCAGGCGACGGCTTGGGCGAAGGAGAAAAGCAAGGTGAGGTTGCAGTGGATGCCTTCTTTTTCAAGGACTTCCGCCGCCTTGATGCCTTCCCAAGTGGAGGCGATCTTGATCAGGATCCGGTCGCGCGAGTGGCCTTCCGCCTCGTAGGCGGCGATGAGTTGGTGCGCCTTGTCGATGGTCGCCGCGGTGTCAAACGACAGGCGGGCGTCCACTTCGGTGGAGACCCGGCCGGGGACGATCTTGAGAATTTCAATGCCGAAAAGAATCAGGATCCGGTCGATGACCGCCTCGACAAGGGCCTCGCCGCTGAGGCCGGATTTCTTCACCTCCGCCACCGCCTGCTCGACGAGGTGGCGGTATTCCGGCTTGGCGGTGGCCTGCAGGATCAGCGAGGGGTTGGTCGTGGCATCCTGCGGTTGGTAAATTTTCATCGATTCGAAGTCCCCGGTATCGGCGACGACGGTCGTATACTGCTTCAGTTGGTCGAGCTGGTTCATGTTCATTGCCCGGACGACATACTCCCGGTTGCGGGCGCTGTGAAGATGAAAACGACTCCTGCGGGCGCATGGTTCATGAAAACCACTTCAGGCGGTGATGAATCGCCTTGAAGACGAAACACCCGGATACGGCACCCGTCACGTCCGCCAGCCAGTCGGCGAGGTCGTTGCCGCTGCGGCCCGGAACGTGGGACTGGCGCCACTCGTCGAGCGCGCCGACCGCTGCCAGCACTCCGACCACCCCGATGAAAAGAAGCTTCCAGTTCGGCTGGCCGGGATTGAGCCGGTAAAAAAAGGCCGTCAGCAGGCCGCTGCCGCCAAAAAAGAAGCCGAAATGCGCCACCTTGTCGAAATGCGTGACCGGCGGTGTCTCCGGGCCGGCGATCGCGAACGACGACAGCACCCACAAGACTCCGAACCAGAGCAGGAAGGCCGCGAGCCAGAACCTCGGGCTTGGGGGGAGCCGCCGCATGCTTTAGAGCTTGCGCATTTCGTCCTCAAGCCGCTCGGCCAGCCACTGCTTCATCATCGACTGGTAGTTGAGAAAGCGGGAGCGGGCCATGCGTTTGATCCTCGAAAGCATCCGCGGGTCGAAGCGCAGGGTGATGGTCGTGGACTCGCGTGAATCCGCCTCGTGGACGGAGGTGGCCATCAGGCGGCCGTCGAGCTCGTGGGTTTCCCAGTAGCGGGCTTCCGCCGCCTCGTCGGCAAATTCGGGGATCTCGTTCCAGCGGGTGATGGCATTCATGGGCAAAGTGATGACGGGGGGCTCAGCGGAATTCCGCGTATTTTCGGTCGTAAAATTTTTGTTCCGCATCCGCCATGTCGCGTGCGGCGACGACCCGGTTGGTCTTGCCGTCCGTCCAGAAGGCGAAAAACAAGTAGCGGTCCGCGATGGTGCGGCCAAGCCCGTAGTAGCGGGAGGCGCGGTCCGCGCGCTCGTTATCGGGCAGAAAGCGGACAGAAAAAGGATCCTCGAAAGCTTCCTCAAGCTCACGGGGTTTGATGTTTTGTAGGTCGAATTGAACGTCGATGAGGTCGAGTTCCATGGCGGGAGTTTGAGGGTGAGAGCGGAAAGTGCAACAAAGACTTTGGGAGAAGCCCTGATTCAGCCCGCCCCTTGCTAGGCGGCGTCCGGGAGTTTCTCTACGGAAGCCTCATTCCAGTTGCGATCATTTCTGGAATCCCCCACGCTCGCACGGATGGAAATGCCGATGGATCTGTTGGGACGGGGGCTGCGTGATTTGCGGATCTCGGTGACCGACCGTTGCAATTTCCGCTGCCGCTACTGCATGCCGGTGGAGACGTTCGGGCCGGGGCATGTGTTTTTGCCGCGGGAGGAATTGCTGAGCTTCGAGGAGATCGTGACGCTGGTGAGAGTTCTCGTGCCGCTCGGGATCGAGAAAATCCGTCTAACCGGCGGCGAGCCGCTGCTGCGGCGTGGGCTCGATGACCTGGTGGCGATGCTGGCGACGGTGGAGGGCGTGAAGGACATCGCCATCACGACCAATGGCGTTCTCCTCGCGCATCACGCGGAGGCTCTCGCGCTGGCGGGGCTGCACCGGGTGACGGTGAGCTTGGATGCTCTCGATCCGGAAATTTTTGCGAAAATGAATGGTGTGGGCGCGAAGGTCGAGCGGGTGCTGGCCGGGATTTCCTCCGCCCAAGCCTTCGGGCTGCCGGTCAAGGTGAACGCGGTGATCCAGCGCGGCGTGAATGAAGGGGAAATCCTGCCGTTGGCCCGTTGGGCGAGGTCCGTCGGCGTGGACTTGCGCTACATCGAATACATGGACGTCGGCGAGACGAACGGGTGGAAGCTCGAAGAGGTGGTTTCCGGAGGGGAAATTTTGGACATCCTCGGTGCGGAATTCCAGCTGGCGGCGCGCGATCCGGCGTATCGCGGCGAGGTCGCGGCCCATTGGCAGCACACCAACGGAGCCGGGGAGATCGGGCTGATCCGCTCAGTGACCCAGCCGTTTTGCCGCGATTGCCAACGCTTGCGGCTCTCCGCAGACGGGAAAATTTTCACCTGTCTCTTCGCCGCGGACGGGCATGACCTGCGCGGCATTCTCCGCGCTGAGGCAGACACCGAGATCCTGGCCACAACGGTGCGGTCGATCTGGCGCGGCCGCCACGACCGCTACTCCGAGGAGCGCGGGCAGAGCGACCGGCCAAAGGCGGAAATGAGTTACCTCGGCGGTTAGGTTTGGCCGCATGCCATGCGTCCCGGAAACCGCCTACTTTATGTTAGAGCCTGCGCCAGGCGTTGCCGTCCTGTTGGAGGAGTTCGTCGGCCTCCTTCGGCCCCCACGAGCCGGCGACGAACTCGGCCATCGGCGGCGGGGTGGGGGACTCGTGCCAAGCGCGCTCGATGTGGTCGATGAATTTCCACGCCTCCTCCACCTCGTCGCGGCGGGCGAAGAGGGTGGCGTCGCCGGCGATGGCGTCTAGCAGGAGTCGCTCGTAGGCTTCCGGGCTGCCTTTGCCGAAGCTGGTCGCGTAGTGAAAATCCATTTTCACCGGTTCCAAGCGCAGGCTGGTCCCGGGGATTTTCGAGACCATGCGGAGTGAAATCCCCTCGTCTGGCTGGATGCGGATGACCAGGACATTGCCGCCGGGAACGCCGCCGGTCAGGGCGTTGAACAGCACGCAGGGCGCGTCCTTGAAGTGGATGGAAATTTCCGTGGACTTCTTCGGCAGCCGCTTGCCCATGCGGATGTAAAACGGCACGCCGCTCCAACGCCAGGTGTCGATGAGCAGTCTAACCGCGACGTAGGCCTCGGTGTCGGACTCGGGCGAGACGCGGTCTTCCTCGCGGTAGCCGGGCACCGGGATGCCATCGACATGGCCGGAAATGTATTGGGCGCGGACGACGTTGGCGGCCACCTTTTCCGGCGTATCCCACTGCCGGAGCGAGCGGATGACTTTTACTTTTTCATCGCGCACGCCATCCGCGGAGAGGTCGGTGGGCGGCTCCATGGCGACGAGGCTGAGGAGTTGGAGCAGGTGGTTTTGCACCATGTCGCGGAGCGCGCCGGACTTTTCATAATACCCGCCGCGGCCGCCTTCCATGCCGAGGTTTTCCGAGCAGGTGATCTGGATGTGGCTGATGTATTTGCTGTTCCAAAGCGGCTCGAAAATCGAGTTGGCGAAGCGCAGGACCATCAGGTTCTGCGCGGTTTCCTTGCCGAGGTAGTGGTCGATTCGGTAAGTGTCGTTTTCCTGGAAAGTCGCGTTGACGACCTCGTTGAGATGGCGGGCGGTGGCGAGGTCGGTGCCGAACGGTTTCTCCACAATGACGCGCGACCAGCAACCGGGCTTGGACTCGTTGAGACCGGCGTTTTTCAGGTTGATCAGGATCTCGTCGAAAAACTCCGGCGCCGAGGCAATGTAGAACAACCGGTTGCCCTTGCCGCCGTGCTCGGCGTCGATGGATTCTAACCTTTCCGCGAGGCTGCGATAGCCCTCGGTGTCGGTGAACTCCGAGGTGTGGTAGGAAACGGTCTCGATGAAAGTATCCCAGATCTTCTCGTCGTGGCCGGAGCGGGAAACCTTGCGGTTCAGGATTTTCAGGCCGTCGCGAAATTCCGGGTCCGACTTGTCGCGGCGGGCGAAGCCGATGATTTTCACCCCGGTCGGCAGTTCGCCATCGACCGCGAGGTTGTAGAGCGCCGGGATGAGCTTGCGGTGCGTGAGGTCACCGGTGGCCCCAAAGATGACAAGGGTGCACGGCTCCGGGCGGGAGCGGGAGACGAGGTCTTCACGGAAGGGATTGGTCATGAACTGGGCGGGATTTCAGCGAATACCGCCCCCGGAGGCAAAGCCAAATACCGCCAAGGCAGAAAATACGATCCATGACGGGCATGTGCCGGGTGAACGGAGATGTTCGTTGGGCCGGTCTCGTGCTGGCGTTTTGCCCCTGCTGCTGCGCCCTTCAAAGCGGAGGCAGGCTGGCCCTTCGCGCAAATTTCGTGCGCCGCGGCTTAGAGCCGCCACCCGATCACTCTTTGTGGCAAGTCATGCGATAAACCAGACTGTAAAGCTTGTCCCCATACTTGAGGATCAGGCCTTCGAAAGCGCGCGTATCGCCCTGTTGGGCACGCGTAACAAGGTCCTGGTCAGGATAGGGGGGATGTGGCTGACGAAACACTGGAATGGGCGGCGAGAAGAGCTTTTAGATTCTACACAAGTGAGGAAATCATGTAAAGAAGTGTTCAAAGCATCTCCCCGGGCCCTAAATGCGCCTTCGCATATTCCGCCACCTCTGATTTTCTTTGCGCCATGGCTCAATTCACTGCAAACGCCGACTACGAGGAAAAAGACAGCGACCCAATCCATCTCCAGCCGGGAGATGAAATTTGCGTCGGCCCGGTGGACCGCGCCTGGCCCGGCTGGGTCTGGGCCACCGACCGCGACGGCAACGACGGCTACGTCCCCGAGGAGATCCTCGAGCCCCTGGGGCAAGGCCGTTTCGCAGCGCTCGCCGCCTTCGATCCCTCTGTCCTAACCATCAAACGCGGTGACCCGCTCGAGTCGTTGCACCAGATCCACGGTTGGCACTGGTGCCGGAATGCCAAAGGCGAGGAAGGCTGGATTGCGGGATACTTGTTGAGGCCTGCCTAACGGTCTTTCACGCAGCCCCAGAGATCTCCTGAAGGCGGGCAAGCGGCCTTACCCTGATCTCTTGACGTGGATACCGGCGCGCCTATGATTTCCTCTCAACCGCGATATTCATGAAGCTCAGCAAGCCTTACTGCATCCCGTTTCGCTGCTTCTACTCGCGCAACATCCCGCACCTGATGATGGCCAGGCGTTGCTTCAGCTGCTCCCACGTCGGCATCGCCGAGGAAGACGGCGACTTGATCGATTTGTTTCTCGTGAAAACCGGGGCGGCCGAGCCATGACGGCGCGACTGCTGCCATGGCTCGCCGCTCTTTCAGTCTTATGTGGATGCGGGGAACGCGAGCGCCTTCACATCCTCACCGGGGAGGCGATGGGGACGACCTATCGAATTAAAACCGTGGAAAGCGCGGATGACATGGTGCCTGAAATCCAGGCGATGCTTGCCGGGCTCGACCGCGATCTCTCGACTTGGCGCGACGATAGCTGGGTCGCGAAGTTCAACCGCGCGGCCGCCGGAACCACGCTGGACATCCCGGACTCCGTGGCCGAATTGATCGCCCTATCACAAAAATTTCACGCCCGGACCGAGGGCCGCTTCGACCCCACCCTCGGCGCCTTGATCCGCGTGTGGGGATTCGGCGCGTGGCGGGGGAAAACGCCAAGCGAGCCGGCTCCGGACGCGGTGACCGCCGCACGCGAGGCCTGCGGACTCCATCATCTGCGCCTCGAAGGCCGCCGCGTGACCAAGCTGCACGACGGACTGATGCTCGATTTCTCCGGCATCGCCAAAGGCTATGCCGTGGACCGGATGGGCGGACTGCTGCGCGAGAGCGGGCGGGCGGACTTCGTCATCGACTTCGGCGGCGATGTGCTTGCGTCCGGCAAGCGCCCGGGTGGAACCGGTTGGACGGTGGGAGGTGCCGCGCTGGATCGGCCGGTGACGCTGGTCAATGAGGCGCTCGCCGGGAGCGGGTCAGAGCACCAGTTTCGCGGCAGCCACACGCATGTGATCGATCCGCAACGCGGCCGACCGGTGCCGGTGGGTCCGCCGGTGACCGCCCGCGCCCCGACCTGCGCCGAAGCCGACGCCCTGGCCACCGCAAGGATGGTCGAGGCCGCGGCGCTGCGGTGAGTTACTCGGCGGGATAGGTCTATAAGTCCTATATCTTATAGGCCAGGTAGCCGGGACCGTCCGGGAACGACACACAGATAGAAAACCTTCCACCGGAAGTTTGACAGGACGGGGTGAACACGGTTGGCTTCGCCCATGCGTGCATGGTTATTATTTTTTCTCGGGATGGGACTGGCGGCAGCGAAACCCAATATTATTTTCATCATTGCCGACGACCTCGGATACGGCGATTTGGGATGTTACGGACAGAAAACCACCCAAACACCGGTCCTCGATAAGCTGGCGGCCGGGGGCATCCGCTTCACGCAGCATTACTCTGGCTCGACTGTCTGCGCGCCGGCGCGCAGCGCGCTGATGACCGGCCTGGACACCGGGAGCACCTGGCTGCGGGGGAACGGCGAGTTTGAACTGCGGCCGGACCCGGAGGATCTAACGGTGGCCAGCTTGCTGCAGCGCGCCGGTTACCGCACGGCCATGGTCGGCAAGTCCTGCATCTCGGGCAATACCCAGAACCCGCAGCGGGTGTTGGAAAAAGGTTTTGACGTCTTTTACGGAACCACCAACCACAGGGACGGTCATCAACGTTATCCAAAATTCATCTACGACCAGGTCAGACGGGTGGAGCTTGAGGGGAATCAGCTGCATAGCGGCAAGTCCTACGATGCCGAGCTATACACCGCCCGGGCCGAGGGGTTCATCCGCGAGACAGAGGGTCCGTTTTTCCTGCTGCTTTCCTATCCGATCCCTCACGCCGCGGTGCTGGGTCCGGAAGGAACCGTTCCGGGCGATAAGGGAAAAAAACCGACTCAGGGCAACTTCACGAAAGTTGAGAAACCGGCCGCGCATTACCGTGCAATGGTCGAGGCGATGGACGGCTACGTGGGCCGCGTGCTCGGCGCACTCGAGGAAAAGGGTGTGGCACGTGATACCTTGCTGATCTTCACCAGCGACAATGGATCCCATTACGAGGGCGGCTACAACCCCAAGATGCTCGACTCCTCCGGACCACTGCGTGGCGGCAAACGGGATCTTTTCGAGGGTGGTATCCGGGTGCCAACCATCGCCCATTGGCCGGCTGGCATCGCAAAGCCGGGGACCAGCGACCACATCGGCGCGTTCTGGGATTTTCTGCCGACCGCCTGTGAGATCGCCGGAGTGGACGTCCCGGCGGAGCTCCACGGTATTTCCTATCTGTCGGCGCTCACCGGCAAGGGCGAACAACGCGTGCATGATTTCCTCTACTGGGAGTTCCACGAAAAAGGCACCCGCCGGGCGCTGCGCCAGGGAGATTGGAAGCTCGTGCAATACGAAGTATCAGAAAACGAGGAACCCATGCTGTTCCACCTTGGCCGGGACCTTGGTGAAACCAAAGACCTCGCCCGCGAGGAACCCGAACGCGTGGGCGCAATGCGCAAACTGATGGACGGCCACCGTAAAGCGTCGCCGATCTTTCCGAACAAGGCGCTCGACCGCTGAGAGGCTGTCTGAAAAATCTGAAACTCGCCGGTCACCCAGAAAGAAAGACCGAAATCGCCGCCGCCCGGAATTTATCCGGAACCACAATCGAGGTTCACACCGGTTAGATGAACTCGTTGAAGAGCCCTTCGATCATTTCCTGACGGCCGCTGGCGATGCTGGGTTCGCCGTTGGCGAGGGCGTATTTTTCCAAATTGGTGAGAGTGGTTTTGCCGCCTTCGACCTCGGCTCCGACGCCGCTGTCGAAGCTGCTGTAGCGCTGTTGGACGAAGGCATCCAAGCGGCCGTCGGCGCGGATCGCGGCGGCGGTCTTGAGGCCACGGGCGAAGGCGTCCATGCCGACAATGTGGGCGTGGACGAGATCGATCGGTTCCCACGACTCGCGGCGGCGCTTGGCATCAAAATTCAGGCCGCCGGTGGTGAAGCCGCCCATTTTCATGAGCACGAGCATCGTGTGGGTGGTTAGGTAGAGGTCGGTGGGGAATTGGTCGGTGTCCCAGCCGACATTGGGCGTGCCCATGTTGGCGTCGATGCTGCCGAGCGCGCCGGCCTCGAAGGCAACGGTGAGTTCGTGCTCCATCGTGTGGCCGGCGAGGGTGGCGTGGTTGGTCTCGATGTTGAGTTTGAAATGCTCCAACAGATCGTATTCGCGCAGGAAGTTGAGGCAGGCTGCGGAGTCGGAATCGTATTGATGGGTCATCGGTTCCTGGGGTTTCGGCTCGATGTAGAATTGGCCTTGGAAGCCGATTTCCTTTTTATAATCCACGGCCATGTGGAGGAAGCGGGCGAGGTGGTCGAGCTCGCGCTTCATGTTGGTGTTGAGCAGCGTGGTGTAACCCTCGCGGCCGCCCCAGAAAGTGTAGCCTTCGCCGCCGAGGCGGTGGGTGACTTCCATGGCTTTCTTCACCTGCGCGGCGGCATAGGCATAGACTTGGGCATTCGGGCTGGTGGCCGCGCCTTGTTGGTAGCGGGGATGGGAAAAGAGGCAGGCGGTGCCCCAGAGGAGCTTTTTGCCGGTGCGCTTTTGTTCTTCCTCGAGCACGTCGGCCACGGCGTCGAGCGCCTTGTTGGACGCGGCGAGATTCGAGCATTCCGGCGCGACGTCGCGGTCATGGAAGCAATAGTAGTCGAGGCCGACTTTTTCCATGAAATCGAAAAACACGCGCGCACGGTTCTGTGCGTTGGCCACGCTGTCGCTGCCGTCGTCCCACGGGTGGGCGGCGGTGCCTGCGCCGAAGGGGTCGGAGCCGGTCCCGCGCATCGTGTGCCAGTAAGCGCAACCAAAGCGGAACCACTCCGACATGGACTTGCCAGCGACGGTTGCACTCGCGTTGTAGTGCTTGAAGGCAAGTGGGTTTTTCGAACTAGGGCCTTCGTAGGCCACGGCATCACAGGGAAATGAATGATTCATTGGATGGTCGGTAGGATGATTGATTAAAAACGAACGGAGTTTGTGCGAAAATCCGCTGGCACTGCTACCGCAAATTCCGGTAGCTTTTTGATGAAATGCGACACTCCTCCGCAAGCTCAGCCGCCGCCCCGCGTCGCATCGCCGTGGTGCAATCCTCGGTGAACGTGCGCCGCCTGACGCCCGGCCTCGCGCCATTTTCCGGGATGGGCTACGATTTTTGGATCATCGATCTCTATCGGCAGCCCGAGCTGCTGCTGGCCAGTCTGCGGGAATGGCGGCCCGCCGCGATCATCACGGAGTGGCTGCCGGGGCTTGGCGAGGCGTTGTTGGAACTCGGCTGTCCGGTCATTCTCGTGCCCTCGGATGAGGCGGTGGACGGGGTTTTCAGCGTGGATATCGACGACGAGGCGGTCGGCCGACTCGCCGCCGAGCATCTGGTCGCGCGGGGCTACAAGAACTTCGCCTTCGTCGGCCGGGGCGACGCGCATTATGCGAAGCAACGGCTGGCGGGTTTTCAGGCGGTCGTCGGAAGCGTGCCAGTGTATTGGGAGGAATTTCGTGATTGGCGGCAATACGACGAGTATTGGCGGGAGCCCGCCGAGGACATGGTCGGCTGGTTGGGCGCGCAGTCCACGCCGCTCGGGATCTTCACCGCTCACGATCCAACCGGTCGGCATGTGCTTGAGGCCGCGGCGCAGGTCGGGTTGGAGGTGCCCTTCGCCGTCGGCGTGATCTCCGCCAATGACGACGAGACGGTCTGCGAAATGGCGCGGCCGGCGCTTTCCAGCATCCGGATGCCGTGGCGTCGCCTCGCGGCGGAAGCCGTGCAGATGATCGAGGCGATCCAAGCGGGACATCCGCCGCATGCTCCGGTGCTGGTGCCGCCCTTGGAGATTATCGCCCGCGGTTCGAGTTCTTACGAGGCGGTGGGGGACCCGGTGGTGCGGCGCGCGATGCAATGCCTCGTCGCGCACGTGGCCACCATCCTATCCGTTGAGGAATGGGCGGCACTGGCCGGCGTTTCTCGCCGTGTGCTGGAACGCCGGTTTCTTTCAGCCCTCGGCCGCTCGCCGCTCGCGATGATCCAGCACGAGCGGGTGGAACGGGCGAAAAAACTGCTGACCACCACCGACCTGCCCGTAGCCGCCATCGCCGAGCGCTGCGGCTTCCAGAGCAATGAACGGCTCACCGTGAATTTTAAATCCTCCGTCGGCATGCCCCCTGCGGCTTACCGCCGCGACTTGCGGGATGGGGGGATTTGAGATTGGAGATTGGAGATTGGGGATGGGGGATGG